>JBGPZT010000136.1:0-7346 GCA_041493915.1 Candidatus Limnocylindria bacterium
CGTCACGCCAGAGCGGATCGGGGTGGCGTTCGGCAGCGTCGCGCGCGAGCGCTGGAACGACCTTTTCCGCGAGCGGCTCGCGGACGACCTCGACCTCCCGGGAGCGCTCGCCCTCGTGCAGGCCTGCGTCGCCGACGCGGACATCCCACCCTCCGTGCGTCTCCAGTTCGTGCGCGACACCGATCTGGTGCTGGGCCTCGATCTCGCCGCCGTGGCGCGCGAGCGCGTCGATGCGCCGGACCCGGCGCTCGCGGCCATCGCCGACCACGAGCGCGCCAGAGCGACGCGCGACTACGCGGCCGCCGACCGACTCCGGCCCAGATTCGACGGGCTGCGGGTCGACGATCTTGCCAGGGGCGTGCTCGTCGCGCGCGCTGATCGGCGGCTGGCGCCGCGGACCCGCCAGACCATCGCGTCGGCGAACGAGCTCCGCGACGGCCGTGCCGCGCGGCCGGCGCTCTCATGGTCGGTCTGCGTGCTCACGCGCGAATGGCCCGAGGACCTCGCCCGCTGCGTGCGCGGCATAGTGACCTTCGTCCCGGCCGACGGAGAGGTGCTCGTTCTGGATCAGGGGTCGAGCGAGCCCGCGAAGCGGCTGCTCGATGCGCTGGCGGCCCGCGAGCCGCGCGTGCGGATCCATCACGCCGACCGCGATCTCGGCGAGGGCGCCGGCCGCAACGCGCTGCTGCGCATCGCGCGCGGGCGATCCGTGCTGGAGCTCGACCCCTCGGTCGAGATCACGGGGCCGCTCTTCGCGACTCTCGAGCAGGCGCTCGGCGAGGGCGCCGGCATCGCTGGGCCCTGGGGGCTGCGCACCAGTGACATGAAGCATTTCGATGAGGTGACCAGCGGCGACTGCGACGCGATCCAGGGCTACTGTCAGGCGGCGCGGCGCGACACGCTCCTCGCGGTCGGCGGCTTCGACGAGCGTTATCGCTTCTACCGCAACCTCGACATCGCGGTATCGTCCGCGGTCCGCGAGCTCGGGCTGCGGGCCGTCGCGGTCGGGGCGGATCACGCGACGCGGCACGCGCATCGCGCCTGGGAGGCTCTCTCCGACGAGGAGCGCGAGAAGCGCAGCCGCAAGAACTACGACCGCATGTACAAGCGCTTCCGCCGCGTCGCGGTGAGCGCGCGAGCCTCTTAGACTCGGCACATGCGCGACGGTGAACGACGGCGCGTCGTCGTGACGGGCCTCGGCATGATCACGCCGCTGGGTGGCTCGGTCGCGAAGACGTGGGAAGGCATACTCGCGGGCCGCAGCGGCATCGGCACGATCACGCGCTTCGACACGACCGGTCTCGAGACGACGATCGGCGGTGAGGTGCGCGACTTCGATCCGCTCGACTACATGGAGCGCAAAGAAGCGCGTCGCGCCGACCGCTTCGCGCAGTTCGCCGTCGCGACGGCGTCCCAGGCGCTCGCCGACGCGAAGCTCGAGATCACGAAGGACCTCGCGCCACGTGTGGGCGTCGCGTTCGGGTCCGGCATCGGCGGCGTGAGCACCGTCGTCGAGAACGTCCTGTCGCACGCGAAAGACCCACGGCGTGTCTCCGCGTTCATGATCCCGATGATGATCATCGACATGGCCGCGGGCGAGATCGCGATGAAGTTCGGCGCCAAGGGCCCGAACATGGGTCACGTCTCAGCGTGCGCGTCGAGCGCACACGCGATCGGCGAGGCATCCGAGATCATCCGGCGCGGCCAGGCCGACGTGATGATCGCCGGCGGCTCCGA
This sequence comes from Candidatus Limnocylindria bacterium, assembly GCA_041493915.1. GTDB lineage: Bacteria > Chloroflexota > Limnocylindria > P2-11E > P2-11E > CF-39. The sequence continues at coordinate 1,738 of JBGPZT010000136.1, forward strand.
GGCGGGCCTGATCAAGATCGCGATCGCCGCGTTCAACCAGGCCCACGCGCTGTCGCGTCGCAACAACGCTCCCGAGAAGGCCTCGCGGCCCTTCGACAAGGACCGCGATGGCTTCGTGTTCAGCGAGGGCGGCGGTTGCGTCATCCTCGAGGAGCTCGAGTTCGCGCGGGCGCGCGGCGCGCGCATCGTCGCGGAGCTCATCGGCTACGGCCAGAGCGCCGATGCGCACCACGTGACCGCGCCCGCCGAGGGCGGCGAGGGCGCCGTGCGAGCGATGCGTATGGCCATCGAGAGCGCCGGTATCGCTCCGACCGATGTCGGGTACATCAACGCGCACGGCACGTCGACCCCGGCGAACGACGGGTCCGAGACCGCCGCCGTGAAGACGCTCTTCGGAGACCATGCCTACAAGCTCGCGGTGTCGTCGACGAAGTCGATGACCGGGCACACCCTCGGCGCCGCGGGCGCCATCGAGGCCATCTTCTGCGCGCTGGCGATGCGCGACGGCGTGCTACCGCCGACGATCAACCAGGAAGTGCCCGATCCCGTTTGCGACCTCGATTACGTGCCGAACGTCACGCGCAAGCAGCAGGTCGACGTGTCGCTGTCGAACTCGATGGGCTTCGGCGGCCACAACGCGGCGCTGCTGCTGCAGCGCTGGACGTAGAGATGGCCGACCCGAAGAAGCTGCGCGCGGACGCCAACGCCCTCGTGACCGAGCTGTTGCAGCGCCTCGCCGCGGAGGACGTGCAACAGCTCGAGATCCGCCGCGGCGGCTTGCGTGTGAAGGTGAGCAAGAACGGCGTTCCCACGGCGGCCGCCGCGCAAAGTGCTTCGGCGCCGGCGACCGGCGGCGTGGTGGTCACCGGTCCGGACCAGCAGGCGAAGGGCGAGCTCCCGACGGTCAACGCACCCCTGACCGGCGTCTTCTACCGCTCGCCCACGCCACAGGCGCCGCCCTTCGTCCAGATCGGCGCCGTCGTGAACAAGGGCGACGTCATCGCACTCATCGAGGCGATGAAGCTGTTCAACGAGATCCGCTCGACCGCCGGCGGAAAGGTGAAGCGGATCTTGGCCGAGAACGGGCAGCTCGTGCGCGCGCACCAGCCGCTCCTCGAGCTCGAGCCGATCTGATGGCCGCGGTCTGTGCCGTCTGCAAGACCCTGCTCGAGGCAACCCGGATCCGTCTTCGGTACGAGGGCCGCTACTACGAGTTCGACCGCGACCGCTGCAAGCTCATCTTCCAGGAGAATCCCGACCGCTGGCTCGATGCGTTCGGCGAGGTGCTCGAACAGCCGCGTTAGCGGCACTGCCCGCGCGGATCGGCGCGGCACACGGAGGCCACAACGCGGCCGCTCGGTAGCTCGAGGATGTCGAAGTCGCCCACGCCCGGGGCGCCCGCCGTCGCTTCCCGCGCCGCGGTCGCGTAGATCCGCGATCCATCGCTCGACCACCACGCTTCCCAGACCTTCTTCGGCGAATCGACGCGCTTCGGGAAGTCCTCGCTGAGCGAGCGCGTGTAGACGTCGGCCTCCGCGAACTGGCTGTCGGCAGCCGTGTAGAGCACGCGATCGGCGCTCGGATGCCAGGCGATCGAGCCGAAGTACTTCGCCGCAAGCGGCTCGAGATCCTGGATCTGTCCGTCGCTCGGCTCGACCACGTAAACGCGGTTGTCGCCGCCGAAGGTGCCCGCGCTGCCGGCGATGGCGAGCAGTGGTGATCTCACACGCCAGCTGAGCTGCGAGCCGGTACCGCTCCAGAACATCGAGCCGTTGCTCGCGCGGAACGCGCCGAGCTTCGTGACTGCGTCGGTCCCTTGCCCGAGGACGATCGCGCTCCGATCGACCGACCACGCCACCGGATACCAGATCTTCGCCATATCCGACGAATCCTCGTCCTCGACGAACAGACGCGTGGGGCCGCCCGCGGTATCGCCGACGCGGACGCCGTCGTGTCCATGGAACGCGTACCGCGCGCCGTCCGGGCTGATCACGCCGTGCAGCGACCCGATGGACCAGATCTCCTCGTCCTCGTAGAGGAGCGTCGCGGTCCCGCCGGCGACGTCGATGAGATAGAGCGCTGACCGATCCGCGGGACCGACCGCGGCGACGAGGAGCCGCCTCCCGTCAGCCGACTCGCTGAAGGGCGGCGCGTAGTAGGGCCGTCCCGGGGAACCGCGTGCCGCGACGATCTCCGTGCTCGCGCCTTTGGCGAGATCGACGAGCAGGATCCGACCGGTCTGCCCGTCGGAGAGCGCGATGTAGCGGTGGTCGGCGGGAACGCTCGCTGCCCGAGCGACGACCGCGGCCGCGGGCGCAACGATGCCGGCGTTGGTCGCGGGCGGGCCGGACTGCGGCGTCGAGGTGGACGTGGACGTGCACGTGACGGCGAGCAGGGCGGCAAGTGAGGCCGTCCCAACGAGCTTCACGACGTTACGGTGACACGCACACGCCACTGACCGCTCGCTAAGTCGCGAAGACCGACACGACGAGATACGCGAGCGAGAGCGAACCGGCCACCGCGACCACGCCCCAGCCGAGGACGGTCGCGACGCGACCGTTCACGGCGTCGCCCATGAGGCGACGGTCGGTCGCGAGCCGCAGGATGAAGATCAGCACGATCGGCAGCAGCACACCGTTCGCGATCTGCGCTGAGATGATGAGCGGTATGAGCGAGATGCCCGGGATGAGCACGACGACCGCACCGAGCACGAGCAGCAGCGTGAACAGGCTCATGAACACGGGCGCCTCGCGAAAGTTCTTGCTGATGCCGGATTCCCAGCCGAAGGCCTCGCAGATCGCGTACGACGTCGAGAGCGGCATGACCACCGCGCCGAGCAGCGACGCTCCGCAGAGTCCCACCGCGAAGAGCAAGCCAGCGCGCGCGCCGGCGAGCGGGACCAGCGCTTGCGCGGCCGCGTCGGCCGACGTGACGTCGATCCCCGCGGGATAGAGCACGGTCCCGGTGACGACGATGATGAAGAACGCGAAGAGCCCGGCGAGCGCGGCGCCGAGGAACACGTCGAGGCGAGCGTACGTCGCGGACTGGCGACCGACGCCTTTGTCCACGACTGAGGCCTGCATGTAGAACAGAAGATACGGAGTGATCGTCGTGCCGACGAGCGCGAGCGCGAAGACGAGCGCCGACGGACTGTTTGGCAGCGACGGGATGAATCCCGACATCACGACCGGCCAGTCCGGCCGCAGGATGAAGACGGAGATCGGGTAGGCGAGGAACGCGAGCACGAGCACGAAGAGGACGCGCTCGACGAAGCGGTAGCTGAAGAACACGACCAGCGTCCAGACCGCGAGCGCGGCGATCGGTACGGACACGATCCGCGGCACGCCGAGGAGCTCCACGCTCGCCGCGATACCGGCGTATTCGGCGACCACGTTGGTACCGTTCGCGATGACGAGAACGATCATCGCGAGGATGGTCCAGCGCACGCCGAAACGCTCGCGGATGAGGTCGGAGAGGCCCTGTCCGGTCGCAAGGCCCATGCGCGAGCACATCTCCTGGATGATCCCGAGGCCGATGCTCGCCGCCAACAGAAGCCACAACAGCGAGTAGCCGAAGTGCGCGCCCACCGAGGAGTATGTGGTGACCCCGCCCGCCTCGTTGCCCGCGAACCCCGTGATGACGCCCGGGCCCACGACCATGAAGAACGCGGCGAGGGCGAGCCGCCGTCGGGCCGCACGGCGTCTCAGCGCGCCCAGCGGTCGCGCGATGCCGGCGCCCCTCACCTAGCGATCGACCTGAGCGACCTCTTCTTCCAACCGCGCGGGAGCATGATGTCGACGACGTCATCGATGGTCACGGTGCCGAGAAGCTTGCGTCGCGCATCGACCACTGGCAGCGCGAGCAGGTTGTACTTCGCGATGAGCGCAGCGACCTCCTCCTTGGGCGTCGTCCCATCGACCTTGAGGACGTTGCGGTCCATGACCTCGCTGATCGGCGTCTCCGGCTTGGCGACGACGAGGTCGCGCAACGAGATGACGCCGTCGAGCCGGCCCTGGCCATCGATGACATACAGGTAATAGGTGAGCTGCGGCTCGGGCTGAAGCTCGCGGAGGCGGTCGATGGCCCCCCCCGCGGTGAGCTGCGCCGGAAGCGCGATGAGGTCTGTCGTCATGATCCCGCCCGCGGAATCCTCGGGGTAGGTGAGCAGCTCCTCGACGTCCGCCGCCTCGTCCTTCTCCATGAGATCGACGAGCTCCTCGCGGCGCTCCTCGGGCAGGTCCTGAAGGAGGTCGGCGGCCTCGTCAGGCGCCATCTCGTCGAGGATGTCGGCGGCGCGCTCCTCGTCGAGGTCGCGCACGATCGACGCTTGCATCTCCGGCTCGACCTCGGACAGCGTTTCGGCCGCTGTCTCGATGTCGAGCTCTTCGAACACCGCGCGCCGCTCGTCAACGCTCATCTCTTCGACGATGTCGGCGATGTCCGCCGGGTGCAGCAATGCGAGTTTGGTGCGCGGCACGGTCACGCGGACGTTCGCGTCCGGCGCGGAGAGAGGTTCGACCAGATGCCACGGGATGATCCCGCGCGGCAGCTTCTGGCCCGCGAGCCCGACGACCCGCTCCGCGAGACCTTCGGCGCCGACGCGGCGCAGGAGCCCGCGCAGGCCGACGTCGGCGCCGACGAGCCGCAGCTGCCCATCGACCTCGGAGAGCTGGAGATCGTTCACGCGCACGACCTTGGCGCCGTGCGTGTCGACGACCTGCTTGTCCATGATGTCGCGGGAGAGGCGCAGCGCCTCCTGTGGCAGCGGCGCGTCGGCGATCGTCTCGAGCCGACCGCGCAGCCTGAGGTGCCCGATCTCCTGTGCGAGCTCGCTCCAGCGGACGACGCGCTCGCCCTTGGGCGTCGCGAGGATCGCCCACTGCACCGCCGGGAACTGTCCCTGCGGGACCACCGCGAGATCGGCGAGCTTCGCGACCTCGGTGCCGTTCGGCTCGATCACGCGCCGATGCTGGATGTCTGAGAGGTACGGCACGCGCGCAAGGGTACCGCCCGGGCTAGAATGAGGACTCCCATGACACCCACCTCTGACACAGGACTGCGCGTCCGAGCCATGGCGGATCAGGCCGTCGCGGCGGCCCTCGAGGCGGACTGGACGCGCGCGTCCGACCTGAACGCGAAGATCCTCGAGGCCGCGCCTGGCGACATCGAGGCGCGCAACCGGATGGGCCGCGCGCTCCTGGAGCAGGGGAAGCTCGAGGAGGCGAAAGCGTCGTTCGCCGAGGTGCTGAAGGGCGAGCCGTACAACTCCATCGCCATTCGCGGCTCGCAGCGCATCGTGCAAATGCTCGAGCACCACACCAAGCCGAACGTCACCACGTCCCGGACCCAGCCCCGCCTCTTCATCGAGGACATGGGGAAGACGGGCATCCTCCGCCTGATCAACCCGGCGCCACCGCACATCCTCGCCCGTTACAGCCCCGGCGCCGAAGCCCAGCTCAAGGAGCAGGAAGGCCTGCTGGCGGTCCACGCTCGCGACGGCGAGCTCCTCGGCTTCCTGGAGCCGAAGGTCGGCCGGCGCCTCATCGATCTGATCCGAACTGGCAACCAGTACGTGGCGGCGATCGTCAGTAACGACCAGCTGAACGCCC
>JBGPZT010000198.1:0-4069 GCA_041493915.1 Candidatus Limnocylindria bacterium
AGTCGCCCCCGGCGCCGGCCGTCTCGCCGATGTGCGCGCGATAGTCCTGCGCGGAGAGCAGCTTGCTGAGCTCGCCCTTGTCGGCGAGACGGACCTTCACCAGCCAGCCCCGCTCATACGGCGACGTGTTCACGAGCTCCGGCTTCTCGATCACGCTCACGTTCCGTTCAAGGACCTCGCCCGAGATCGGGCTGTAGATGTCGGATGCGGCCTTCACCGACTCGACGACGCCGAGGCTCGCGAACTGGCGGACGCTGGCGCTCTTCTCGGGCAGCTCGACGAAGACGACGTCACCGAGCTGCTCCGCGGCGAAGTGCGTGATGCCGATCGTGGCCGTGTCGCCCTCGAGGCGCACCCATTCGTGCTCCTTCGAGTAGCGCAGATCGTCGGGGACGGTGCTCACTGTGCCCTCCGATAAAAGGGAGTCTTCACTACCGTAGCGGGAACGTCCTTCTCGCGGATGCGGACCGCCAGCGCGGTGCCGACCTTGGACAGCTCCGTCGGAACGTAGGCGAGGGCGATGTTCTGGGCGACCGTCGGCCCGTAGGTGCCGCTCGTGACTTTTCCCACGACGCGCCCGTCGGAAGTGACGTCGTGGCCATGGCGCGCGACGCCGCCCTCGACGACCAGCCCCGCGATCCGGCGCTTCGGGCCGTCGGCCTTCTGTTTGGTGATCGCATCCCGCCCGCCGAAGTCCTTTTCGAGCTTGCACGTCCAGCCGAGCCCGGCCTCGATCGGGCCGGTCGTCTCGTCGATGTCGTTCCCGTACAGCGAGAAGCGCGCCTCGAGCCGGAGCGTGTCGCGCGCGCCGAGGCCGACCGGAGTCAGCGACTCGCCGCGGCTGCCGCCGCCCGCGGTGAGGAGCGCCTGCCACACCCGCACGGCGTCGGCGTTGGCGACGAAGACCTCGAATCCATCCTCGCCGGTGTAACCGGTGCGCGCGATCGTCGCTTCCGCGCCTGCCGCGCGCGCCGACTTCACGCCGAACGGCGGCAGCGCCACGACGCTGCCACCGGCAACTCGCCCGATGATGTCCGCGGCCCTCGGACCCTGGACCGCGATGAGGGCCGTATCGGCGGAACGGTCGGCGAAGGCGACGTCCTTCGGCAGATGGCGGCGGACATGCGCCTCGTCCTTCTCGATGTTCGCGGCGTTCACGACCATCATGAGATGGTCGGCGCCGGTGCGGTAGACGATGACGTCGTCCACGATCGTGCCACGCTCGTTGCAGAGGAGCCCGTACCGCGCCTGCCCCGGCTCGAGACCCGCGATGTCGCTCGAGACGAGTCGATCGACGGCGGCGCGCGCTTTCGGTCCGTCGAAGTGGAACTCGCCCATGTGCGACAGATCGAAGACACCCGCGTCCTCACGCACAGCGCGGTGCTCACCGACGATCCCGGTGTACTGGAGGGGCATCTCGTATCCCGCGAACGGCACCATGCGCGCGCCGAGACCCCGGTGCTCCTCGTAGAGCGGCGTCCGCCGCAGCGGCGGGTCGGTCGTCATGCCGCCGCTCGCGCGGCGTCGATGGCGCGGTCGAGCATTTCGCGATAGGTCGCGTACGACAGCATCCGGCGGGCGTCCGTCGCCGACACCCAACGAACGTCGTCGTACTCCTGGTCGTGCCGCGAGACGTCGCCGCCGTCGGCGCGCATCAGGAAGAAATGAACGAACTTGTGCACGCGCTCGCCGGGCACCGCGAACCAGTAGTCGGTCACGCCGATGGGCGCGACGATGCTCACGTCGAGACCGGTCTCCTCACGGACCTCGCGGACCGCGGTCTCCTCGATCGATTCGCCCGCATCGGGCGTGCCCTTGGCGAAGACCCAGGTGCCGTCGCTGGTGCGTCCGTTGAGCACGACCTCCAGGTCGTCGCCGGCGCCGCGCGTCACCACGCCGCCGGCGGCGGTGGTGGTGCGCACTTTGGTCGGACGGCGCGGACGCGCAGTGGCCATCGGATCACAACAGCCGCGTGCCGTTGATGACGAGCGCGAAGCTGCAGTGAAGGAACTCCGCCGCGCGGCGCGACAGCATCATGCGCGAGAGGAAGATCTCGAAGTACTCCATGAGCGGCGCGACCTCGGTATCGATGGCAAGCTCGAGTGTGATCAGCTTCTCCTTGCGGCTCACTTTTATCTCGGCGGACGTCGCCGCGAAGTTCACGCGGTCGTGGATGTCGAACGAGGTGGTCTTCGGGTTGCGCACACGGCTGCGATGCACGTCGCTCTTGTCGGCGATGATCACCGCCGCCGACACGGCGCTGACCGGCAGGCCGCCCTCGGACTCCTCGTGGTTCGCGATCGCGCCCATGATCGTCGCGATCTCCTCCAGCTCGAAGCCCGTGTCGACGAGGATGGCTTCGGAGAGCAACGCGCCTGTCTGCGCATGGCTTCCGCGCGTGATGACGTTGCCGATGTCGTGGAGGTAGGCGGCAACGGCCGCGACCTCGCAGCGGCGCGCGTCGTGGCCGAGCGATTTCAGGATGAAGCGCGCACCGTCGGCCGAGGTGTTCGCGTGCCGTTCCCCGTGTTCCGTGTAGCCGATGGCGCCGGTCTGCTGGTTCGCGGAGCGGATGTAGGTCTTCACGCGCGGGTCGGCCTTCACCGTGTCGAGCGTTGGTCCCTCGCGCTTCGCCTCGGCGGCCGTGCGCGTCTTCGTCTCGGAGCGATGGAGCTTCGTCAGCTCATCCGGCGCGGCGGTGTCGTCGGGTCGCGGTGCGCCAGCGGTCTCACGCATGTGGCAACTCTAAGCGCCCGCGGCTCAGGCCTCCATGCGCAGGTCTTCGAGGTCGAGATCGCGCTCGAGTCGGCGCAGCACCTCATCCGTGATCACGCCGCGCTCGTGGAGGTCGAATGCGGCGCGGCGTTCGGCGTCGATCACTTCACGGCGGATGAGCCCGTGCTCGAGCAGCTCCTGCTCCGCCGCTCCCCCATCCTCGTGATGCGCCAGGTCGTGCCGGGCGCGATGCGCGTACCTGTCGCGGAGCTGGTCGACGAGCTCCAGGTGATCCGGCCACTGCGCACGGAGCTCCTCGATCCGCGCGAGCGCCGCTTCGGTCGTGAGGCCGCGCGCGTGCACCTCGTCGTGCGACGCGTCGCCGTCGGGCGCGAGCCCGAGCTTCTTGATGACGAGCGGGAGCGTCAGCCCTTGGCCGACGAGCGTGACGAGGATCACGGCGAAGACGAGGAAGAGGATGAGGGGGCGTTCAGGGAAGCCGAGCGGCAGCGCCAGGGCGGCCGCGAGCGACACCACGCCGCGAAGACCGGACCACGCGACGACGAAGACGGCCTGCCACGGCGGGTTCGGATCGCGGCGGCCGACCGCTGGGATGAGACGCGGCAGGTACGTCGCCGGGTAGACCCAGACGATGCGGGCGATCACCACGGTGAGCGCGATCGCCGCGGTGATCGCGGCAGTACGGCCGAGATCGGTGCTCAGCCCACGCAGCACGCTGGGCAGCTGCAGGCCGATGAGCATGAAGACGAGTCCGTTCAGCAGGAACAGCTGTATCTGCCAGGCCGCGGTCCCGACGACACGCACATCGGATGAAGACCGGCGTAGCGCGCGACGGGCGAAGAGTCCGGCGACCACGGTCGCGAGCACGCCCGAGACGCCCAGCGACTCCGCCGGGAGATACGCGGCGAACGGCGCGAGGAGCGTGATCGTCACGGCGATGGCGGTGTCGGGGATGTGCGCGAGCAGCCACTCCCCGGCCAGCCCGACGATGACGCCGATCGCGACGCCGCCGATGAGGACGACGACGAACGAACCGCCGGCGTCGATGAGGGAGAACGTGCCGGCGGCGACAGCGGCGACGGCGAAGCGGTAGATCACGAGCGCGGTCGCGTCGTTCACCAGGCTCTCGCCCTCGAGGATCGTCACGATGCGGCGCGGCACTCCCACGCGCTGGAAGATCGCGGTCGCGGCAACGGCATCGGGCGGCGCGACGATCGCGCCGAGGGCGAACGCCCCCGCCCAGCCGAGGGCCGGCACGAGCGCGTGCGCGACGACCGCGACGACCGCCGCGGTGAAGATCACGAGGCCGAATGCGAGGAGGACGATCGGCCGC
>JBGPZT010000199.1:0-4047 GCA_041493915.1 Candidatus Limnocylindria bacterium
ACGCCGCGGAACTTGTCCTCGCTCCCGATCGGAAGCTGGATGACGGCCGGGTTCGCGCCGAGACGGTCGACGATCATGTCGACGCAGCGCTTGAAGTCCGCGCCGAGGCGGTCCTGCTTGTTGATGAAGCAGATGCGCGGCACCTTGTATTTGTCGGCCTGGCGCCACACGGTCTCGGACTGCGGCTCCACGCCGGCGACCCCGTCGAACACGACGACGGCCCCGTCGAGGACGCGCAGCGAGCGCTCCACTTCGACCGTGAAGTCCACGTGTCCGGGCGTGTCAATGATGTTCACACGGTGATCTTTCCAGAAGCACGTCGTCGCGGCGGCCGTGATGGTGATGCCGCGCTCCTGCTCCTGGGGCATCCAGTCCATCGTCGCGGCGCCGTCGTGTACCTCGCCGATCTTGTAGATCTTCTTGGTGTAGAAGAGGACGCGCTCGGTGACGGTCGTTTTGCCCGCGTCGATATGCGCGATGATCCCGATGTTCCGGTAGCGCTCCAGGGGATATTCGCGCGCGACCTTGGAGGCCTTGTTCGACTTCGTTTCGATCATCTCAGCTACCGCTACCACTTGTACTTCGTGCTGCCGTGGTTCACTTCGTTCACCACTTGTAGTGAGAGAACGCTTTGTTGGCCTCGGCCATCTTGTGCGTCTCTTCTTTGCGGCGGACAGCGCCCCCGGCGTTGTTCATCGCGTCCACGAGCTCGCCGGCGAGGCGGTCGGCCATCGACTTCCCCGGACGCTTGCGCGCGGCCTGGATGAGCCAGCGCATGGCGAGCGAGGTGCGACGGTCGGCACGGATCTCGACCGGGACCTGGTAGGTCGCGCCACCGACGCGGCGCGGCTTGACCTCGATCAGCGGCATCGCGTTCTTCAGCGCGAGCTCGAAGATCTCGATGCCCGGCTTGCGCGTCGTCGTCTCGGCCTGCGTGAGGGCGCCGTAGATGATCCCCTCCGCGGTCGTGCGCTTGCCGCGCTGCATGAGCTTGTTGTTGAACTGCGCGAGCGACACGTTCCCGTACTTGCGATCGGGAGCGGTCTTGCGTTCCTGCGGACGAGCTCGTCGTGGCACGCTACGAAGCCTTCTTCTTCTTGGGGTTCGGGTTCTTCGCGCCGTAGAGGCTGCGGCCACGCTTGCGGTCCTTGACCCCCGCGGTGTCGAGCGTGCCGCGCACGATGTGGTACTTCACCGACGGAAGGTCGGGCACCGCGCCGCCCTCGACGAGGACGACCGAGTGCTCCTGGAGGTTGTGGCCGATGCCCGGGATGTAGGCGGTGACCTCCATGCCGTTGGTCAGGCGGACGCGCGCGATCTTTCGCAGCGCCGAGTTCGGCTTCTTCGGGGTCATCGTGCGGACGACGGTGCAGACGCCACGCTTCTGGGGCGCGCCACGACGCAGCTTGGTGTGGCGACCCTTGAGCGAGTTCCAGGTGGTACGCAGGGCAGGCGTATCCACCTTCTTCTTCTGCGACTTTCGCCCGCGGCGGACCAGCTGCGAGATCGTCGGCACGGTGACTCCTTTTGTTACGTCTACCCGGGCACGCGGACGCGCCAAGACGACTCTTGGCCGATGTGCGATTGGGCTCCCCAGCCGACCGAGGAGCCGACCCTCGCGGGTGCGGTCCTCAGGCGCAGCGCGGCCGCGGTCACAACATCGCGACAGGGCCGATGCGCGAAATGACCGCCCTCAACGGGCGGTCACCGTCTCGAAAGACAGCCGAACGTGAAGTTTAGGGGGTTCCCTTACGGTCGGTCAACCGCGGTGGACCGTCGGAACGGCTACCGGGCGCGACCGCCGTCCTGGCGACCGACCAGCCGGGGGACCTGGCGGGCGAAGGACTCGCGATAGAACGCGATCGTGCGCGTCCAAGACTCGCACGCCTGGCGGTAGCCGGGCGTGCGCTCGTCTTCGAGCGAGGCCTTCAGGAAGCCGTGACCAAGGCCCGGGTAGACATGGAACTCGTGCTGGACGCTTGCTGAGGTGAGCGCGACGTCGAGCTTCTCCACGTTGTCCATCCCTACTCCTGCGTCCTGATCGCCCCAAAGGCCGAGGATCGGACCACGCATCTTCGGGGCAACGTCGATCGGTCTGGCGGACGTGCGCGTATCGGCCGGGAAGCCGTAGTAGCAGACGGAGGCCGCCAGGTCCCGCCGCCGCGCGGCCAGGAGCAGGACGATCGTCCCACCCATACAGAAGCCGATCGTGCCCACACCGCCGTCGGTCTCAGCGCGTCCGCGGAGCCAGTCGATGGCGGCCGACATGTCGTCGACGGTCCGGGGGAAGTCGAGACGCTTCGCGCGCGCCAGCGCGGCCTCGCGGGTCGGCTCGGGCAGCGGACCTTCGCGGAAGAAGAACTCGGGCGTCGTCGCGAGGAATCCCGCCTGAGCGAGGCGGCGAGCGAGGTGCTCGTAGAACGGACCGCGCCCGAAGACGTCGTTGATCACCAGCACCGCGGGCGCGGGCGTGCGCTCGGGGAACGCGATGAGCGCCGGCATCGCGCCGCCCGCGACTGGGATCGCGGTTTCCTCCGTGCGCACGTCCGGAGGCGTCGTGCCTGCCGGGACCTCAGGATGGCACATGACGCGCGGACTCTACCGGCTACGTACGGGCGGCGAACTTCTGGAGCGTGTGACAGCCAGGCCCAACAAGACCTTTGCTCACGCCGATCGTCGACGTGACCTCGGCGACGTACAGGTCGCCGTTCGGGTCGAGCGCGAGACCGTGCGGCGCGCAGAAGTTCCCCGCCCGGCACGGATCGCCCGCACCCCACGCCTCGTCGAACGGACCGGCGTCACCGAGCCGCGCGAGGACGGCGCCACGCGCATCGAGCATGGCGATGCGGCTCGGCTGCTGCCGTTCGATCGGCCCGTTGCGAAAGGACCGCATACGTTCACGCCAGCAGAGCTCGGCGACGATCGCGATGCCGCGCTGGTCGAAGACCAGCTTGGTCGGTCTCTGCACATCCGTCCACTGCTTCAGGAACTCGCCTTCGGGGCTGAAGATCTGGACACGGTCGTTCTCGCGGTCGCACACGAACACGCGGCCGTCCGGGTGCACCGCGATGCCGTGCGGCACCACGAACTGCCCGGGACCGCTGCCGGGCTCGCCCCACGAACGGCGCAGCTCGCCTGCCGCGGAGAAGTGGTGCACGCGCGCATTCCCGTAGCCGTCGGACACGTACAGATCGCCGTTCGGCGCGACGGCGAGGTTGGTGGGTCTGTTGAACGGCGGTCCGCCGCGCGTGATCGAAGTGACGGTCTTTCCGTCGTAGCCAGTTTCCGACGCCGTGCCGCTCGTCCCGATCGTCGCGAGCAGGCGGCCGTCGCGAGTGAACCGCCGCACGGTCTGGTCGCCGTCGTCCGTGAACCACAGCGTGTCGTCGGGCGCGATGGTGATCCCGTGAGCGCGCATCGTGAAGACGCCCTCGCCCCAGGAGCGGACGAAGCGACCATCGCGCTCATAGACGAGCACCGGATGCTCGGTGCGGCAGAAGAGGTACACGCGACCGGTCGAGTCCACTGCGACGTCGGCGACGTCGGGATGTTCGTATCCGGCGGGAAGCTGCTCCCAACCGTCGATGACCTCGAAGGCGGGTGCTGACGTGACGGTCACCGTACGAAGGCTAAGCGCTACGGATCAATTCGCGATCGGCAAAACGAAGGGCCGGCCTTTTGGACCGGCCCCCGTCAAATTAGTGCGTATCTGCGCGTTACTCGGCGGCGGGTTCTTTCAGATCCGCCTCGGTCGGCTCGGTCGGCTCGGCGTCCGCGATGTCCTCGAGCTCGTCGGCCGTGTCGTCGTCCTCGTCCTCGTCGTCGAGATCCTCGAGCGAGAGCTCTTCGGGCGGGAGCGTTGGCAGCTCCTCTTCCTCGTCGGTGCCGAACATCGCCGCAAGGGCGCGCGCCTTCGGCAACCAGTCAAGCTGCTCGCGGCGTGACGGCAGACCCGTGCCGGCGGGTATGAGCTTGCCGATGATCACGTTCTCCTTGAGCCCGAGCAGCCGGTCCTTCTGACCCATCGTCGCGGCCTCGGTGAGGACG
>JBGPZT010000209.1:0-3663 GCA_041493915.1 Candidatus Limnocylindria bacterium
GGAACGACGTTGATGCGGATGCCGTCGAGATAGGGCTGACCGGCGACGTAGTAGTCCTTGTTCGCCTCGAAGCGCATGTAGTTGTCCGGCACCCACTCGGCCAGCTTGAACGGGCCGCTGCCGATCGCGGTCTCCTTCTTGGAGAGATCGGCGTTGGCCTCGCCGATCTTCTTCGAGACGATGCCAGTGTTCGGGTGCGCCATATACGCGATGAGCGCGGCGTTCGGTGTCTTCAGATCGAACACGACCGTCGTCGCGTCCGGCGCCGTGATGGTGTTGACGTCACCGAAGAACGATCTCGCAACAGCGGCGTTCGTCGGATTGATGATCCGATCGAAGGTGTACTTGACGTCCGCGCTGGTCAACGCGTCGCCGTTGTGGAACTTTACGCCCGCGCGGATCTTTACCGTCACCGTCTTGCCGTCGGCGGAGGTCGTGGGCATCGACTCGGCAAGATCTGGCTGCACCGCCAGGTTCTCGTCGAGGCGCATCAGGTAGCTGTATACGAGCTCGAACACGCGAGCCGACGTGAATGCGGGCACCTTGTGCGGATCGAGGTTGGTGACCTCGCCCGCGCGGGCGAGAATCAGCGTGCCGCCCTTCTTTGGCCCACTGGCGCTCGCTGAGGGGCCGGGTGACGTCGTCGTCGGCGCGCACGCCGAGATGACCGTGGCCATGATCAGGATCGCCGCGCCGGTGATGCTCGATCGACGCAACATCGACATGCCCTCCCGATGTGGTGCCAGGTGGCACAGTAGCACCGTGGTTCGCTTCATCGAGGTCAGCCACCGGATCGAGGCGGGGATGAAGACGTACCCGGGGCTGCCCGAGCCAAAGGTCGACGTGATCATCGACTATGAGTCGTCACGCGAGCGCTACGGCGGCAAGGCCGAGTTCCTCATCGCGTCGTTGCACCTGTGCGGTAACACAGGGACGTATGTCGATTCCCCTCATCACCGTTACGAGGCTGGCATCGACCTCGCCGACCTCCCGATCGAGCGCGTCGCGCACGTCCCGGTCGTGGTCGTCGACGCGACGCGTGCGGGCCGAGCGATCGGTCCGGAGCTCTTCCGAAGCGGCGCGCTCGCGGGTCGCGCCGTGCTGCTACGAACCGACTTCTCGCGTCACTGGGGAACGGACGCGTACTTCACGGAGCACCCGTTCCTCACCGCTGAGAGCGCCGAACTGCTCGTGCGCGCGAAGGCGACGTTCGTCGGCATCGATTCGCTGAACATCGACGACACCTCTGATCTGTCACGGCCCGCGCATACGAAGCTCTTGGGCGCCGGAATCCCGGTCTGCGAGCACATGACCGGCCTCGAGGCGGTGCCGCTGACCGGTGGACGTCTCCATGCTGTGCCGATCGCCTGGGTCGGCGGCGCGACCTTCCCGGTGCGCGCCTACGTGATCGCAGAGGACGACCCGTCGAGCTAGGTCACATCCCGATCGGGTGCCAGACGGTCTTGAGCTCGAGGAACGCGGCGATGTCGTAGGGGCTCTGCCCATCCGCCTTTCCGCGCACGATGCGCTTGACGTTCTCGGCACCGAGACGCTCGAGCTCGGCGACATCGCCGTCGCCGCCGGTGAGATCGAGCGCGGCGACGTCCATGTGCGACGCGAGGACCGGGGCGAGCTCCTTACGAAGGCCCGTGAGGATATTGACGACACCCGGCGGGACATCGGCGGTCGCGAGGCATTCCGCGAATTCGATCGCGACGAGCGGATGCTTTTCCGAGGCGATGACCACGGCGGTGTTGCCGCCCACGATGACCGGCGCGAGGCGCGACACGAGCCCGAGGAGCGGCGGCTCGGGCGCGAGGATCCCCGTGACGCCGGTCGGCTCGGGCACGGTGAAGTTGAAGTACGGGCCCGCGACCGGATTCGCGCTGCCGACGACCTGCGCGATCTTGTCAGCCCAGCCCGCGTACCAGACGACGCGGTCGATCGCTCGATCGACCTCGTTCTTGCGCGGCGCGAGCGAAGCGAGCTCGCTCCGTCGGGACTCCATCATCTCGGCGATGCGATAGAGCACCTGACCGCGGTTGTACGCGGTCGCCTTCGCCCAGCCCACGCCGGCCTGCCGCGCGACGCGGACCGCGTCGCGAAGATCCTTCCGCGACGCGCGTGCGATGTTCGCGCCTTCGGCGACGAGCGTGCGACCCGACTCGGAACGCGGGAACGCGCCGCCGATGAACAGCTTGTAGGTCTTCTGTACAGGCAGCCGGCTCATGCCTCGTCCAATGCGACGTACGCCTCGAGCCCATGCCTGCCGCCCTCGCGTCCGAAGCCGGACTCCTTGTAACCGCCGAAGGGCGACGCGGGATCGAACCGGTTGTACGTGTTCGCCCAGATGACGCCGGCGCGAAGACGCTGCGCCATCGCGAGGATCCGTGAGCCCTTCTCGGTCCACACGCCGGCCGACAGCCCATAGGGCGTGTTGTTCGCCTTTTCGATCGCCTCGTCGGGCGTGCGGAAAGTCAGGACGGAGAGCACCGGGCCGAAGATCTCCTCCTGCGCGATCCGGTACGACTGCGCGACGTTGGTGAAGACCGTCGGCACGAACCAGTAACCGCGCTCGGGCAGCTTGCACGGCGGCTGATAGATCTCGGCCCCTTCGTCGACGCCCGACTGCACGAGCGACGCGATCTTCTCGAGCTGCTGCTTCGAGTTGATCGCGCCCACGTCGGTGTTCTTGTCGAGCGGGTCGCCGACGCGCAGCGTGCGCATGCGCCGCTTCAGCTTCGCGAGCGTGGCTTCGTAGATGGACTCCTGGACGAAGAGACGCGAGCCGGCGCAGCACACGTGGCCCTGATTGAAGTAGATGCCGTTGATGATCCCCTCGACCGCTTGGTCGAGCGGCGCGTCATCGAAGATGATGTTCGCCGCCTTCCCGCCGAGTTCGAGCGTGAGGCGCTTGCCGGTCCCGGCGAGCGTCCGCTGGATCGCCTTCCCCACCTCGGTCGATCCGGTGAACGCGATCTTGTCGACGCCCGGGTGCGCCACCATCTCCGCGCCGGTGCGGCCGTCGCCGGTGATGATGTTCACGACGCCCGGCGGGAGCTCCGCTTGCCGGAGGACGTCGCAGAACAGCAAGGCGGAGAGCGGCGTCGTCTCCGCGGGCTTGAGGACGACGGTGTTGCCGGCGGCGAGCGCGGGCGCGATCTTCCACGCGAGCATGAGCAGCGGGAAGTTCCACGGAATGATCTGCGCCGCGACACCGATCGGCCGCGGTTTGCGGTTCGGGAACGCGTATTCGAGCTTGTCCGCCCAGCCGGCGTAATAGAAGAAGTGCGCGGCGGCGAGAGGGATGTCGACGTCGCGCGACTCGCGTATCGGCTTCCCGCCGTTGAGCGACTCGAGCACGGCGAACTCGCGCGCACGTTCCTGCAGGATGCGGGCGATCCGGAAGAGGTACTTCGCGCGCTCGCTCGGACGGATCTTCGACCACGTGCCGTCGAACGCACCGCGCGCGGCCTTCACCGCGCGATCGACGTCAGCTTTGTTCGCCTGGGCGACCTCGGAGAGCGGCTCCTCGCGCGCAGGATCGATCGTGGTGTAACGCTCGCCCGACAGCGGCTCGACGAACTTGCCGCCGATGAACAGCCCGTAGCGCTCCTGGATGCGAACGATGTCGCGCGCCTCGGGCGCGGGTGCGTAGTCCCA
>JBGPZT010000083.1:0-11687 GCA_041493915.1 Candidatus Limnocylindria bacterium
ATCCTCGCTCGCGCGGGCGAGGTCACGAACCTCGACCCGCACAAAGTGCCCGCATTCACCTCGGCTCGCGTCTTCGAGCTCGTGTACAGCTACCTCATGCGCCTCGACGAGAACCTCGCGGTGCAGCCGGATCTCGCCGAGTCGATGCCCACGACCTCCGCCGACGGCAAGACGGTCACGGTCAAGATCCGCGCGGGCGTGAAGTTCCACAACGGCGACGCGCTCACCAGCGCGGACGTCAAGTACACCTTCGATCGGATCATCAATCCGACGACCGCCGCCGTGGCGAGGTCGTTCTTCGGTGACGTCAACACCATCACGGCGCCGGACGCGACGACAGTCGTGTTCGATCTGAAGACGCCGAACGCCGCACTCATCGCGTACATGGCGCACCCCAACACCGGCATCGTCTCGAAGAAGATCGGCGAGGCCAACGCCGATCTCTCCAAGAAGGAGACCGCGATCGGCAGTGGCCCGTTCAAGCTGGCCGAATGGGTGCCGGACAACTACATGCGCTTCGAAGCGAACAAGGATTACTACGTATCCGGTCAGCCCTATCTCGACGGCATCCGCATCAACGTCGTTCCCGACGAGACAGGTCTCACCGCAGCGCTCCGCACCAAGGCCGCCGACATGGCGATCGTCGTCGACGCGAAGGTGGCGCGCACGCTGCGGACCGAGACGGGCGTTGTGCTGTCAGCGAAGCCCAGCCTCAGCTACAACCTCCTGTTCGTGAACACCAAGCGCAAGCCCTTCGATAACGTCAAAGTGCGCCAGGCAATTGCCTACGCGATCGACCGGAAGGCGATCATCGACGCGGTCGCGTTCGGCGAAGGCGAGGTCACCGGTCCGATCGCGCCGGCGCTCACGAACTACGCGCTGCCAACGTCGCAGTATCCGCTGTACACGCGCGACATCGCGAAGGCGAAGCAGCTCCTGACGGAGGCCAATGTCGGCCCGGTGTCGTTCACGATGCTGACGCAGACGACGGAGCCGGCGTACGCGAAGGACATCGCGCAGCTGGTCCAGGCGCAGCTCGCCGAGATCGGCGTGACGATGAAGATCGAGACGCTCGAGTTCACGCAGTGGGTCGACCGTTGGCTGAAGGCGGACTTCGACATGGCCCCCGGTCTGAACGGCGGAGGCCCGGACCCCGACTTTTACGTCTTCCGGTACTTCACCGATGACGGGAATCTGAACTTCGTCACCAGCTACAAGAACCCGATCTCGAGCGACGCGATCAAGGCCGGGCGAGCGACGACCGACGTCGCAAAGCGTAAAGACCTCTACACGACCGCTCAGAAGGAGCTCGTCAACGGCGTCCCGTTCATCTGGCTCTACGTGGGCCGCGATTACAACGCGACGCTGCCGACGACGAAGGGGTTCATCCACCTTCCGACGGGCTCGATCATCTATCTGCGGCAGACCTGGCTGGACAAATAACGAAGGTCGCGTAGCCGCGCGTGGGCCGTTATCTCGCGATGCGGCTCGTCGGGGCGATACCGACGCTGCTCGGCGTCACGGTGCTGACGTTCCTCTTCATCCGGCTCATCCCGGGTGACGCGATCGCGGCGCGCCTCGGGACGTCGACGGCGCTATCGCCCGAGCAGCTGGCGAGCCTCCGCGCGTACTTCGGCCTCGACCAGCCCCTGCCAGTCCAGTACTGGAACTGGCTCACCTCGCTCCTTCACGGCGACGCGGGGTATTCGATCCGGACCGGGCGCCCGGTCCTCGTCGAGATCACGGAGCGGCTGCCGGCGACGCTCGAGCTGGCGGCGGCCGCGACGCTGATCGCGGTCGGCATCGGATTGCCGCTCGGCCTCCTCTCCGCGATGCGTCCGCGGTCACGTCTCGACGTGTCCGCGCGCATCGGAGGCCTGATCGGTCTTTCGCTCCCTAGCTTCTGGCTCGGAACGCTGATCATCGTGTTCTTCTCGCTCTACCTGCGGTGGCTTCCGAACACCGGCGGCTACGTCGACTTCGTGCGCGACCCGGCAGGCAATCTCGCCCTCATCGTCCTACCGGCGGTGACGCTGGGCGTCGCGCTCGCGGCGGCGACCATGCGCATGACGCGCTCGGCGATGCTCGACGTGCTGAGCGCGGACTACGTGCGCACAGCGTGGGCGAAGGGATTGCAACGTTCGCTCATCGTCCGGCGTCACGTGCTGAAGAACGGCCTCATCGTCGTCGTGACACTGCTCGGCATACAGGTGGGGCAGCTGCTCGGCGGCGCGGTCGTCGTCGAGGAGATCTTCTCGATCCCCGGTGTCGGCCGGATGCTCCTCGCCGCGATCGTGCAGCGCGACTACGCGCTCGTGCAGGGAGGCGTGCTCGTGATCGCGATCCTCTTCGTCCTCGTCAACATCGTCGTGGATCTGCTCTATGGCTACCTGGATCCCCGGATCCGCCTCACCTAGACCCGTCGCGGCGGGAAGCGCGTTCAGCCTCGCCGGGATCGGCGCGGCGATCGTGCGCGAGCCGGTCGCGTTGATCGGACTCGTGATGGTCGTCGTCTATGTCGCGGTCGCGCTCACCGTGGGGTTCCTTCCGCTGCGCGACCCGCTGCAGGTCTCGACGCAGCGCCTGGTGGGCCCCACACCCGAGTTCCCGCTGGGCACGGACGCGCTCGGCCGCGACCTCCTGAGCCGGATCATGTTCGGGGCGCGTCTCTCGATCCGCGTCGCCGTGCTTTCGGTGGCCATCGCGACGATCGTCGGCGGTGCGCTCGGACTTGTCTCGGGCTACCTCGGCGGCCTCGCAGATCTCGCCATCGGCCGGGTCCTCGATGTCTTCTTCGCTTTCCCCGCGATACTCCTCGCGCTCGGGATCGTCGCCGCACTCGGGCCGGATCCGAACAACGTCATAGTCGCCATCGCGGTCGTTTACACGCCGATCTTCGCGCGCGTCGTGCGCGGTCCCGTGCTCGCGCTCAAGGCGCGTGAGTTCGTAGAGGCGGCCCGCGCGGTCGGTGCGACAGGCCCGCGCATCGTGATCCGCCATATCGTGCCCAACCTCATGTCCACCTTGATCGTCCAGATCAGCCTGGCGCTCTCGTGGGCGGTGCTCACCGAGGGCGCTCTGTCCTTCCTTGGGCTCTCGGCGCAGCCGCCCGCGCCCTCGTGGGGCGTGATGCTGAGCGAGGGCCGGCAGTATCTCGAGTTCGCGACGCATCTCGCCGTGTTCCCGGGGCTCGCGATCATGATCGCGGTGCTGGGGTTCAACCTCCTCGGCGACGGGCTGCGCGACGCGCTGGATCCGCAGCAACGATGAGGATCGTGCCGGCGACCCGATCGCACGTGGCCGGGCTCGCCGAGATGATGACGCGATCATCGCTGCTTCGACGCTACGGCGTGACCAGCGTCGGTGCGCGGACGAGCCTCCTGGAAGCGCTGCGGGAGCGTGACATGGTCCTTGTCGCGCTCGAGAGCGCACAGACCGTGGGCTTTGCGTGGGTGATCACGACGCGAGCCCTCGACCGCGCGGCGTATCTGCGCCTGCTCCTCGTCGCTGAGGGGAAGCAGTCGCACGGTGTCGGCGCCGCTCTGCTGACCGACGCGGAGCGCAGGGCCCGCGCGTCAGGGTGCCGTCACCTCGTCCTTCTCGTGACGACGACGAATCGCCGCGCCCGCGCGTTCTACGCGCGACAGGGCTACCGCCATGTCGGGAACCTTCCGGGCTTCGTGCGTCCGGCTATCGGCGAGTCGCTCTACGTCAAGAGCTGGCGAAAGTGAGCCTTCGACCCCTCCGTGCTCCCGCGACCGCGGGAGTCAGAGCACGGGTCAGTTCTCGAAGACGAGGCTTTTCCTGATCTCGTAGCCGCTGCGGAGGCAGTCGCGCTCCGAGCGGAGGGTGTTGGCGACGTAGTCCCGCGGAACGATGACGTAGTTGAACTGCCAGATCGGGCTGTACTTCTTCATCCCCGGCACCGAGTCGTAGATGTTGAGCTGGCCCGCCACCCGTTTCGGCTCCGGGCGTCCCGCGAGCTTTCCTTTCGGCGTGAGCTTGACCGCATAGACGATCTGGTACTCCTGAGCGACCTTCACCTTCCTCGGATCGACCCCGAGCTCACCCTGTTCGGTCGCGAATACGACGCGCCCGTCGAACCACACCCGTTCGATCTTGTAGCCATATGGGTTGTTGTACTGCAGGTCCTCGACACCACGCGGCTTGTTCGCGCGCGCCTTCGCGCGGACGCGGCCGTGCCGGATCTCCCAGATCCCTTCGGTCTTCTCTCCAACGGCGCGCTTGGCCACCGGTGCCGAGACTAGCGCAGCCACGCCTTTGCTTGACCACCCGATACGCGGGGACTAGCCTGACGACGCCTTTCCTGGGGAGTTGCAAGGGGGCGGCGATGACCTTCGGGCTCTCGCGCGCGCACGGTCCACCCTGGCGCTGCGTCCGTAATTCACCGCGCACGATGTGGGGAGGTGTCACGTGAGCAAGATCACCGTCACGGTCAATCGCACCGAGCAGGTCCTGGAGATCGAGCCGTCGCTGCTCCTGGTCGAGCTTCTCCGTGACACGCTCAGGCTCACGGGGACGCACGTCGGATGTGACACGAGCCAATGCGGCGCCTGCACCGTCCTGATCGACGGCAGCGCGGTGAAGTCCTGCACCGTGCTCGCGGCTCAGGCGGACGGCGCTGAGATCGTCACTGTCGAAGGTCTCGCGAAGGATGGCGAGCTCCACCCGATCCAGCGCGCGTTCTCCCAAGAGCACGCGCTGCAGTGCGGCTTCTGCACGCCCGGGCTGATGATCACGGCGATCGACCTCCTGGGGCGGAACGCAGCACCGACCGACGTGGAGATCCGCCACGCGATCACCGGGAATCTCTGCCGCTGTACCGGCTACCACAACATCGTGAACGCGATCCGCTCGGCCGCGACCGAGATGCGCGGCGCGGCGACGCCCGTGAAGGCTCCCGCGGAGGTGAAGAGATGACCGCCGCCACACCGACGACCTACATCGGCACGCGCACACCGCGCAAGGAAGACCCCAAGCTCATCAGAGGTCGCGGCGTCTTCACCGACGACGTGACCCTGCCCGGGATGGTCTACGTCTCGCTCGTGCGCAGTCCGCATGCCCATGCGCGCATCCGCCGCATCGATGCGGCGGCCGCGCGCAAAGAGCCCGGCGTCGTCGCCGTGCTGACAGGCAAGGATGCGGAAGCGGCAGGGATGCTTCCGTGCTTCATCACACTGCCGAGCTTGAATAGCTCCAAGCACATGCCGATCGCCACCGACAAAGCGCGCTACGTCGGCGATGCGGTCGCCGCCGTCATCGCCGACACGCGCCAGGCCGCGAAGCGCGCGGCCGACATGGTGACGGTCGACTACGAGCCGCTCCCCGTCGTCGTCGACGGGACGAAGGCGCTCGATCCGGGCGCGCCCATCGTCCACGAGGAGCTCGGGACGAATCTCATCTTCTTCTACCCGGTGAAGGGCGGCGACATCGACAAGGCGTTCCGCGATGCCGAAGCGACGATCAAGCTGCGCATCGTCAACCAGCGCCTCATACCGAACGCGATGGAGCCGCGCTCGGTCGTCGCGAAGTTCGAGGCCGGCGAGCTCACCATGTGGACCAGCACACAGATCCCGCATTTCGTCCAGCTCATCACCTCGCTCAATCTCGGTCTCTCGCAGAACAAGGTGCGCGTGATCGCGCCCGAGGTCGGCGGCGGGTTCGGCAGCAAGCTTCAGGTCTACGCCGAAGAGCTTCTCGTGGCGCATCTGGCGAAGACGCTCGGTCGGCCCGTGAAGTGGACGGAGGACCGTCGGGAGGGGTATCTCGCGACGATCCACGGCCGCGACCTGGTCGAGGACGTGGAGGTCGCCGCGAAGCGCGACGGCACTCTGCTCGGCGTGCGGATCCGCACCGTGGCCAACATGGGCGCATACCTACAGGCGTTCGCGCCCGCCATTCCAACGATCCTCCACGCGTTCATCATTCCTGGCGCGTACCGGATCCCTGCGTTCGACTGCGAGATCCGGGGCGCGTATACGAACACCACGCCAGTGGACGCGTATCGCGGCGCCGGGCGGCCCGAGGCGACCTTCGCCATCGAACGTGCGATGGACCGTCTGGCGGACGAGATCGGGATGGACCCGGCGGAGATCCGCCGCAAGAACTTCATCCCGCCCGACGCGTTCCCGTTCGCGACGATCAGTGGGATCACCTACGACAGCGGTGACTACGCTCCCGCGCTCGATCGCGCGCTCGAGATGTCCGACTACAAGACCTTCGAGAAGCGCCGCGCTGAGGCGAAAGCGCGCGGCAAATACCGCGGTATCGGCCTGTGCAGCTACGTCGAGATCTGCGGCCTCGCACCCTCCAAGGCGAACTCGGCTCTCGGCGTCGGGTGGGGCGGCTACGAGAGCGCGCGGATCCGCGTGCACCCGACCGGCGCTGTGCAGGTCTTCACCGGCACGTCTCCGCACGGCCAGGGTCACGAGACCTCGTGGGCGCAGATCGCCGCCGACGCGATCGGCGTGAGCCCGGACGACATCGAGGTACGTCACGGTGACACGGGCGAGTCGCCGGGCATGGGCGTGGGCACGTTCGGCAGCCGGAGCCTCGCCGTCGGTGGCATCGCCGTCCACAACGCCGCCCAGAAGATCCGGGAGAAGGTCATCCAGATCGGCGCCCATCTGCTGGAGGCGTCCCCCGCGGACGTCGTGGTCCAAGGGGGCAAGGTCTTTGTGAAGGGCGTGCCCGAGAAGGCCAAAGCATTTGGCGAGATCTCGATGGCGGCCTATCTCGCGTCGAACCTGCCCGAAGGCATGGAGCCAGGTCTTGAGGCCACCACGTACTACGACCCGCCGAACTTCACGTTCCCGTTCGGCACGCACGTCGCGGAAGTGGAAGTGGACCCGGAGACCGGGACGGTCGAGATCATCCGCTACTCCGCATGCGACGACTGCGGGCGGCAGATCAACCCGATGATCGTCGAGGGACAGCTCCACGGCGGGATCACCCAGGGCATCGGGCAAGCGCTGTACGAGAGCGCCGTCTATGACGCGAACGGCCAGCTGCTGTCCGGCAGCATGATGGAGTACCACGTTCCGACCGCGGCCGACGTGCCGCCATTCGCGCTCGACCACACCGTGACGCTGACCAAGACGAATCCGCTCGGCGTCAAGGGCATCGGTGAGGCCGGCACGATCGCGTCGACGCCAGCCATGGTGAACGCGGTCATCGATGCGCTGTCTCCGCTCGGCATCACGCACCTTGACATGCCACTGACCGCGGAGAAGGTCTGGCGAGCCATTCGCAAGGCGGGGGAGGCACGACGATGATCACGCACCCGTTCACGTACGAAGCGCCAACGACCATCGATGACGCTGTCAAGGCACTCGGCCGGTCACCTGACGCGAAGGTACTTGCCGGAGGCCACAGTCTCATTCCGCTGATGAAGCTCGGACTCGCCCAGCCCGAGCTGATCGTCGACATCCGCCGCATCACGGGACTGCGCGAGATCAAGAGCGAGAGCGGCGCGGTCGTCGTCGGCGCGCTCGCGACCCACCGCTCCATCGCCGAGAACTCCACGATCAGCAAGACGCTCACGGCGCTCGCGGAGGCCGCAGGCGCGGTCGGCGACGTGCAGGTGCGTTCACGCGGCACGATCGGAGGAAGCCTCGCGCATGCCGACCCGGCGGCCGACGAACCTGCGCCGACCATCGCCTTCGACGCGACGATCCGCGTCATCGGTCCCAAAGGAAGACGGGAGATCCCGGCGCGTGAATTCTTCAAAGGACCGTTCGAGACGGCGCTGGCGCCGAACGAGATCGTGATCGAGGTCCGCTTCCCGACGCCTACCGGTCGCGTCGGCAGCGCCTATACGAACTTCGCCCATCCGGCGTCGGGTTTCGCGATCGTTGGGGTCGCCGCGGTGGTCGCCATCAAGAGCGACGGCACGGTCGAACGCGCCGCGATCGGCGTCACCGGCGCTGCCGCGGGTCCGTTCCGCGCGACCGCAGCTGAGCGCGCCCTCGCGGGTACGCGCGGTGATGCCAACGCGATCGCGGCGGCGGCGGCGAAGGCCACCGACGGCGTCACGACCTTATCGGATCTCACCGCGTCGTCCGAGTTCCGTAAGCATCTCGTTGACGTATATGCGCGACGGGCGCTCGAGCGCGCGATGGAGCGGGCCCGGGGCTAGAGCTCTCGTATCCGCTGATACCGGGCCGGCACCAAAAACGGCGGCGGCTGCCCTTGGCATGTTGCGTGCTTGGCTGCGTGCATGGACCGAAACCTGTCCGACACGGTGATTCCCTCCACCGGTGGTTTCATCCGCGCCCGCCTTACGAGCAGCGTGGTGCCCTGATGACAACGAACGAGGCCCTGGACGCCATCGTCGCCCTTCGCTCCATCTGGGAGAGGAAGCGCGGCCGCGTCACGCTCGCCGATCTCGGCCTGGCGCTCCGCCGCTGCGTACGAAGCCGCGGCAGCGCGGCGATGCTGCCTGAGCGCTGGCGCCTGTATCCATCTCTCAGGTCCATCCGCCACGAGTGGGTCCTCGAGGTTTGATCTAGCATCTAGCGGCCTGTCCGAGGATGGGGAGCAAATCGGGGGGCCCATGCCGTTCCGCGCGCATCCGCACCGCTCACCGACGCGTACACCGGGTGTGGTCGCGCGCGTCCGCGCAGGGCGAAGGAGAGGGCAATGATCCCAGCAGCGTTCGAGTACGAAGCGCCGACTGAGCTCGCGCAGGCCATCGACCGGCTGGCCAAGTCCAGCGGCGAGGCCAAGGTGCTCGCCGGCGGTCAGAGCCTCATACCACTCATGAAGTTCCGGCTCGCGCAGCCGGCGCGGATCATCGATCTGAATCGCATCCCCGGCCTGGCCTATATCCGCGAGAACGGCGATCTCCGGATCGGTGCGCTGACGCGCGAAGTGGATCTCGAGGAGAGCGCGGTCATCCGTGACCGCTATCCGATCATCGCGGACACGGCGGCGGTCATCGCCGATCCGATCGTGCGCAATCTCGCCACGGTGGGGGGAAACGTCGCGCATGCCGATCCCGCAAACGACCACCCTGCGACGCTCCTCGCGCTACGCGCGTCGGTCGTCGCGCGCGGTCCTCGCGGGGAGCGTGTCATCGCGATCGACGACTTCTTCGTCGACACGTTCACGACTTCGCTGGCCGCGGACGAGATCGTCACCGAGATCCGAATTCCACGGCCCCAGCCGCAGAGCGGGGGCGCGTACCTGAAGCTCGAGCGGAAGGTCGGGGACTTCGCCACAGTCGGCGTCGCCGCCTACCTCGTGCTGGACGGGAAGGGCAACGTCGGCACAGCGGGCATCGGGCTGACGAACGTCGGGCCGACCAGCCTCCGCGCACGCCGTGCCGAGGCCGCGCTCGTCGGCCGCGCGCCCGACGACAAAGCCATCGCTGCGGCGGCCGACGCGGCCGCGGCCGAAGCGCAGCCGGTAGCGGATCTGCGCGGACCCGTCGCGTACAAGCGAGACGTCGTCCGCGTCCTCACGACGCGAGCGCTGCGCCATGCAGTCGCCCGAGCGAAGGGGGGCAAGTAGATGCGCGTGCAATTGACCGTCAACGGCGCGTCAAAGGAAGCCGACGTCGAGCCGCGCCTGCTTCTCGTACACCTCATCCGCGAGAACCTGCTGCTCACCGGAACGCACATCGGGTGCGACACGACGAGCTGTGGTGCGTGCACCGTGCTCCTCGATGGCCGCCCGGTGAAGTCGTGCACCGTCTTCGCGGTGCAGGCCAACGGACGCACCGTATCCACCGTCGAGGGCTTGGAGCAGAACGGGGTCCTTAACGCGGTCCAGGAAGGCTTCACCAAGGAGCACGGGCTCCAGTGCGGCTTCTGCACGCCCGGGATGATGATGACCTCCGTAGCGCTCCTCGAGCGCAACGCTGCCCCCACGGAGCTCCAGATCAGACAAGCTATTTCCGGCAACCTGTGCCGTTGTACGGGCTACGTGAACATCGTGAAGGCCATCCAGTACGCGGGCGCGAAGATGCGTGAGGCCAAGGCCGAAAAGCAGCCGGTCGCGGCGGGGAGGGTATAGCGATGGCGGTCCACATCGGCGGCATCGGCCAGTCCGTCCCGCGCAAGGAGGATGCCAGGTTCATCCGCGGCAGGGGCAACTACGTCGACGACGTGAAGCTGCCCGGCATGGTGTACCTCGACATCGTGCGCAGTCCGTACGCGCACGCGCGCATCCTGAAGATCGACAAGAGCAAGGCGCTCGCCATCCCCGGCGTGCTCGCGGTGATCACGGGTAACGACCTCGTGCCGCTCAAGCTGGCATGGATGCCGACGCTGATGGGCGACAAGCAGATGGTGTTGCCCACGGACACGGTGATGTATCAAGCGCAAGAGGTCGCGGCCGTCGTCGCGACGACGCGTTACATCGCGGCTGACGGAGTTGCCGCGGTCGAGGTCGAATACGAGCCGCTCCCGGTCGTCGTCGATCCCATCAAGGCGCTCCTTCCGGGCGCGCCCGTGATCCGCGAGGACCGCGAGCAGAAGAACAACCTGATCTGGCACTGGGAGACGGGCGACAGGGCGGGGACCGACAAGGCGTTCAGCCAGGCCGACGTCACGGTGAAGCAGGACATCTACATCCCGCGCATCGTTGTCGCCTCGATCGAGACGTGCGGAATGGTCGCGCAGTTCGACAAGGTCGAGGGACAGCTCACGGTCTGGATGACGACGCAGGCGCCGCACGCGATCCGCACCGTCATCGCGCTCGTCGCCGGCCACCTTGGGCTGACGGAGCAAAAGATCCGCGTCATCTCGCCCGACATCGGCGGCGGCTTCGGGGGGAAGGTCCCGGTGTATCCGGGTTACGTGCTCGCGATCGGTGCATCGGTCCTCACCGGGCTCCCGGTGAAGTGGATCGAAGACCGTTCCGAGAACATCCAGGCCGATTCGTTCGCCCGGGACTACCACATCACCGCCGAGCTCGCGGCGAAGAAGGACGGCACGATGCAGGCCCTGCGGGTCAAGACGATCGCCGACCACGGCGCCTTCGACGCGGCCGCGAACCCGTCGAAGTTCCCCGCGGGCCTCTTCGGCATCATCACCGGGTCCTACCCGTTCGAGAAGGCCTTCGTAGAGGTCGATGGTGTGTACACCAACAAGCCGCCAGGAGGCATCGCGTATCGCTGCTCATTCCGCGTCACGGAGGCCGCGTTCGCGATCGAGCGCCTCGTGGACATCCTCGCGCTCGAGCTGAAGCGGGACCCGGCGGAGCTGCGTTTGCAGAACTTCATCCCGCCGCAGGCGTTCCCCTACATGTCGACGCTGGGATGGGAGTACGACAGCGGTAACTACGCCGGCGCGCTGAAGCTGGCGATGGACAAGATCGGCTACGCCGCGCTGCGCAAGGAGCAGGCCGAGAAGCGCAAGCGCGGTGAGCTCATGGGCATCGGGATCTCGAGCTTCACCGAGATCGTCGGCGCTGGACCATCGAAGCACTTCGACATCCTCGGCATCAAGATGTTCGACTCCGCCGAGATCCGCGTTCATCCCACGGGCAAGGTGATGGTCCGACTCGGCGTGAAGTCACAGGGCCAGGGCCACGAGACCACGTTCGCACAGATCGTCGCCGAAGAGCTCGGCATCCCCGTCGGCGACATCAAGGTCGAGGAGGGCGATACCGACACCGCGCCCTACGGCCTCGGCACATACGCGAGCCGCAGCACGCCGGTC
>JBGPZT010000254.1:0-2100 GCA_041493915.1 Candidatus Limnocylindria bacterium
ATCCTCATCCCGCCCAGCGTGCTGCTGATCCTCTACGGCTTCGTCGCCGGCGTGTCGGTGCCGCGCCTGTACGCCGGCGCGTTCCTGCCGGGCTTCATGCTCTCGTTCCTCTACCTCTCGTACATCATCGTCCGGGCGAAGATCCGTCCGGCCGACGCCCCGCGGCTCCCCAAAGAGCAGCGGGAGAAGCTCACCGGCGCGGACACCCTCCGTCTCGTCTTCCGCGGGTTCGTGCCGATCGTGTCGCTCATCCTGTTCGTCCTCGGCGCGATCTTCTTCGGGCTGGCGACGCCCTCGGAGGGCGCCGCGCTCGGCGCGCTCGGCGGCATACTCCTCGCCGCGGCGCACCGCCGGCTCAGCTTTTCGATGATCCGCGAGTCCGTCTTTCTCACGGTGCGGACCGCGTCGATGGTCGGCTGGCTCCTCGTCGGGTCGAGCATCTTCGCGGCGGTCTTCGCGCGCCTGGGCGGCGCGCAGATCCTCGGTGACTTCATCCTCGGCCTGCATCTGTCGCCCGAGGCCTTCTTCTGGGTCATCCAGATCGTCATCTTCGTCCTCGGCTGGCCGCTCGAGTGGACGGAGATCACGATCATCTTCATGCCGCTCTTCCTGCCCCTGCTCGCGACGTACCACCAGCAGTACCCGGACAACATCGCCACCGATGCCTTCTTCTTCGGCATCATGGCCGCGCTCAACCAGCAGACCTCGTTCCTGTCCCCGCCGGTCGCGATGTCGGCGTACTACCTGAGGGGTGTCGTGGGCAAGGCGATCACGCTCAACGAGATCTTCTCGGGCATGTACCCATTCCTGGCCATCCAGATCGCCTCGATGGGCGTGCTGTGGCTCGTGCCGTGGCTGGCGTTCGGTCCCGCCACGGCGATCTTCGGGCCGAGCTTCCGCTAGAGCCGCGGCAGGTCGCTGAAGGTCTGGGCGAAGAATCGCCGCAGGTCAGCGCGCTGCCGCGCCGCGCCCGCTGCGAAGATCGCCGCCAGCACCGCGGCGCCGGCCAGCGCGACCGCGACCTCCTCGACGCTGACGTCCGTTCTGGGAGGCTGCGTCGCGATCCCCGCCGCGACGAGGGCGTAGAGCGCGAAGAACAGGCCAACGAGGGCCTTCGTGAACCCGGGCAGTGCGAATCGGATCTCGATGCGCGTTCCGCCGCGGCGACCTCGGACCGTTCCGCGCCCGTGGATCGCGCGCCCCTGGCGCTCCCAGATCTCGAACGTGTCGTCGCGTATGAAGCCGACGTATTCGTTCTCGGTCTTGAGGACGCCGAAGGCTCGCTTCTTTCGGCGATTGATGGCGGCCGCGACGAGCTGCAGCGCGCCGTCAGGCGCGATGGCGACGTCGAGAGACCACTCATAAGCCACGCTGCGCACACTACCGGCCGGGGCTCCGAGGTTCGCGCATGACGTGCTGCGACGCTAGGCGGTTGCGATCAGATAGATAGCTCGCGACTCGGAAATCGAGGGGGTCGATGTCTCGCGTCGCTGACCTTGGCTTTGCTCTCGACGTAGATATGTCCGAACTGCATGGCAGTTCGCGCATACGAGGTCGCACTTCGTCAACTCCTCCTCGAAGACACCGGTGCACCCACTCCTCGCGAGGGTTGCGAGGTCATTGATCTTGTTGGTCCCGGGCCGGTGGTCGAATGTCATCGCGACGGGATGGAAGCGTCCGCCGCAGTCAACGCAAGGGTTGTTCTTCAACTCACGCATACGAGCGACGAGTCGCTTGACGCGCTCTCGCTTCTGGTGCCTCCGAAGCTCTCCGGTGGCGGCGTAGTACCTCGCATCCCAGACTCGGCGGCACGTCTTGCACCATCGTTGATGTCCCTCGCCGCGTCGGTGGAACTCACTGGCAGGTTTCCACGTCCCGCACAGAGAGCACCGGCGAAGAAGGGGAGTGGGCTCTTGTGCCAGGGACACTCGAGGTCCTGTCGGGGTGGCCGGATTCGAACCGGCGACCTTTTGGTCCCGAACCAAACGCGCTACCAAGCTGCGCTACACCCCGTGACGATCACGAGTCTACCGGTGCGTGACTGCGCACGGAACCATCGAGCACCGTAATTGACGCTACTCGGCGGGCGGCTCCGCCTTC
>JBGPZT010000068.1:0-13594 GCA_041493915.1 Candidatus Limnocylindria bacterium
AGCCTGGACCCGCGGCAGGTGGCGGACCTGATCGCAAGCCACATGGCGCGCGCGATGGGGGTCGACGAGTGCGCGATCAGCTACTGGGACCGAGCGGGCGGGCGAGTGGAATCGCTCGGCTCCTTCCCGCCGCTGCTGATCGAGGCGATGGAGCCGTACTACGAGGTCTCCGGCTATGTGGCCACGATGCGGGTGCTGGAACGGCAGGAGACGGTTCTGATCGATACCGAGGACGACGATGCGGATGCGGCCGAGGTCGCTTTGATGCGTGCCGAGGGTCATCGGGCGCTGGCGATGCTGCCGTTGGTGGCCAAGGGCCAGTCGATCGGTCTCGTCGAGCTCTTCTCGAATTCGGGTATCGCCTGGAGCGACGAGCGTCTCGGTCTTGCCCGTACGATGGCCATCGAGGCGGCCATGGCGCTGGAGAACGCGCGGCTCTACGAGGACGCCAGGAAGCTGGCGGACCGGGACCCGCTCACGGGCTTCTACAACCACCGATTCCTGCACGAGCGGCTCGGGGAGGAGGTCGTCCGAACGCAGCGGGCGCGCCATCCGCTGAGCGTCCTGATGCTCGACGTCGACGACTTCAAGCTGGTCAACGACACCTTTGGTCACCTGTTCGGCGACCGCGTGCTGACCTGGACGGCCGAGCTCATTCGCTCCACGCTTCGCGCCTCGGACATCCCGGCACGCTACGGCGGCGACGAGTTCGCGATCATCCTGCCCGAGGCCGACACCGAGGTCGCGACGCGCGTGGCGCGCCGCATCCTCGAGAAGGCGGAGACCGTTGCGCTGCCGGGCGAGCTGCGTGATGCCGGGCTCCCGCTCAGCCTCTCCATCGGCGTCGCGACCTTCCCGCGCCCCGCAGGCGACGCGAACGCGCTCGTCGAGGCCGCGGACAGCGCGATGTATCGCGCCAAGCAGGCCGGTGGCGGCATCCGCATCTGGGAGCATGCCTTCGCGG
Organism: Candidatus Limnocylindria bacterium; assembly: GCA_041493915.1. GTDB lineage: Bacteria > Chloroflexota > Limnocylindria > P2-11E > P2-11E > CF-39. The sequence continues at coordinate 965 of JBGPZT010000068.1, forward strand.
ATGGTCCGCGCGGCGCGATGCGACCGGCGCGCGCGGCGCTCCCGCCCGCCCCATACCTCTCTGATCCCGCACGCCTCGCGACACGCGAGCTGCAGGAGCTCATCCCGACCGCGCTTGCGCAGGAATTCAACGTCGCGGTCGTGGGCCACGAGGGCCAGGTCCTTACCATCGCGTTCCCGTCGCCCAATCCCGCCGCGGTCGACACGATCTCGAAGGCGACAGGCTTCGCGGTCTATCCGGTCTTCAGCAACCCCGTGGATCTCGAAGCGACGCGGCGGAGGCTCGCGGCCGCGTAGCGATCGCGGGAACTTCCGGCTAGCTCGTCCCGGTCAGCTTCGGTCGCGTGTCCTCGCGCTGCACGCCGCCCTCGGCGCCGCGGAAGAGGTAGCCCACACCCGGCACGGTCTGGATCACGTCGCGCGCTTTGCCGTCCTGCGTGAGCTTGCGGCGCAGACGGCTCACATTCAGCTTCACGAGATCGCCGCCGACGTCGGCGTCGTAGCCCCACACGCCTTCCAGGATCTCCTCCTGCGTGAGGACGCGACCAGGGTTCGCCATGAAGTGGCGGAGCAGCTTGAACTCGGTCGGTGAGAGATGCACCGGCACGTCCGCGGTGGTCACCTCGTGTGTCGCCTCATCGAGGATGAGATCGCCGGTGCGGTACACGACCGGCGCCGGCCGTCCACGCGTCCGCACCGAGCGACGGAGGATCGCCTTCACGCGCGCGACGAGCTCCTTGGGTCGGAACGGCTTGGTGATGTAGTCGTCCGCGCCGAGCTGCAGACCGCGAAGGATGTCGCTCTCGTCCTGACGCGCCGAGAGCAGCAGGACCGAGACGTGCTCGTCGACGTGACGGATCCGTTCGAGGACGACGAATCCAGTGAGCTTCGGAAGATTGATGTCGAGGACCACGAGGTCGGGATGCTCGCGGCCGACGGCCTCGACCGCGGATTCACCGTCGTACGCCCTCACGACGTCATAACCCTCGCGGCGCAATGCATAGTCAAGCAGCTCCACCAGGTCGCGGTCGTCATCGACGACCAAGAGCTTCACTACGCGCCTGCCTCCTCCGCGAGCTGTCGAGCCTTAGGGAGAGTGAAGTGTACCGAAGTGCCGCGTCCGACTTCGCTCTCGATGCGGATGTCGCCGCCGTGAGCGACGACGATCGCGCGGCAGATGGTCAGCCCGAGGCCCAGGCCGCCGGCCTGGTTACGGACCTCCCGCGAGCGGAAGAACCGCTGGAAGAGCCGCGGCTGCTCGTCAGCGGGGATGCCCGGGCCCTGGTCCGCGACGCTCACCTGCACGAATCCGTCGCGCCCCTCGGTCGCGACCGTCACGGTCGTCGCCTCAGGCGCGTAACGGCTGGCGTTCGCGATGAGGTTGGCGAGGACCTGCGCGGTCCGGCGCGGGTCGGCGAGGACGCGGTCGAAGGCCGGGCGCAGCTGGGTCTCGAGCTTCTGCTGCTTCGCGTCGAGGAGCGTCTGGGTGAACTCCATGGCCTCCTGCAGGCAGCTCCGGACGCTCGCCGGCACCGCGCGGACCTGGAACGTTCCGGCCTCGATGCTCCCGGCGTCGAGCAGGTTCTCGACGAGATACTCGAGCCGCAGGGCGCTGCGTCGAAGCGTCGACACCATGGTCACAAGCTGCGCGGGGGCCATCGAGAGCGCGTCGTCGACGAGCAGATCGAGCGTGGCCGAGAGCGCCGCGATCGGAGTGCGCAGCTCGTGCGCGACCTGGAGCAGGAAGTCCTCTTTGAGCCGCAGAAGCTCCGCCTGCGCCGTGACGTCGCGAACGGTGTGGAGCACGCCGCGCTCGCCGATCGCCGTGCTCACGATCTCGAGGACGCCCATACGGTCCTCGCGCGGGAACCAGGTGCGCCGCACGTGGTGGCCGTCGGTGTCCTGCACGGTCGTCGCGCCGGTGACGAGGAGCAGCTCCTCGAAGCGACGTCCTTTGAGCGTCTCCTCGCCGAGCACGCGGAATGCCGCCGGGTTCGCGCTCACGATGTTGCCGTCCGGGGCGGTGAGGATGATGCCGTCGGTGAGCGCGACGAACGCGTCCTGGATCGCGAGCTCCTCGAACGCGCGGTCCTCGTTGCGACGACCGAGGGAGCGCCGGCGCTCCGGGGGCCGGTCGTTCATTACGACGGGATCCGCAGGCGCACGCGCGTGCCCTGTCCCGGGCTCGAGTCGAGAGAAAGCTGCGCGCCGATGAGGCGCGCCGATTCGCGCATCTGCAGCAGACCGAGACTGCCGCGCTTCGCGTAGCTCTGGAGCACCGCCGCGACGTCGAAGCCCTTGCCATCGTCCTCGACCACCGCGACGACCGCGTTGTCGTCGTCGTACACGTCGATCACGACGTTCGCCGCACGGCCGGTCTTGATCGCGTTGTTCGCGGCCTCACGGATGACGGTGAATGCGCCCGCCTCGATCTCCGGAGCGAGCCGTCGCTGCGATTCGACGCGGCGCGCCTCCACACGCGAGCCGTTGGTACCGTCGATCCGTTTCGCGAGCGCAGTGATCGCGGCTGGCAGGCCGCCGTCCTCGAGCGCGAGCGGACGCAGCGCGAAGAGGATGTCGCGCAGGCCCTTCTGGGAGTCGACGAGGCGGGCGCGCAGCGTGACCAGATCGGCGAGCGCGCCGTCGACATCGCTGGCGGCGCGCCGCGTCACGAGCTCGATGCTGATGGCGGCGTTCGCGAGCGTCTGAGCCACGCCGTCGTGGAGCTCGCGCGCGAGGCGGTGGCGCTCTTCCTCCACGACCTTCACGACGCGAAGGCGCTCAGCGGCGAGCTCCTCCGACAGCTCGACGTACTCGAGGGCCACGCCGGCGGAGCCCGCGAGCGCCTGGATGAGCCGCTCGTCGTGCTCTTGGAAGATGCCCTCGTGGTCGTTCACGGCCTGCAGCACGCCGAGTCGGCGCCGGTCGCGCGCGTCTATCGGCGCGACGAGCATCGAACGGGTCCGGAAACCGCTCCGGGCGTCGACGCTGGGGTCGAAGCGCGGGTCCTCGTACGGCGCATCGATGCGCAGCAGGCGACCCGTTCGCGCGACCTCGGCCGCGAGGCTGCGCCCGTCGAGCGGAAGGCGGATCTCCGTGAGCTCCATCTCGGTGAGCACCCGCGACCAGAGCTCGTTCTTTGCGTGATCGATGACGTAGAGCGTCGCGCGCTCGCAATCGAGCATGCGCGTCGCGGTGTCGACGATCCGGGTGAGGACGCGGTCGACGTTGGCCTCCAGCGCGAGATCCTGCTGGAGCTGCAGCAGCGCTTCGAGCTGCGCGGAGTCGTTCAGGTTGGTCATCGCCGTGATGCTAGCCGCGGGTGCGCCGAGCAGTGGCCGTCAGGCGAACGGTTCCGCGCGCTTCAGCAGCTCCTCGAGCCCGTCCTCTTTCGGATCGCGCGGCCGGCCCGGATGGATGATCGCCACCTGGCAGCCCTCGGCCGCTTCCACGAGCGTGCGGTACGAGCCGGCGCTCGCGTCCTTGATGTAGGCCTGCTTGTTCTCGTTGTAGGAGAACATCGCCGAGTTGAGCAGCACGCACTCATCGCAGCTCGTACAGCGCGGCGTCTCGATGTAGGGCTCGTCGGGCGCCGCGGCCACGGCTGCCTCAGGCGGCGCCGCCGCTGGGTCGGGCGCTGCCAACGTGACGCTCCCCGCGGCGGCCGGTGACGACGCGACGCCGCCGGCGTCGGGTGCTGCGGCGTCCTCGGTCGGGGCGCGCCGAGCAAGCTCTTGCAGGCGGAGCCAAGCTTCCGACGAGCGCCGCGCCGCGCGAAGCAGCTTCTCGTCAACGGCGAGCGCCACCAGGCGCTGAGTGCCGTCGATGGCGTAAACGATCGGAAGCTGGCCATGCCCGTCGGCACGCTTCGTGAGCCACGCGCCCGCGCTCGTTGTCTCGCCGTTCCACTCGCTGCCCGGAAAGCGCGCGTAGTGCGACGCGACGCGCGGATCCATCAGCGCGAAGTCCGCGAACGTGAACGCCGTCCGCTCGCTCCGGTGCTGCAGTTCGGCATCGGCGTAGACGATCTCGTGCTCGGGCCAGGTGCGCGTGGGCTGCGGGTTGCCGTCGAGCGACAGCCGCGCCGCCCCGTCCTCCGCAGCGGGGTCATACGCGAAGGCCGGGAAGGCGCGCGACTCCATTGCGGCGGCCGCGACGAGGTACGGCGGCGCAAGATCGCCGGGAGGGGCGCCGGAGAACACGGACACGAGCGCGGGGCCGGGGCAGGACATGGCGGCCGCGAGCGGCTCGCGCATGCGGTAAAGGTGCGAGCTCACGGACTGGACCACGAAGACATCGCCGAGGCCGATCGCCGTGGTCGCGAGATGCGTATCGAGCGACAGCGACACGTCGCCGGGGGACGAGCGACCCAGGAGGTCGTCGGTCTCGACGAGGATCTTCAGCGGAGCACCGGACGACAACGCTTCAAGGAGCTGCGTGCGGCCCGCCGCGTCGCGCGCGTGGTCGAGGCGGACGAGGTAGCTCGGGAAGCGCGCCAGGTCGTCCGGCGTGACGGAGCCCTCGTTGAAGCCCTTGAAATACTCGTCGTGCACGCCCTCGAGGTACTCGCCCGCGGCCTCCAGCTCGGCGACCGTGATGGCCTTCACCAAGGCGGCGAGCTCCGGCAGCCGGGCGCGGTACGCGGCGAGCGCGAGATCGGCACGCTCGAACGTGAAGTCGTAGCCGGCCTCGTCGGCGAAGAAGCGCTGAGCGCGCAGCATCGCGAGCGCGCGCTCGATGCGCGCTCGGCGCATGTCCGACAGCCCGCTCGCGCCCGATGGCTTCGCGAGGAGCAGCGCCATCATGTCGAAGTCGAAGAGGTCACGGTGTGCCGCGCCGATGCCCTCCGCCAGCGCGCCGGCCGTGCGGCCGCCGTGCGAGCGCAGGTGGTCGGCACGCAGGAGATCCGCGAGGCGCGCGACGAGTGCGTCGATCCGCCCGCGCATCTCCGTGGCGCGACGCGCCTCGGCGGTGCGCCAGGCGTGCGAGACGAGACGCGACGCCAGGCTCGCATCGCAGTCCACCAGCTCGCCCTCGACGCGCAGCGCCGCTCGCACCTGCGCGAGATCGGCCGCCATCGGCGCGCCGCCCCGCGTTGCGAGATCGGCCTCGGCGCGCGCCCACAGCGACGACAGCGGGCCGGCCTCACCCTTAGCCATGAGCCTGCGGATCTCGCGTTCGAGCCGCAACACGCTGCGTCGCAGCCGCTCGCCCGTCATGCCCTGGGGCGCCACCTCGCGGAGGAGCTCGTCGATGACGTCTGACAGCGTGCGCGCGAAGGCACCACCGCCGTCCGCGTCAACGAGGACGATGGGGAAGTCGTACCGCAGCGCGGCGAGGTCGTGGTAGCGGGCGAACAGGGCCGGTCGCAGGTGCTCCGGCGGCGCGAGCTCGGACCGCGAGCGCGTCCCGGTCAGGTGGAAGAAACGCAGCTCCTTCAAGGCGCGTCTCCGGCCGGGACACCGTCCGGCCAGATCGTGAACTTGTCGAACTCCGCCTCGAGGCCGTGGCGCACCTGCTCCGGCGTGCGGCGAACGCCCGCGTGCCGCAGGTCCTCGTAGCAGGGGACGCTGCCGTCCTGGTAGAGGATGCCGACCGGGATCGGATCCTCGGCCGACGCGATCTCGCGTGCCTTGTGGATATCGGACGCATCGTGGTCGCGCTGGTTCGTGTAGATCTTCGCGAGCGCCGGACTCATAGCGAGCCCGTTCCGCAGGATGAGCGTGCGCTTGGGATCGAGCACCCACGGGTCGAACGCACCGGGCTGGAACTCGGGGCAGCGTTGCACGATCCGCACGAAGGACAGACCCTTGTGCCGGTATGCGGCCGCGATGATCTCGGACAGCAGGTCCGGGATCCAGTCCACGGCCTGGGCGACGAACGAGACGTTCTGCACCCCGAGCGTCACCGTGAGCGGGTTCAGCGGCTGCAGGTACGAGCCCTTCGGCGTCGTGTTGCTCTTGGTCCCGAGCGGCGACGTCGGCGAGACCTGCTTCTTCGTGAGTCCGTAGATGCGGTTGTCGTGCAGCAGGACAGTGAGATCCATGTTGTAGCGGAGGGCGTGGATCCAGTGTGCGGCGCCGATCGATAGGCAATCACCGTCGCCGGTGCTCACGAACACGTGCAGGTCCGGCCGCGACATCTTCACGCCTTCGGCGAGCGGTAGCGCGCGCCCGTGGAGACCGTGGAAGCCGTAGGTGTGCATGTAGTGGGGGAGACGGCTCGAGCAGCCGATCCCGGACACGAACACCGTCTTCTCCGGCGCCAGCTGCTCGTCGCGGCAGAGGCGCTGCACCGCGGTGAGGATGGCGTTGTCGCCACAGCCGCTGCACCAGCGCGGGACGCCGGACTGGTAGTCGGCGAGGTCGCGCGGCTCCTGCGCGGTCTGGAGGAGGCACTGGGTGAGGTCGAGCGTCATGCGAGCACCGGCTCGCGCTCGAGCGCGGCGAGCAGAGCGGCGTGGATGCTGCGTGGCTTGATGGGACGGCCCTGCACCTCGGTCCAGCACTGCACGTCCACCAGGAAACGCGAGCGGAGCAGCATCGCCAGCGCCGAGTAGCGGCGGCTGTCTTCATCGATGAGCGGGTCGGAGGTGCGGTCGGCCCAGTTCGACTCGACGGTGATGACCTTCCGGAAGCGGCGCAGGATCTCGCCGATCCCCGATGGCATCGGCTGGATGAACCGCAGGTGGAGCGAGGAGACGCGGCGACCCTCGGCCCGGAGCCGCGTGACCGCCTCCTGGATCGCGCCCTTCGTGCTGCCCCAACCCACGACGAGCAGGTCGCCCTCCTCGTCCCCGAACACGTCGGGGCAGCGAAGCGTCTTCTGCAGCGCGGCGAGCTTGAGGCTCCTGTGCCGGAGGCCCTCCTCGTTCGTGAGTCCGTCATACGCGACGTGGCTGTCGCGGTCGTGCGCCAGTCCGGTGACCGTATGCATGCCGTTCGGCTGGCCGGGGATGAAGCGCCGGGTGAGACCGGTCGTCGCGTCCCAGTCGTACGGCAGCGCATCCTTCGAGACGGCGCTCTGGTCCACCGGGGGCGCGAGCCAGTCCTCGCTGAACACCGGTCGGCGGAATGGCTGCTGCGCGGTGGCGAGGTTCGCGTCCGAGAGGACGACGACCACCGTGTTGAATGTCTCCGCGATCTTGCGCGCTGTGATCATCGCGTAGAAGCAGTCCTCGATCCCGTCCACGGCGAGGACGATCTTGGGCGCGTCGCCGTGCGAGCCGAACATGACCGACAGCAGATCGCCCTGCTCGGCCTTCGTCGGCTGCCCGGTGCTGGGGCCGCCGCGCTGGACGTCGACGACGACGAGCGGGATCTCCGCCATCACCGCGAGCCCGATCGCCTCCTGCTTCAGCGAGTAGCCGGGTCCGGAGGTGATCGTGACCGCGCACTTGCCGGCGTACGACGCTCCGATCGCGAACGTGCACGCCGCGATCTCGTCCTCCGCCTGGTGGACGACGCCGCCGATGCGCTCGAAGATCTCGGTCAGGTAGTGCGACGCCGACGTGGCCGGCGTGATCGGGTACATCGCGCAGATCTCCATGCCGGACGCGACGATCCCGAGCGCGAGCGCGGTGTTCCCGTTCATGACCATCTGCGCATCGGTGGAGCGGACCGTGGGGATCTCGTACGAGAAGTCGAGGTTCGCTCTCGCCCACGTCCAACCGGCCTCGAGCAGGCGCACGTTCGTCGCGATGACCGACTCGTTCTTCTTGCCGAACGTGATCGCGACCTGCTCGCGAGCGAGCTGCAGGTCGAAGGAGTAGATCGCGCACAGCATCCCGAGCGCGAACATGTTCTTTCCCTTGCGCGGATCCGGCACGAGCTGTTTGCATTCGCGCTCCATCGGGATCTCGATGACGCGGTAGCCGTCCGCGACCAGCTGCGCGTGCGCCTCGACATACGCGCGCGTGATCTGCGGGTCGCGGTGCTCGCGCCACATCGACTCCAGGAGGATCGTGCAGCCCGGCTTCAGCTCGCCGTCGCGAATGCGGCCGATCAGGACCTGCTCGTTGAAGGCGACGACGAGATCTGCCTCGTCGCCGCCATTCGTGATCGGGCCCGAGCCGAGGCGCACGCGGTTCCCGCTCGCGCCGGCCACGCTTCGCGCCGGGGGCTGGATCTCCGCAGGGATGATCTCGACCGTCCACACGCCAGTGCCCGACTTCGCGGCGATCGCGCCGAGCGATTGGCCGCACCGCTGCGCGCCCTCGCCGCTGTCGCTGAGGATCTCGACGATGTGCTCGGCGATGGCGGTCATGTGACACGCACCCGCGCGAAATTCCGCATGTCAGTCGCCAGCCCGAACAGCGGCTCGCCCTCGGGATCCGCGGTGCGGTACACGACGTCGCTGTCGCGCAGGCCGAGGTACCGCTTCATCGTCCGCGCCGCCCGCCGGCCCGCGCCCATCGCCTCGATGACCGTTGCGGCGCCGGTGACGATGTCGCCGCCGGCGAACACGCCCTCGATCGACGTGGCGCCGTCGGCGTCGACCGCGATGTAGCCGCGCTCCCCAAGCGCGAGCTGCGATGTCTGGCCGAGCACGGGATTCGCGTTCGTGCCGATGGCGAACACGACGGTGTCGCATTCGATCTCGAATTCGCTGCCCTCGACCGGAACGGGGCGGCGCCGCCCGGACGCGTCAGCGTCGCCGAGCTCTATGCGGCGGCAGCGGATCGCGCGCACGCCGCGCTTGCCGTCGTCAAGGATCTCGACCGGGTCGGTGAGCCAGTGGAAGCGAACACCTTCCTGCTCGGCGTGATGCAGCTCCTCCACGCGCGCGGGCGCCTCCTCCCGCCCACGGCGGTATACGCACCAGACGCTCTCCGCACCGAGCCGAAGGCACACGCGCATCGCGTCCATCGCGGTGTTCCCGGCGCCGATCACGGCGACGCTCCGTCCGATCGCGATCGGCGTGTCGTAGTCGGGGAAGTCCCGCGCGCGCATCAGGTTGCAGCGCGTCAGCAACTCGTTGGCCGACAGCACGCCGTTGAGCGACTCGCCGGGGATCCCGCTGAAGGTCGGTGTCCCCGCGCCGACGCCGACGAACACGGCGTCGAAGGTCATCTCGGTCACCATCTGCTCGAGCGTGAACAGCCGGCCAACGAGCGTGTTGCACCGGAAGGTGATGCCGAGCCGCGCGAGCTTCTCGACCTCCTCGTCGACCACGGCGTTCGGGAGCCGGAAGTCCGGGATGCCGTAGCGGAGCACGCCGCCGGGCTGCTGGAACGCTTCGAAGACCGTCACGCCGCAGCCGGCCTTCGCCATGTCCGCAGCGCAGGCCATGCCCGCCGGACCGCTCCCGACGATGGCGACCCTGCGGCCGTTCGGCTCGATGAAGGGCACGCTGGTCCACCCTTCGGTGATCGCCATGTCGCCGACGAAGCGCTCGAGGCGCCCGATCGCGACCGGCTCGAGCGTGTCGCCCACGGTGCAGACGCCCTCGCACTGCGACTCCTGCGGGCAGACGCGTCCGCACACCGCCGGGAGGAGCGTCGTGTCCGTAAGCACGTCGTATGCACCACGGAGGTCGCTCTCGCCGATCCGCGCGATGAAGCCCGGGATGTCGATGCCGACGGGGCAGCCGCGGATGCACGGTTCATCGGGGCACCGGAGGCAGCGCTCCGATTCGCGCAGGGCGTCCGCCAACGTGTAGCCACACGTGACCTCGTCGAACGTATGGGCTCGCTCTTTCGGATCACGCTCGACCATCGGCGTGCGCTCTTGCGGGATCGTGCGGATCGTGCGCTTCTTCGTTTTCAGTGTCATCAGTTCCCCGGCAGCCGGCAGCCCTGCTGCCAGCGATCTAGCGCGGCCTTCTCCTCCGGCTTGAACCGCGCGAGACGGAACATGAGGTCGTCGAAGTCCACCGCGTGCGCGTCGAACTCGGGCCCATCGACGCACGCGAATCGCATGCGGTCGCCTACCTTCACCCGGCAGCCGCCGCACATACCCGTGCCGTCGACCATGATCGGATTGAGGCTCACGATCGTGGGGATCCCCAGTGGCCGCGTCACCTCGGCGCAGCCGCGCATCATGACCGGCGGCCCGATCGCGATGAGGCGATCGATGTCGGTGTGGCGTGAGAGCGCGAGCTTGATGCCCTCGGTCACGAGTCCCTTGATGCCGACCGAGCCGTCGTCGCTGCAGACGATGAACTCGTCGCAGACCGCACGGAACTTGTCTTCCCAGAACACGAGGTCCTTGTTGCGGAATCCGATGACGCCGATGACGTACGCCCCCGACTCGCGGTACGCGCGCGCCTGCGGGTAGATCGGAGCGACGCCGAGGCCGCCGCCGACACACACGACCTTCTTGGCGGTGCCGATATGGCTCGGCTCGCCCATGGGACCAACAAGCGCGTAGAGGTGCGACCCGACGACGCAGTCGCGCTGCATCTCGCGCGTCGTCTTGCCCATGGCCTGGACGACGAGGGTGATCGTGCCACGCTCGCGGTCGAAGTCGGCGAGCGTCAGCGGGATGCGCTCGCCGCGCGGGTGCGACATGACCATCACGAACTGCCCCGGGCGCGCGGCCTTCGCCATCTCCGGATGGCGCACCTCGAGGAGGTATGTGACGTCCGAAAAGTCCTCGCGCGCGACGATGTCAAAGGTCGCTTCGGCGGCCAGCATGTTCGGTCCTACTGTCCGGGAACCGTCCACCGTCGGCGAAGTGCCGGACGGCCCTAAGGCGCATGCCCTTCGTCGCTGACATGACCCGGACATGGCCCTGTAGGGCGCGACCCTACACGCCCGAGGCTCTAGGCCCGCCCCCGGGCGATCTCCCGGACCGTCTCGAGGGTGTCGATCTCGCTGGCGGGCTTGTCGGGCCGGAGGCGGACGATCCGCGGGAAGCGCATCGCGTAGCCCGAGTCGTGCCGGTCGCTCTGCTGGATCTGGTCGAAAGCGACCTCGATGACCGTGTCCGGCCGGACGATGCGCGCCCGGCCGAGGTCCTGCACCGTCGTCGCGAGGAAGTGCTCGGTCATCTCGGCGATCTCCTTGTCGGTGAGCCCCGAGTACGCCTTGCCCACCACGCGCAGGCGGTCGCCGTCACGGACCGAGAAGGTGTAGTCGGAGAGCACCCCGTGGCGCTTGCCGTGGCCCCATTCCACGGCGGTGACGACGACGTCGAGGGTGCGGAGAGCGCGCTTCACTTTCAGCCACTCCATGCCGCGCCGGCCCGGCCGATACGGCGACCGTGGGTCCTTCACCATCAGCCCCTCGTTCCCGCGCTCGCGCGCCGCCAGGAACTCGCGGTCGAGGGTGGCGACGAGGTCGTCGCCGGTCTCCTCGACCGTCGTCTGGCGCGCCAGCCGGACCGGTCCTGACAGCGGAAGCCCGCGCAGAAGCTCGTGCCGTTCCGTCAGGGGCAGGTCGAGGAGGGCGCGGCCGTCCCGCTCGAGGAGATCGAACACCACGAGCGAGGCTGGGAGCCGCTCGCGGACCTCACCGGAGACGTCCTTTCGTCCCAGTCGTGTCTGGAAAGTGGTGAAGGGCACGGCGCGGTCGCCCTCGAACGCGAGGACCTCCGCGTCCAGCACGAAGCTCCCGGGGATCGCCTGCAGCGCGTCGAGCAGCTCGGGATAGCGGCCGGTGACCCGGTCGAAGGTGCGCGAGTAGAGCTCCACGCGGTCGCCGGCCTTGTGCACCTGCGCGCGCACGCCGTCGTATTTGTCCTCGACGACGTACGGCGGCGCGAAACGCTGCGCCACCTCGGCGAGGTCGAGCACGGGCGTCGCGAGCATCATCCCGATCGGGCGGAAATGACTGAGCGTCGGCTCATCGAGCGTGCCGTGCTTCGCGCGGAGCGCGGCCTCGCCGATGTCGCCAATGAGCATGTTCGCGCGGGCGACGGCGTCGCGGTCGCGCTCGAAGGCCTGCGCGATCGCGTCCACGAGCAGACCTTCGCGCAGGCCGATGCGCGTCTCACCGGAGACGATCTTCACGATGTAGCGCGCCTCACCCGCGTCCGTGCCGCGCAACAGCGTGCGGACCAGCTCGCGCTTGTTGCTCGTCCCGCGCACCGCGGCGATGCCGTCGAAAGCCGCCGCGATGTTCGCGAGCGTCAGCGGCTCGCCGTCGCGGGGCGAGTCGGCGATGAGGTCATGCGCGACGTCACCGAGGTCGGCGTGGCGCTGGTAGCTCGCGCGCATATCCTCGCCGCTCTTCCCGGAGCGCTCCAGGAGCACGTCCGAGAGCGCGCTCCAGCCCACGGACAGCACGCGCTCGTCCTTGCGCGGGAAAGGCGCGCCGGCGAATAGCCGGGCAGCGATGACCAGGTCGGCATCGTCGAGGCGCGCCAGGTAGGCGCCGAGCAAGCGGTTCTTCTCCAGCTTCTTCGTCGTCGCGCGCACGGCGTCGGCCGTGCTGACCCAATCGGCGAAACGGCCGCTCATCTAGCATCCCGCCGCAAGGAGGTGCGCATGGGCATCGTTGAGCTGATCATCGTCGTGCTCCTGCTGCTCTGGCTCTTCGGCTACTTCGGCCGCAGCCGCCTCGGGTCGAGCACGATCGCGAGCGGCAACTGGATACACACGCTGCTGGTCATTGTCGTCATCCTCGTGGTCCTGCGGCTGCTCAACATCATCTGACGCGTCACGGATCCCCGCCTGCACCGCTCGTTAG
>JBGPZT010000041.1:0-17524 GCA_041493915.1 Candidatus Limnocylindria bacterium
GCTCGTCTCGCACATGTTCCTGCACGGCGGCTGGCTACACGTGCTCGGGAACATGCTCTATCTCTGGATCTTCGGCGACAACGTCGAGGACCGCTTCGGCAGCGCGCCGTACCTCGTCTTCTACCTGCTCTGCGGCATCGTCGCGGCGATCGGGCAGGGGCTCATCTCGCCCGAGCCGATGGTGGGCGCGTCCGGCGCGATCGCGGGCGTGCTCGCGGCGTATCTGCTCATGTATCCGACGGCGCGCGTGTCGACGCTGGTATTCCTCGGAATCTTCATCACCATCGTCGAGCTGCCCGCGCTCATCGTGATCGGGATGTTCATCGTGCTCCAGGTCATCGAGGGCGTCGCAGAGCTGCGCCTCACCGGTTACGAGGCGACACAGCAGATCGCGTACTTCGCGCACATCTTTGGCTTCGCCGCAGGTCTGTTGCTCCTGGTGTTCTTCCGGCGTACCGATGCGGCACGTCGTGTGCGCTTCGGTTGACGCAGACACAGGCGACCGCTATCGGAATGGCGTTAGCCTAGGGCGATGCTCGTGCCATGCTCGGTCGAGTCGGTCCGCGTACATGTCCTCACGGGTCAGCACGTGGTCCTGCTCCAGGCCAAGGAGACCAATCGTCTTCTTCCGATCTGGATCGGCCCGGATCAGGCACACAGCATCGCGACGCGCATCGCCGGCATCGCGAGCGAGCGTCCTCTCACACACGATCTGATGATGGATGTGCTCACGAAGCTCGGCGTCGAGATCACGCGCATCGTTGTGAAGGATCTCGTCGCCGACGACAACGGGGGCGGAGTCTTCCACGGCAGCCTGTTCCTGCAGCTGGGAGAACGCGAGATCGAGGTCGACTGCCGGCCCTCCGATGCGATCGCGCTCGCGGTGCGCTGCGACGCGCGCATCCTCGTGTCGGACACCGTGCTCGACCGCTCGGCGATCTCGGCAGAGAACGAGGACGACGACAACATCGCCGTGTTCAAGGAGTTCATCCAGTCGCTGCCCGACGACCCGCCGGGGCAGAGCACGAGTTGAGCTAGAGCGGGAGGCCCCAGAGCCGCAGGCGCAGGCGCAGCAGATCGCGGATCGCACGCAGTATCACCTTCGGTTGCTGACCTTTGGCCTTACCGGCGGTCCGCGGGTAATGCGGCACGCCGACCTCCCGCGTCCGGATGCCGGCGCGCCGTAGCGTGATCAGCAGCTCGGCCGAGAAGAAGGCGCCGTTCGACCGGACGCGCTCGAGCGGAACGCGCTCGAACACCTCGCGGCGGAAGAGCTTGAATGCGCAGTCGACGTCGCGGAACCCGCCGAAGAACATCACGCGGATGACGCGGTTGTAGACCCACGCCACGAACCGCGCGCGCGGCGGATCCTGGCGCTCGAGGCGATAGCCCACGACCGCGTCGATGCTGTCGATGGCAGCGACGAGGAGGCCGACGTCGGCGATGTCGAACTGACGGTCGCCGTCGGTGAAGAAGATGAAATCCTTTGTCGCGGAGGCGAGCCCGGAGCGCACCGCACCGCCGTAGCCGCGACGCGCCCCGTGGTGGACGACCCGGACCCGCGGGTCCGCCTTCGCGAGGTCATCCGCGATCTTCCCGGTGCGGTCGGTGCTGCCATCGTCGATGACGGTGACCTCGATGTCATCGGCGAAGCGCGGCAGCACGGCCAGCGCGTCGCGTACGACGGCCTCCACGTGATCTTCCTCGTTGAGCGCCGGGAAGAAGAACGAGAGGCTCCCGAGTCGTGCGGACAACGCAGCGCAAGGTTAGCGTGTTGCCTCGGGATGACCTGGAGCGACCGCAGGATCGCGATCGCGCTCGCGGCCGCAGGTGCCGCGGCCTACCTCGTCGCCGGGCTGGGCCTCCTCACCGACTACGACTACTACGGCCGCCTGGCGCAGGCGCTCCTGGAGGGGCACTGGTGGCTGAACGAGGCGCCGCCGTGGCTCAACGAGCTCGTGCCGTGCGGGGTGGAGCGCTGGTGCGTGGTCTATCCGCCGCTGCCGGCGATCCTCGCGATGCCTCTCGCGCTCGTGCTACCGACCGCGCTGTCGCAGGTGCTCGTTTCGCGCATCGCGGGCGGTGTCTCGGCGGGCATCCTGTTTCTCGCGCTGCGGGCTTTTGGGGCGCCGCGTCTCGTCGCGACCCTGGGAGCGCTCCTCTCGACTTTCGGGACCACGCTGTTCTTCTCGAGCGTCGACGGACGTGCGTGGTACGCGGCGCACGCGGTCGCGATGCCGTTTCTCTCGGCCGCGCTTCTCTTCGCGGCTCGCGGCGAGCGAGCGTGGCTCGTCGGCGCAGCCGTCGGGCTCGCGGCGCTGGCTCGTCTCCCCGTCGCCGCGGCTGCTCCGGCGCTCGCGCTGCTGCTCGCCCGTCGTACGGAGACTCCGTATCTCCGAGCGCTCGGCGGCGTCGTGCTCGGCGGCGCGCCATTCGCGCTCGCGTACGTCGGCTGGGACCTGCTGCGCTGGGGCTCGGTGTTCGATGTGGGATACGTGCAGCTCACGCAGGGCGACGTCTTCTTCACCCGAGGGCTGTTCTCGCCGTTCTATCTGCCGCGCCACATCTACGCGATCTTCCTCGAGCCACCCGACCTGGTGGAGGGCACACCGTTCTTCCTGCGACCACGTGGCATCGGCACGGCCCTGTTCCTGACGACGCCCGCGTTCCTCTGGCTGTTCGCGGGTCTGCGCGGCGTGCGGCGTGACCTCGGCGCCGCCGCCGTGGCGCTGGCCGCCCTGCTCGCGCTCGTGCCGGACATCTTCCACGGGACCGTCGGCTTCCAACAGTTCGGCTATCGCTTCTCGATCGACGCGCAGCCCTTCCTCATCGCGCTCGCGCTGAGGGGCGATGCGCGCAGCGGCACCACCTGGCGCCCGCGCCCATCGTGGCTCTTCGTGGCGGTCGTGATCCTGTCGATCGTGATCAACCTCTACGCGATGATCGCGATCACGCGGTTCGACTACTGGCAATGACGCAGACCGAGCTATCGGTGCGCGACGATCGGCGCGCGCATCTCGCGATCGCGGGCCTCGTCACCCTAGGCGTCGCGCTGCGGCTCCTCACACTACGGTCGCCCGGTTTCCCCAGCGACGTCGGCACCTTTCAGGCGTGGGCCGAGCACATGGTCCAGGTCGGACCGGGCACCTTCTATGCGCCCGATTACTTCAGCGACTACCCGCCGGCGTATCTCTACGTCCTCTGGTTCCTCGGTGCGGTCTTCGACGGCGAACTGCTCCGCGTCGCGGTGAAGGCCGCGAGCATTCCGGCGGACGTCGCCATCGCGATCGGGGCGGCGATGCTCGCGTGGCGTCACGCCGGACGCAGAAGCGCGATGCTGGCCGCGGGCCTGTGGTCGCTCTCACCGGCCGCGATCTTCGCCGGTCCGTACTGGGGCCAGATCGATGCCGTCGGCTCGCTCGCGCTCTTAGCGGCGCTGGTGGCCGCGGGTCGGGGCCGCTGGGCGACGGCGGGAACGCTCGCGGCCCTCGCGGCGATGGTGAAGCCGCAGTTCGGCATCGGCGCCATCGTGATCGGCGCCGCGGTCCTCATCGAGCTGATCCAGTCCCGGCGCTGGCAGCCGTTGGGACGCGTGGCGGTCGCGGGTGTCGTAACGGCCATCGCTCTGGGCGTGCCGTTCAGGGCCGGACCAGCGGAGCTCATCGATCTCGTGACGAAGGCGGCCGAGACCTATCCCTACACATCGCTGTTCGCGTTCAACGTGTGGTCGATCGTTGGGGACTTCTGGCAGCCGGACGACGCCTTCGTCGGCATGGGCGTGCTGCTCTTCGCCCTGGGTGCCCTCGGCTCGTGCGTGCCGCTGTGGCGTCGTCGCGACACCGCGACGCTCCTCGCGGCGGGAACGCTCGCGGCCTGTGCCTTCTATTTCCTGCCCACCCGTGCGCACGAGCGATATCTGTTCCCCGCGCTCGTGCTGCTGCTCCCGCTGGCCGCGGTGCGCGCTCGCCTCCTCTGGCCCTACATCGCGCTATCGCTCGGCTTCATGCTGACGCTGTATTTCGCGTTCACGCGCTACGCCCAGAACGATCTGAAGTCGCCGCCATGGCTCGAGACCACGCTCTTCTCGCGTCAAGGCCAGATCGCGATCGCGCTCCTCATGCTGGGCACCGCCGGTCTTATCGCGTGGCGGCTCGTGCGCGGCGAGGCGCGACTCGAGCCGTCGCAGGTCGCCGCACTCCCGCCGACGCTGGTCCTGGTCGAGGCGCGCCCGGCATGGCGCCTGCCGGCGGCGCTCGCACCGGGACGAGCGCCGACCCGCCACGACGTTCTGGTCGCGTTGCTCGTCGCCCTCGTTGTGCTGGTCACGCGGGGCTACCGGCTCGATCACCCGCGCGACATGTACTTCGACGAGGTCTATCACGCGCGCACCGCGTTCGAGCTCCTCGCGCAGCGCGACCCGTACGAATGGACGCACCCGCATCTCGCGAAGGAGATCATGGCGCTGGGGATCCTCGCGTTCGGCGATGACCGCGTCGTCGGCCGCGAAGGCGAGCCGGGCCCGAACATCGTCGCGTTCGCCGTCGGCGCGGATGGCACGCGGGCGTTCGCGACGTCGGACGGCGACATCATCCTTCGCGCCCGCGACGCCGCGGTAGCCCGCGATCTGGTGAAAGGCGCGACCCCTGTTCGCGCGCTGGTCATCGACGGTCAGCGCATCCTCTGGGTCACCGACACCGAGCTCTTCCAGCATCCGGTGACGGAGGCGCCGAGCAACTTCCAGATCCCGCGCGCGACGGTGCCGGTGAGTGGGCCCATCACCGGGCTGGTGATGGCTGGCGGTCGCATCGTCGTCGCGACCGGGTCGGGCATGGCCATCTACACCGCCATCGACGCCGCGCCCGTCGTCTCGCAGCTCGGCGCATTGGCCGTCACGTCGAACGCCGATGGGACCGAGCTCTACGTTCTCGATGCTCGCGGTGACGTTCACGTCGTCGATCCGGCGACCGGACGTGAGACGCGGCAGCTTCCGGGCGGCGGGCCAGGTCGCGCCATCGCGTATGCGCAGGCGCCCAACCGGGTCTTCGTGGCGCGCGCCGATTCACCGACCCTCGACGTGTACGAGCTACCCAACGGGCAGCGCGAGTCGGTGCAGCTGGGCAACGCGCGCACCGGTGCGTTCTCGTCGGGCGCGACCGCGCTGACGCTGGTCCCCCGCACGCAATTCCTGTACGCGCTCGCGGAGGGCCGAGTCGTGGTCGTCGAGGTGCACGGTGCGTCGCCGTTCGCGGCCATACCCGTGTCCGGATCGCTCCTCGGCGTTGACAACGACGACGACAAGCTCCTCGTCGCCGGGGCCGGCGGCGTCGAGCGCATCGAGACTGGTCGCCACGCTCTTGCCTGGCGCCTGCCCGGCGTCGTTCTCGGCGCGATCCTGGCGTTCTTCCTCGTCCTGCTGGCGCGCCGGTTGTTCGCCTCGCCGGTGGTCGCGTGGCTCGTCGGCGCCGTGGTGCTGCTCGACGGATCGATGTTCGCGCAGGCGCGCATCGGCATGAACGACATCTACGTGACGGCCTTCATCGTCGCGGCGTGGTATTTCATCGTCGCCGCGCTCCAGGCGCGCCGCTCGGCCGTGCTCGACATCGTCATCGCGGGCGTGCTGCTCGGGCTCGGGGTCGCGTCGAAGTGGGCCGCCGTCTACACGCTCGGTGGTGTGTTCGTCCTGTCCGCCGGCGTGACCGCCTTCGCGTACGACCGGGGACAGCCTGGCACCGGCGGACCGCTCGATCTCCTCGCCGGCCGCGGGCGCAACGCGGCGGTGCTCTTCGGCGCCTTCGCCGTGGTCCCGCTGGTCGTCTATCTCAGCAGCTACATCCGGTGGTTCGGCGGGCCAACGGCGCCGTACGGCTGGAATCTGTGGGAGCTCACGCAGCAGATGTACTGGTACCACAGCTCCCTCACCGCGCCGCACTGCGCGGGATCGCCGTGGTGGAGCTGGCCGCTCGACCTCAAACCGGTGTACTGGTATTTCGGCGCCAGCAGCGGCGGCACCAATGGCTACATCTACGACGCCGGCAACATCGTGCTGTTCTGGGCGGCGCTCCCGGCTGCCGCGCTCACCATCGCGCTCGCGATCCGCACGCGATCGTGGTCGCTCGCCGTCGTGTCGATCGCGATGCTCGCGCAGTACGTCGCGTGGATCCCCATCTCACGCGTGCTGTTCTTCTACCACTTCTTCACGGTGCTGCCGTTCTACCTGCTCTGCCTGGCCGCGATGCTCGCCGTGCTGTGGGAGCGCCGGCGGAAGGCCGTGCTCATCTTCCTGGGCGTTGCGGCGGCGGCGTTCGTGATCTTCTACCCGTACGTCTCCGGAATGCCGATCCCGGGCGAGCTCGGCAGCATCTACGAGATCCTTCCGACCTGGCATTACGACCCGACGTTCTATCCGACCGAGTCGTGTCCCACAGCGGTGAGCGCCAACCCGCTGGCGGAAGCGACGGTCGTGGGAGCCTGGATCATCGAGGGCGCGGTCCTCGTCGGTGCGGCGGCGGTCGCGATCGGCGCCCCCCTCACGCGACGGCTCCTCGACCGCCTCGGGCTCTAGGGGCTCGCGCTGGGGGACGGCTGCAGCGTGGGAGATGTGGTCGGTGACGCAGACGGCGAGGGGGACGGCGACGCGGACTCGGTGGGTGTGGGCGAGACGGACACGCTCGGCTGTGGTGACGAGCTCGGACCGACGGTGCTCGCCGCGAAGAGGACCGCGATCGCACCGCCCACCGTGACCAGGATGAGCAGCGCGAAGACCACGAACGCGATCGCGCGGCCGGCGGTCCCCGCGACCGTCGCGGGCCGACCCGGCGCGTATATCAGGACGGTGACGTTGTCCTGCCCGCCGCGCGCGTTCGCGAGATCGACGAGCGCATTCGCGGCGACGCGCACGTCCTCGCCGCTCGCGGCCCTGGCGATCTCCTCGGGCGTGACGTGACGCGTGAGCCCGTCGCTGCAGAGCAAGAGGCGGTCGTCGGTGCGAAGGCTCTCGACGAAGATGTCGGGCTGAACGCCGCGCGGATCGCCGGCGAAGCGGGTGATCGCGTGCTCGATCGGGCCTGAGTGATCCTCCGTGAGCTGCCGGCACACGCCGTCGCGGATCAAGTAAGCGCGGCTGTCACCGAGGTTCGCGATGGTGGCCTCGTTCGCGCGCACCGCCGCCGCGACGATCGTGGTAGCGGCGTCGCGGTGGCCCGAGGTCCCGGCCGCTTGCAGCACGGCGGCGTTCGCATCGCGCATTGCCTCCGCGAGCGCGCCGCTGGGTGCGCGATCCGCCGGCGCTCCGAAGAAACGCGCCCCGAGCTCGGCGAGCGCGGCGTCCGCAGCGATCTCGCCGCCGCTCGATCCACCCACGCCGTCGGCGACCGCGAGAAGAGTGATGCCGCGCTCCTCGCGCACGAGGTAGCGGTCTTCATTCCCTTCGCGAACGCGGCCCGTATCGGTCCTCACCCCGGTCGCCACGCGTGTCAGTCCTTCTCCTTCACGCCGCAGGTGCCGCCCGGTTTGTCTGGCGGCGCGGGCACGAGGTACAGGCGCGCGGTCGCGCCGGGCTGGACCGCCGTGCCGGACTGCGGCTCCTGGCGCGCGACGCTGCAGGCCTGCCCGCGGGCGGACGGATCGACCTGCCACGGCACCGGAGATCGGTAACCGGCGGCGATGAGGATCCCGGCCGCCTCGTCGACGCCCTTGCCGACCACGTTCGGTGTGACGCGGACCGCGGCCGACGCCGACGGACCGGCCGTGGGCCGCGCGTCGACCGCGCGGCCCTGGAACGACGCGACGATCGCGAGCGTCGCGATGAGCACGGCGACGATTGCGAGGAGCGCGAGCCTCGTGTTGAACGGGAACTCGCGCCGGCCGCCGCGCAGCGGCCGCGTCACGGGTGGAGTGACGCCCGCCGCGTCGTCGCTCTGCGACGCCGCGAGCAGATCTTTGGCGAACGCGCCCGCGCTCGCGTAGCGACCCTGCGGATCTCTCGCGAGCGCCTTCGCGACCACGCGGTCGATCTCCTCGCTGATGCCGACGTGTGCCAATCGGAGCGATGGCGCCCGTCCATCCAGTCGAACGCGCAGGAGGTCCTCCGTCTCCATCTCCGCGTTCGGCGGACGTCCGGCAAGGAGCTCGTACGCGACGAGGCCGAGGCTGTACTCGTCGCTACGTTCCGTCGGCGCTCGGCCCTCGATCCGCTCCGGCGCGATGTATCTCGCGGTCCCGATGAGCTCGTGCTCGCGCGGCCCTCGCGCCGCGCGCGCGATGCCGAAGTCGGTGAGCTTCGCGGTGCCCTGCTGGTCCACGATGACGTTCGCCGGTTTGACGTCGCAGTGGATCACGCCTGCTTCATGCGCCGCGTCGAGCGCGGCCGCGATCTGCGCAACGATGCGCGCGGCCTCGTCCGGGCGCAGCGGGCCACGGTCGGCAATGACGTCACGCAGCGTGCGGCCGCGAACGAGCTCCATGACCATGAACGCGTCGGCGCCATCGCGGCCCTCGTCGAAGACGGTCACGACGTTCGGGTGCAGCACCGACGCGGCGCGACGCGCCTCATCCGCGAAGCGCTCGCGGAACGCTTCGTCGGCGTTCGGGCCGAGGATCTTGATCGCGACATCGCGGTCGAGCCGCTCGTCGCGCGCCTGCCACACCTCGCCCGCACCGCCTTCGTCGATGCGCCCCGTGAGGCGGTAGCGCCCCGCGACGAGCCGTCCCTCGTTCGCGTCCTCGCGCTGAACGGCCGCGCCGCGCTCATCCGATGGCATGTCGGTCATGGCCGCAAGGCTCAGGCCAGCGCCATCAGCGCGGCGAGCGCGGCTTCGTAGACGTGGTCGTTCCCGGCGATCGCCAGCTCCTCGCCGAGCAGCTCGCGGATGCCCAGCGCGGGGAGCGGCACGACACGTTCGGCGCGGACCACGCCACTCACGATCGCGGTCGCTGTCGCGTGACGCTGGTCGGGCGCGCGTTTGATCACGAACTCCGCCGTGTCGCTGCCGACCCTGGCCTGGATGCGGACACCCGAAACGTCGCCAGTGTCGAGGCCGCGCTCGAAACGCGGTCGCAGTCGCACCATGACCGCGGCGCCGTCCGCGCGCTGCATGCGGAAGAGCAGGCCCCCGGCCTCCGCTGGCGCGAGAGCCTCGACCGGCCGCCAGCCCAGACGCGACGCTAGCCATCCGAGCACGAGGAGCGCCTGCGAGTTGCGGATGTCGTGACCGTCCATGTCCACGGCGAAGCCGGCGCGTATCCCGGTGATCCCGCCCAGGAACGGTCGCCAGATGGGCACGTCGAAGAACTGCGCAATGAGCTCGCGCCACGGGGTGAGCCGCGCCCAGTTGAGGTCGGTGATACCCATGCGGTGGCGCGCGAGCTGCGCGACCTCAGGCAAGGTCAGATCGGCCCGCGCAAAGTCGGCCGAATCGACGATGAACCGGTCCGCGAGCGTTGCGAGATCGTCGAGGTGCCGCGCGTCGCTCGGCGGCGTCCCGGTCCACCACAGGAACACCGGCAGGTCCGGAACGAGGAGCGGGATGACGACGCTCGCGACGCGCTCGTCGAAGTCGCCGCGCACGCGCGCGAGGATCTGCTCATACAACACCGGCTGGCCACCACCAGACTGCGGAACGTGGCAATGGAGCTGCACGGACGCGACCACGCCCTCGCGATCCCTATCCGCCAGCAGGACGATCGCACGCGAAGGATGCCGAAGGGCGAGGTCCGCGACCGTTCGCGCGGCACGGCGCGCCTGCGCCTCACGCTCGGCATACACGACGAGGTTGAGCACCGACGCTCGCGCGAGCGTTTGACCGCGCTCCATGGCGTGCGCGACCGCGGCGCGGCGCAATCGAGCCAGCTCGCGCTCGAGAGCGTCGATGCTGGTCGCGGTAGTGCCCCAGAACGCCTCGTCCACGACTGTCACGGCCGTCGCCACGTGCGGCCGTCGCGCGCGATCAGCGCGTCGGCCTGCTCGGGCCCCCACATACCAGCGGCGTAGCTCGCCAGCTCCGGCCGTCCCTCGTGCCAGCCGGCGAGGATGGGGTCGACGAAGGCCCATTGCTGCTCGACCTCGTCGCGACGCGTGAAGAGGGTGGCGTCGCCGCGGAGCGCATCGAGAATGAGCGTCTCGTACGAATCGGGCGCATCGACCATGAACGACTCGCCGTATCCGAAGTCCATGTTCACGGAGCGGATGCGAAGACCTTGGATCGGCACCTTTGCACCGAACGTGAGGGAGATCCCTTCGTCGGGCTGTATGCGGATCACCAGCTCGTTGGCCTCGAGTCCCTCCGACGCCTTGCGAGTGAAGATGCGATGAGGTGCGACGCGGAAACGGATCGCGATCTCGGTGGAGCGCTTCGGCAGCCGCTTCCCCGTCCGGACGTAGAAGGGCGTGCCTTCCCAGCGCCAGTTGTCGATGAAGCATTTCAGCGCGACGAACGTATCGGTCTGCGACTCGGGGGCGACGCCGGGCTCCTTGCGATAGCCGGGCACCCGCTCCCCGCCGATGAAGCCCGGACCGTACTGACCGCGGACGGTGAGCGCGCCGACTTCGTCCTGCGGGATGCGCCGCAGCGCGCGCAGGACCTTCACCTTTTCGTCACGGACCGAGCGGTCATCGAACGCCGCGGGGGGCTCCATCCCGACGAGCGCGAGGAGCTGCAAGAGGTGGTTCTGCACGATGTCGCGCATGGCGCCGGAGCTGTCGTAGTAGCCGGCGCGCTCTTCGATCCCGATCGATTCAGCGGCCGTGATCTGCACGTGATCGACGTATTGGCGCGTCCAGATCGGCTCGAAGATGCTGTTCGCGAAGCGCAGCACGAGGATGTTCTGCACCGTCTCTTTACCCAGGTAGTGATCGATCCGGAAGACCTCGTCTTCGCGGAAGACCTCCTGGACGACGCTCGTCAGGCGCATCGCGCTCTGCAGGTCGTGACCGTACGGCTTCTCCACCACGACACGCGACCAGCCGCCCTCACCGCGAAGGCCGTGCGCGCCGATCGCGCGAATGATCGGCTCATACGCGGCCGGCGGCGTCGCGAGGTAAAAAAGACGATTGCCGCTCGCGCCGATGTCGCGGTCGACACGCGCGAGCACCTGTCGCAGCTGGTCGTAGCTGCTGTCGTCCGGGGTCGGGACGTAGTCGATGGCGCGCGCGAACGTCGCCCAGACCTCTTCGTTGATCGGTCTGGTGCGGCTGAATTCCGCGACCGCGTCATGGAGCTCGGCGCGGAAGGTGTCCGCGCTCATGTGGCGGCGAGCGGAACCGATCACGGCGAAGCTCGCGGGCAACAGGTGCTGGAGCGCGAGGTTGTAGAGCGCCGGCACGAGCTTCCGTGCGGTGAGGTCGCCCGAGGCGCCGAAGATCACGAGGCACGCGGGCTCCGGCGTGCGCGCCAATCTCAGGCCCTCGCGCAGCGGATTAGCGAGGGTGACGGTCACGGGTTGAGTCGGATCTGCCGCGTGACAAGCCGCACGGGCGCGGGTGACGCGGCGCGAGCAGGAGACAGCGGGAGCATCGCGAACGAGAGTCGAGGCCGCGGTACGAGCGCGCGGAAACAGAGAACGTGCGGAGCGGGCCCGTTTCGAGAGAGCGATGCGCCCGCTGGCGACCGCGCGGCAGGACCCGCGCCCGTGCCGCGAATCGCGCCGTGACCCGACTCACTTCTTGACAGCGTGACCCCCGAACTGATTGCGCAGCGCGGCCGCGACCTTCATCGCGTACGAGTCGTCCTGGCGGGAGGTGAAGCGCGCGAACAGCGAATGCGCCAGGACGGTGGCCGGCACGTCGTGGGCGATCGCCTCCTGGATCGTCCAGCGTCCTTCGCCCGAGTCGGCGACCCAGCCTTTGATGTTCGCGAGGTCGGGACCCTCCTGCTCGAACGCGCGCTCGGCGAGCTCGAGGAGCCAGGACCTCACGACGCTGCCCTGCAGCCACACGCTGGCGACGCGTTTGGGGTCGATGTCGAATTCGCTCGCGTGGATGAGCTCGAAGCCCTCGCCGTAGGACTGCATCATCCCGTACTCGATGCCGTTGTGGACCATTTTGACGAAATGGCCCGCGCCGCTCTTCCCGAAATGCGCCCAACCGTTTGGGGGCGCGAGCGTATCGAGCAGCGGCTTTGCGCGCTCCACCGCGCGCGCCTCACCGCCGACCATCATGCAGTAGCCGAGCTCCAGGCCCCAGATCCCGCCGGAGACGCCGACATCGAGGTAATCGAGGCCGAGTGAGCGGTACTTCTCCGCGCGTCGCATCGAGTCGCGGAAGTACGAGTTGGCCCCGTCGCAGAGGACGTCGCCCTTGGCCGCGTATCTCGCGAACTCGTCGAGAGTGTGATCCGTCGCGTCACCCGCGGGCACCATGGACCACAGGACGCGCGGCGGCTTCAGCTGCTTCGCCATGTCCTCGATCGTGTAGGCGCCGACGGCCCCAGCAGCCTTCGCCTCGTCGACCGGGCCCGGGCTGCGATTTCCCGCGACGACGCGGTGCCCGCCGCGGACCAGCCGCGTGACCATGTTGCCGCCCATCCGGCCCAGGCCGTAGAGCCCGATCTCCATGCCGTCACCCCCGTGGTGCGCCCGAGGATATTCGGTCCCAGGGGGTCTTCCTGCGGTACCGTGTGGGTCGTGGCGACCGTGACCGAGGCACAGGCGCGCCTCGATGTGTACCGCTCGCTGGCGCGTCAGCTGCGCGCCGACAGCATCCGGTGCTCGACCGCCGCCGGGTCCGGCCACCCGACATCATCGCTGTCCGCGGCCGATCTCATGTCGGTGCTGCTGAGCGGTCACCTTCGCTACGACTTCGAGCGGCCGGACTCGCTCGCGAACGATCACCTCATCTTCTCCAAGGGGCACGCGTCGCCGCTCGTGTACGCGATGTTCCGCGCGGCAGGCGCCATCGACGATGCGGAGCTCCTCACGTTCCGCAAGCTCGGGTCGCGCCTCGAGGGTCATCCCACGCCGATCCTTCCCTGGGTCGACGTCGCGACCGGCTCGCTTGGGCAGGGGCTGCCGATCGGGGTCGGCGTCGCCCTCGCGGGCAAGCGGCTCTTGAAGGCGCCGTTCCATGTCTGGGTCCTCGTGGGCGACAGCGAAACGGCCGAGGGCTCGATCTGGGAGGCGTTCGACCTGGCGGGATATGAAGGCCTCGAGAACGTCACGGCGATACTCGACATCAACCGCCTCGGTCAACGCGGTCCGACCGAGCTCGAGTGGAACACCGACGCGTACGCGGCGCGCGTGAAGGCGTTCGGCTGGGACGCGCTCGTCATCGACGGCCACGACCTCGCGCAGATCGACGACGCGTTCGGCCGTGCGCGCTCGGCATCGCGTCCGACGGCGATCGTTGCCCGCACGGTGAAGGGCAAGGGCGTCTCCTTCCTCGAGGACAAGCCGGGCTGGCATGGCAAGGCGCTCGACCCGGAGCAGGCGAAGCAGGCGCTCGCGGAGCTGGGCGCCGAGCCGTCACGCGCGTTCGACGTTCCGAGTCCTCCGGCCTGGCGGCCCGCGCCGCTCCCGCCCGCGAGGGCGCCGGAGCTCCGGCGCTACACCGAGCCCGTCGCGACCCGCAAGGCGTACGGCGAGGCGCTCGCGGCGCTCGGCGCGGCCCGCGGGGACGTCGTCGTACTCGACGCCGAAGTGAGCAACTCGACGCACGCGGAGGATTTCAAGAAGACCGCGGCCGATCGTTTCTTCGAGATGTACATCGCCGAGCAGCGGATGGTGGCGGTCGCGGTGGGGATGCAGGTCGTCGGCTTCGTACCGTTCGCGTCCACATTCGCCGCGTTCCTCACGCGCGCATACGACTTCATCCGCATGGCCGCGATCTCGCGCGCCGATATCCGACTCTCCGGTTCTCACGCCGGCGTGTCCATCGGAGAGGACGGTCCGTCGCAGATGGCGCTCGAGGATCTCGCGATGATGCGCGCGGTGCACGGCAGCACGGTCCTGTATCCCTGCGACGCGAATCAGACCGCGAAGCTCGTCGCTGCGATGGCGGACCTGCGCGGCATCTCCTACATTCGGACGACGCGCGAGAAGACCGCGATCCTCTACGGGCCCGAGGACGAGTTCCCCATCGGCGGCAGCCGTGTCGTGCGCGGTGGCGGCCCCGACGACCTCGTGACGGTCGTCGCCGCGGGCATCACCGTGCACGAGGGCGTCAAGGCCGCGGATGAGCTCGCGAGGGCCGGTGTGAAGATCCGGCTCATCGACGCGTACTCGGTGAAGCCGCTCGACGCGCGCGGCATCGCGACGGCGGTGCGGGAGACCGGTGGGCGGCTTGTCATCGTGGAGGACCACTGGGCCGAGGGCGGTCTCGGCGACGCCGTCGTCTCGGGTCTGGTCTCACTTGGCGTGAAGGACATCGCCCTACGGCACCTTGCGGTACGCGACATGCCGTCGTCAGGCAAGCCCGCGGAGCTCGTGGAGGCGGCCGGGATCGCGGCCCGCGACATCGCCGCCGCGGTGCGCGCCCTGGTCGCTTAACCGTGGGCCGCACGCTGTCGCTGACCGCGCTGTCACTCGTGGCCATCGCCTCGATCTGTCTCGTCGATCTCCTGAGCGGACCCGACATCGGCTTCTCGCTCTTCTATCTGATCCCGGTCGTCGTGACGGCCTGGTACGTCGGGCGCGGACCGGGACTGATCCTCGCGGTCGCCGGGGCGCTTGCGTGGCTCCTCGCCGACACCGTGAACCGCGGCGCGGTGTCGATCGGACCGTCCATCTGGAACGGCTTCACCCGCATGGTCATCTTCATCGCGATCGCGCTGCTGCTCGATCGGCAGCGCACCAGCGCGGCGCGCCTCGCTGTGGTCGACCGCCAGCGTGATGACTTCCTCCGCGTCCTCGACTACGAGCTGCCGCGGCCTGTGGAAGCCATCGCCGCGCTCGCGGAGAAGCTCGACCGCAACACACCGGAGCATTCCGAGGTCCGTAGCACGGTGCGAGAGCTGCAGCGGCGCGCGCAGGAGCTGCAGTTCCTCGCGCGCGATTTCGTGTCGCTCGGGCAACTCCAGAGCGAGCGACTCCTGCTCACGCGAACGCAGTCCGATCTCAACGAGGTCGTCCGCGACGCGATGCGAGCTGTCGCCGACAAGCAGCGCGTGATCATCACCCTCGGGGCGGAGACGCCTATCGTCGATGCCGACGTCGATCGCCTGCGGCAGGCCATCGAGAGCGTCATTCGCAGCGCCCTCCAGCATTCCACCGAGTACGTGAACGTCGCGGTCCGGGTCGACGCACGGTCCGCGTGGGTCGACGTCAGCGACCGTTCTCGCGTACCGCTGCGTGTCGACGATCGCGCACTGTTCGACGATCCCGAACGCGCCGGCGACCCGCGCGCCGTCGCGGTGGCCGATCGTTTTCTGGGGCTCGAGCTCGCCCGCCTGCTGATGGAGGCGAACGGCGGATCGCTCGACATAGAGAGCCCCTCGACGCTCGGCTCGCTCGTTCGACTCCGTCTTCCGCGCGCCACGCGTCCGCCGCTCATCCGCCCAGCGACCGCCTAGCCGCGGCCTGGCCGCGCATACTCGCGCCGTGCTGCGCGAGCCGCTCGCGATCCCGCTGCGCGAGGCGCGCCCGCCGCTCGTTCTCGCGCTCGACATCGGCACGTCCGGGCTGCGCGTCTTCCTGTTCGACGTGCGTGGGCGGCCGATAGCTCCCTTCATCGCGCACGCGGACCGGCCGGTGCGCACCTCGGCCGACGGCGAAGCTTCGGTGGATGCCGACGAGCGCGTTCGAGCGGCGTGCCGTGCGATCGACGCGGTCCTCGCGAGCGCGGGTCGCCGCGCTGGAGAGATCGCGGCCGTGGCCGCGTCGACGTTCTGGCACAGCCTCGTGGGCGTCGACGCGGGCGGGCGGCCGACCACGCGGGTGCTCACGTGGGCCGACACCCGCGCGCGCGGCGCGGCCGCCGCGCTGCGGCGCGAGGTCGATCCGATCGC
Organism: Candidatus Limnocylindria bacterium; assembly: GCA_041493915.1. Taxonomy (GTDB): domain Bacteria; phylum Chloroflexota; class Limnocylindria; order P2-11E; family P2-11E; genus CF-39. The sequence continues at coordinate 15,936 of JBGPZT010000041.1, forward strand.
CACGCACGCTCGCACCGGCTGCGTCCTCCACGCTTCGTACCTTCCCGCGAAGCTCCGGTGGCTCCGCGAGCATGAGGCGGAGGCGTACGCGCGCACGAAGTGGTGGATGTCGCTCGGCGAATACCTGTATCTGCGGATCCTCGGCGCGCGACGCGCAGGACACGGGATGGCGTCGGCCACCGGGCTGTATGACCAGCGCGCGCGCCGCTGGGATCGCCCGCTGCTGTCGCACCTGGCCGTCGGCGAGGAGACGCTCTCGCCGATCGACGACGCGCCTCTCACCGGGTTGCTGCCGGCGTTCGCCCGTCGCTGGCCCGCTCTGGCGAGCGCGAAATGGGTGCCCGCGATCGGCGATGGAGCGTGCTCCAACGTCGGAGCGGGCGCGGTCGGTCGCGACACCGCGTCGCTGTTCCTCGGGACATCAGGCGCGATGCGCGTCCTCTACGCGACCGACGATCCGCCGATCGTTCCCGGCGGATGGACCTATCGGCTCGACGCGTCACGCGTCGTCGCCGGTGGCGCGCTCTCGAGCGGCGGCAACGTGCTCGGCTGGGTCGCTCGCGTCTTCCCGGACGTCGACGTGCCGCGCGCGCTCCGCCGCGCGGCCGTGGGCGGGCCGCTCATCGCGCTCCCGCTCCTCGCCGGCGACCGCAGCCCGACGTGGAACGACGCGGCTCGCGCCGCGGTCGCCGGTATCGGGCTCGGCACGACCGCCGAGGATGTCGCGCGCGCGATGGTCGAAGGCGTCGCCTATCGCGTCGCGCGCCTCTGGGACGTCACGAGCCGCGCGATGCCAGGCATCGACCGCCTGATCGCGACCGGCGGCACGCTCCTCGCCTTGCCCTGGCTCATGCAGCTCTTGGCCGATGCGGTCGATCGGCCGCTGCTCATGAGCGGCGCGGGCGAGGGATCGGCGCGCGGGGCGGCGATCGCCGCGCTCGAGCGGATCGGCGCGGTCACGGACATCGCCGCGGTGCGCTCGCCTATCGGCCGCACGTTCCAGCCGCGCCCGGCCGCACACGCGCGCCTGCGCGCGGGGATGGAGCGCCAAAGGCGGCTGGAAGAGGCGCTGGCTCCGCTGATGTCATGATTGACGTTGCCGTAGTTCAAAAGGGGAGAACATCGTGGAGATCCTGATCCCGCTCGTCGTCATCGCGCTCATCGTCGTGTTCGTCATCGGCATGTACAACCGCCTCGTCACGCTGCGTCAGCGGGTGCGGGAGGCGTGGTCGGACATCGACGTCCAGCTGAAGCGGCGCCACGACCTCATCCCCAACCTCGTCGAAACGGTGAAGGGTTACGCGGCGCACGAGAAGGGCGTCTTCGAGAACGTGACGAAAGCACGCGCGGCCGCGGTCGCGGCCGGGAGCGGAACGCCCCAGGATCGTGCCGTCGCGGAGAACCAGTTGACCGCGGCGCTGCGCACGGTGTTCGCGGTCGCCGAGAACTACCCGCAGCTGCAGGCGGTGCAGGAGTTCAAGGATCTCTCCGAGAACCTCACGGCGACCGAGGACAAGATCGCGTTCGCGCGGCGCTTCTACAACGGGAACGTCCGCGACTACAACACCGCGCTGCAGACCGTGCCGACC
>JBGPZT010000070.1:0-12906 GCA_041493915.1 Candidatus Limnocylindria bacterium
CGCCGCGCTCTGGTCGATCCTCGCGCTGTCATCGACCCTCGCCACCGAATCGCGCCGCGGGAGCCTCGACCTCGTGGCGGTGACACCGCGTGGACTGCGCGGGATCGCGCTCGAGAAGCTCACCGCGCACCTCACCGGGATGGGGATCGTGATGGCGGTCGTCGCAGCGACGTCGTGGCTGGCGTGCTCGATCTTCGCGGTCCTTCCAGGCGACGCGATCTCGGCGGTTGCCGCGATCGGATTCGCGCTGTGGGCCGGCCTCATCGCGCTTGCTTTTGGATCCGTGGCCTTCGCCCTCGCGCCGCTCGTGGGTCGCGCGAGCGCGGCGGGGATCGCCGGTGCGCTTCTGATCGCGGCACACCTCGTGAACGGCTACCAGGCGGCGGTCCCGGTGTTCGCCGGGCCGGCGAATGCCACGCCCTTCGGTTGGACCGTCGGGCACCAGCCGCTCGGCGGCGAGTTCGACTGGCTGTCGCTGGTGCCTGTGGCGCTCGTCGCCGTCGTTCTCTTCACCGTCGGTGTGGAGCTGTTCGCCCGGCGTGATCTCGGGATCACGAGCACGATCCCGTGGCCTGGGCTCCCCGCGGCGACACTCGGGCTCCGCGGGCCCGCGAGCCGATCGTTCGGCGAGCGCCTGCCGCTCGCGCTGGCCTGGGGCACCGGTATCGGCCTCGAAGGCCTCTTCATGGGCGCCGCGGCCGGGTCGCTCGCGACGCAGCTCGGGACGGTCTCGCCCGAGTCGCTCACCCTGCTCCGCACCTTGTTCCCGAAGATCGACCTCCTCAGCCCTGGCGGCTTTCTACAGCTCGCCTTCGTGGCGATCGGTTTCATCCTCGTGGGTTTCGCCGCGGCGACGCTCGTCTCGGGTTGGGCATCGGACGAAACGAGCGGCCGTCTCGAGATGCTGCTCGCAACCCCGCTGCAACATGCGCGCTGGGCGGTGTCCAGCGGGATCGGCGTGTTCGCCGCGGTCGGCGCCATGACCGTGCTGCTCGCGATCGGGATCGGCGTCGGCGCGGCGACGAGCGGAGGCGACGCGGTGACCCCGATGCTGGGGACGATCGTCATGGGCCTCTACGCGGCGGCGCTGGCCGGTGTGGGTCTGGCGGTCGGCGGTCTCGTGGGTACCGGGATCGCGGCGGAGAGCGTGGCCGCGCTCGTGATCGCGATGTTCCTTCTCGACCTCGTCGCGCCGGCTCTGAGGCTGCCCGACTGGGTAAACCAGCTCGCGCTCACCGCCCACCTGGGGCAGCCGATGATCGGTGCGTGGGACCCCTCAGGCATCGCCGCGTGTCTCGTGCTCGCTCTCGGCGGGCTGATTCTCTCGGGCTGGGGGATGAGTCGGCGAGACGTCGCGGCCTGACGCTCGAGTCGACGCGCTAGAGGGCTTCGAAGCGGGCGGTGAAGTGGCGGAGCTGGGGCGGCTCGGAGACGATGCGATAGCCACCGAGGCGGGGTGCTCGCGCGACGACCTCGGCGACGACTTCGATGACGTAGTCGATATGACTCTGCGTGTACGTTCGCCGCGGGATCGCCATGCGCACGAGCTCCATCGGCGCCGGAGTCTCGGTACCGTCGGGGTGTTTTCCGAACATGACGCTGCCGATCTCGACCGTGCGGATCCCTCCGGCCTCGTACAGGGCGATGGAGAGCGACTGCGCGGGATAGGTGAGCGGCGCGATGTGCGGCAGCATCGCTCGCGCATCGATGTACACGGCGTGTCCACCGGCGGGCTTCACGATCGGGACCCCTGCGCGCTCGATGCCGTCCGCGAGGTATTCGGTCGAGCGGATCCGGTATCGCAGGTAGTCCGGCTGGACGCATTCCTTCAGTCCCTGCGCGATCGCTTCGAGATCACGGCCCGCAAGGCCGCCGTAGGTCGGGAAACCCTCGGTGAGGATGAGGAGGTTGCGGCAGCGCTCGGCCCAGGCGTCGTCGTTCATCGCGAGCCACCCGCCGATGTTGCCCATCGGGTCCTTCTTCGCGCTCATCGTCATCCCGTCCGCGAGCGAGGCCATCTCCCGCACGATGTCCGGGATCGGCGTGTCGGCGTACCCCGGCTCGCGGGTGCGTATGAACCACGCGTTCTCGGCGAACCGGCAGGCATCGAGGAACAGCGGCTTGCCGTATCGGTCGCAGATCGCCCGCACGCCGCGAAGGTTCTCGAGCGAGACGGGCTGGCCGCCGCCGGAGTTGTTCGTGATCGTGACGAACACGACGGGCACATCCGCGGCGCGGCTGGCCAAGAGAGCCTCGAGTGCGGCGAGGTCCATGTTCCCCTTGAACGGATGGAGCTCCTGTGGCCGTCGCGCTTCGGCGATGACCAGGTCGAGCGCCTCAGCGCCGGTCGCTTCCACGTTCGCGCGCGTCGTGTCGAAGTGGGTGTTGTTCGGGACCGCCTTGCCTGGACCGGCGATCGTCGAGAACAGGATGCGTTCGGCGGCGCGCCCCTGATGCGTCGGGATCACGTGCTTGAAGGGGAAGAGCTCCTGCACGGCCGCGAGAAAGATGAACCAGGACGGTGAGCCGGCGTAGCTCTCGTCGCCGTGCTGGATCGCGGCCCACTGGTCGCGTGACATCGCGCCGGTGCCCGAATCGGTGAGGAGATCGATCAGGACGTCCCTTGCGGCGAGATTGAAGAGGTTGTAGCCGGCCTCGCGGATCTTCTGCCGTCGCTCGGCTTCGGTCGTGAGGTGGAGCGGCTCGACTGAGTGGATGCGGAATGGCTCGATGATCGTGCGGAACTCGGCTGGCACTGACGAATCATAGGGATGCGAGTTCGAGCAGCTGGCCCGGCTGCTCCTCCTTGGTCTGAAGAACCATGTGTCGCCAGTTCGATTCTGGCCCTCGGCACAGAAGAAATAGTTTGGAAAGACGTGCGCCCGCGCTGACCCGATCAGATCTCGCGGGCTTCGAACCAATGTGCATTCCGACGGCTGCGGATGGCGCTGCACTGAGCGTCTGCGACTCGGTGGAGCACATGACTCCATATCAAACCAGCAGCCCTCGGTTGCTCAGGCGCTGAGATACGAGTCCGCGAGTAGCACTTAGCTCGAGTCCAAGTGTGATGGCGAGGCCTGAGAGGCAGTCCACACTGACCGCATGAAACGAATGCTTCTGACCATGGCTTTGGCGGCGTCCGCCGTTGCAGGATGCCAGCCCACTGCGTCGCTGCCGACCGCAGTATCCCCGTCGGCACCGGTGGCGAGGCCCACCCTGCAGATCACGATCCCACCGTCTCCGTCGAGCCCGGTGCCTACACCTACGACGAATGTGTCGCCTGCGCCGAACGCCGCTAGGTTGACCCTCAGCGACGCGAGGCTCGTCGCTGACAACCGTTCGCACTTCCTCTTCCAAGCCGCAAGCGAGAGCCGTCTGCGCGCCGTCGCGTGGAGCGACGGGACCAGCGGCGTCCTAGCCGGCGAGGTTCCGTCGAAGGCCACGGTTTGGCAATCGCCGGACGGCAGGCGCTACGTCCTGAACGGGAAGATCTACGACGCCGATGGTCGCGAGCTCGGCGCCCTTCCCTGGCTGGATGGATCGCTACCGACGTGGTCGCGTGACGGCCAGTTCCTCTGCAAGGCAGTGCCGGAGGTCCCGACGACCGGCGCGCCGCTGCAATTGCAGACCGTCTTCCCTGGACAGCAACCGCGCATCGTCGCCGCTGGCTACGGGATCTACAACGACAACGCTGGCTACCCGGTGTTGGCGTGCGATGCGACGTCTGACCGCGTGGTCGTGGCGTCATTCGGCCAAGGCCTCTTCGCCGGGCACCTGTGGGTCTTCCGCCTGTCGACCGGTGCGCTTATCCGTTCCGAGGACCTCGGAGCGAATGTTGTCGGTTCGTGGCTCGCGGCGAGCGCAGATGGCACGCTGCTCGCGCATTCGACGAGCGCGACGATGACCGGTCCGATGACGACCACAGTCCGCACAGCAGAGAGTCCGATCGCACTTGCGACCCTGCCCAGCTTCGAAGGGCACGGCTTCTCCGGCGACAGCTCGCTGCTCATCGGTGTGACCGGCGCGAACGCAATTGCGGTCGTCGATTGGGAGGCGGCGCGTCGGGTCTGGAGCGCGACTGGGGTGCCATACGGTGGCTACTTCCCCGAACCGGGTGGCGCGCACTTCGCGGTAGGCCTCGGCTTCGCCGGCGGCGCCGGGCAACGAGACGATGTCTACGTCGTCAGTCCCGACGGTACGTCGGTCATTCTTCCTTCCGGCGTCCACGTCGTTCTTCATTACTAGGTGGACGTCGCGCGGAACCAGACAAGCGGGAGTTTTCTCGCGTGCGTGTCGCATCGCCTGAAGAACCATGTGTCGCCAGTTCGATTCTGCCCCTCGGCACAGAACCACTCGGTGTTGATGCACTAGGAGTAAGGTGCCGCGATGGCTGTGTGTGGAACCCGCTCATTCCAAGGCTGGGGTGTTCCCGCGGCGCTGCTCATCGCCGCCGCGCTCGTTAGCGGCTGTAACGGTCTCGCGCTGCCGCAAGCGTCGCAGACCGTCCCGTCGTTCCGCTACGAGCTTTCGTCTGCGACCACCGAAGTGTTGACGGCTGGAGAGGCTATTCACTACGAGTGGGTGCCCCACGTTGACCCGACTTACGCGACAGGAACCGCAGACGTCACTCTGTGCTTCGGGCTGTTTGGTCCGTGGCGGGATGCCGCGACGGTCAAACGCGAGTTCTCGGCGTCGCAGGCTGCGGCGTGTCCACCCCCCGGCGCAACGGTGGCATCGGATAGCCTGCGGACGACATCATCGGCAGGCACGCGTTTCAGGGGGGATACATCTGGCCCAGCCATCCCGGGTTTCTATAACCTTCGTGAGATCAACATCTTCCGCGCCGACTCAACAGTTGGATCGATGAGTTTCGACCACATCGTGGAGGTGCGAGCGCGCTAACCGGCTTTCCGGTGATCGGCGAGGACTTCGCTGATCACGTACCGAGCGCCGGCCGCGAGCACAGGGTTCGTGCGGTGGTAGTAGGGGAGCTGGATGAGCGCGATGGACAGTGCCCAGCCGCGACCTCGCTCCCAGGTGGCGTCATCGACCCGCAGGGCCGCGCGGAGGACGTTCCTCGTGTTGGCGGGCAGCAGATTCCACGCGACGATCAGGTCGCAGGCAGGATCGCCCACGCCCAGACCCCCGAAGTCGATGACGGCGCTGAGCCGGCCATCGACGGTCAGCAGGTTCCCTGGTGATAGGTCTCCGTGGACCCAGACCGGCGGGCCGGGCCATGCGGGAGTCTGCGCAGCTGCATCCCACGCCGCGGTGGCCGCGGCGGTGTCGACGATCCCTTGCAGGGCGTCGATCGCGGTTCGGGTCGGAGCGTCTCGGTCTGCCAGAGGTATACCGCGGCTGGCCGGCGGGCCGCCCGTCGGATCTATCCGGTGCAAGGCGGCGACGAACTGCGCGAGCTCCGTTGCCAGCGAGCCGGGGTCGGTGATGCCGTCGACGGCCGGGTTCTCGCCGTCCAGCCACGGGTAGATGGACCAGTGCCAGGGATAGCCCTCAGCAGGTTCCCCCTTCCCGAGCGGGACGGGAACGGCAACCGGAAGGAGCGGGGCAAGCCTCGGCAGCCACTGGTGCTCCTTGTCCACATCCTCGACGGCCCACTGGATGCGGGGGAGTCGCACGGCCATGTCGTCGCCCAGCCGATACAGCGCATTGTCTGTCCCAGCGGAGGGGACCGGCTCGAGTGGAAGGTGTGCCCACTGCGGGAACTGTCCGGCGAGCAAACGGCCCACGAGACGGACGTCGGTGTCCATCTCGTCCGCATGCATCTTCCGACCAGACATCGACCCTCCTAGTGACCCGCTACACGACAGCCTGGCGAAACATTGGGTACAGCGAAAGGTAGAACCTGCCTAGCTCGCGGACGAGACGCGGCGGTGAGAGCCTGCGTTTGGTCGGATCGGCGTGCTGGAACATCGCGTACTCGGTGTAGTTCGCGCCGGCGCGCCCAGAGAGAGCGCGCGCGAGGCGGCGCGACTCGCCAACGGGGATGACGAGATCGTCGCGGTCGTGACCCACGATGATCAGCGGAGCCTTGATCTCGTCGACGTAGTGCAGGGGTGACATCGCATCGAGGCGCTCACGCATCGCTTGAGGAAGCCGCTGCAAGGCCAACTCGGCCGCGTCTCGATCCCGAGCCGTGAGCAGTGCGTGGATCGCGCGGCCGTCCACGCTGAGTTCCGCCAGGTCGATCTCGCCGCCTGTCGAGCGATCCTCGCGCAGTCGCTCCGCTTCTTGTGGGTCAAGAGTGTCGGTCACCGAACGGACGAACACATCGTGCGTGAGTGGATCGACCGGCCAGGGCTCGATGGAGGCACCATTCGAGCGCGTGCGACTCGCGATGTCACGGGCAAGGGTCCACATCGAGGAGTAGGGCGCGAACGCGCCCACGAACGCGACGCGGTCGCGGATGGACGGATGTGCCGCAGCCAGAAGCGCGAATGACCCGCCCACGCAGGTCCCGAACAGCCCGCTCCTCGTGGGATCTACATCCGTCCGCCGTACGAGGAAGTCGTAAGCAGCAGCGGTGTTCGCGTTGTCCTCCGGCACAAGCCGACGATCGCGCATCGCGGGCGACCAATGGATCAGCGCCACGAAGCCGAAGCGTGCGAGCGCTGCCTTGAGGCGCGGGATCTGGGGGTGGTCGACGCCGAAGGGAATAACGCCGAGGCACAGCAGGACAGCCGGGAAAGGTCCTCGGCCTGGCGGCCGATAGAGCTCGGCGTGTACCTCTCCACCGAGCGTCTCATAGCTCACGTTCTCGATCACGGGTGCTCGGGTCACCCAGTCGATCGGCCTCGACGGAAGCATGGGAAGGAGCCTGCTCACGAACCCGATCGTGCGGACGTGCGCGCGCACGGCTGCCAACCCGCGAGTCACTCTGGATCGGAAGCGCAGTTCACGGCCGGCTCCGAGGTCGGATCGCTGACAGCACGCAGCGAGGCTAGCCGTCTCAAGCGAGGCACGTTGAACAGCACGCTCGGCCGTTTTTCCAAGCGCGCTTCGCGCGCGACGGACCGTCCGCGCATTAGTATCGGACGCTCACGTGGGGCTGATGATTCGATTCGCGCGACTGCCTATCCTCGTCGTCGCGATGCTCGTGGCATCGGGCGGCCAAGCCGCCGCCGCGGACGTTCGTTCCGGAGACACCATCACGGTCGGCGCCGGCGAGACCGTCGAGGACGATCTCTACGCCTTCGGCGGGACCATATCGATCCTCGGCACCGTGCACGGTGACGTCATCGCCTTTGGTGGGACTGTGCTCATCAGCGGCACCGTCACCGGTGACGTGATCGCGGGCAGCGGCTCAGTCAATGTGAGCGGACAGGTCGACGGAAGCGTTCGCGCCGGGGGTGGCACGATCGCGATCGACGGACGCATCGGCGGGGACGTGGTCGTCGGCAGCGGCACGCTGACCATCGGCGCGAATGCTCAGGTCGCTCGGGACATCCTCGCCGGCGGCGGAACGGTCACCCACTCGGGCCAGCTCGGTCGCGATCTGCGCGTCAGCAGCGGATCTCTCACGATCGACGGCCGCGTCGGCCGCAACGTTCAGGCCGAGGTCGACACGTTGACTCTCTCGGCGCGCGCCGTCATCGACGGGTCGCTCACCTACGCGAGCGCGAACGAGGCGGTCATTCCGTCCGGCGCCGCCGTCCGCGGCCCGGTCGAGAGGCGGGCGCCGGTGCGCCGGAGCCAACCCCCGACGGCTCCGGGGCCGCTCGACCGCGTTGTCGAATGGACTCAGGCGATCGTCGGTTTCTTGGTACTCGGACTCTTGATCGTCCTCATCGTTCCCGGCTTCGCTCGCCGCACGAATGACTCGCTCGTGAGATCGCCATTGGTAAGCGTGGGAATCGGCGCGGGCGTGCTCGTCGGTCTGCCACTCCTGGCGATACTCGTCGTCATCGTGGGCACGTTCACCGGTGGTTGGTGGATCGGGCTGATCGTGCTCACGCTCTACGGCATCGCGATCGCCGCGAGCATCCCGGTGGTCGGGCTCGCGATCGGCACGCGCATCGTGCCTGGTACCGGCCGGGGCTGGCAGCTCGCGCTCGCGCTCCTGGTCGGGCTCGCCGCGCTCCTCCTGGTAGCGCTCGTGCCGGTGCTCGGCGCGGCCGTCATCTTCATCGCGATCCTCGCCGGCCTCGGCGCGATCGTCCAGGCAATCGCCGCCGGCCGCAACCCAGCGCCCGCCGCGGCTTGACGTGCGCGCGCACGGCTGCCAGTCCGCTGTTCAATCAGCGGCGCAGCGTATGCGCGACGATCCACCCGCTCGCTAGTTGGTCGCCGGCCACGTTCACCTCATACCAGTCGTAGCCGTCAGCCGACAGCGGTCCGTCGCGAACGGTGAGGGGCGTCCCGTTGTCGAGCGTGCGGCGCACCGGGAAGGTGAGCCCGGCGCTCGCGCGAACGTTCGCGGAGTCCGCATATGGATTGCAGAGTCGCACGCTGTCACCCGCGCGAAGCTCTTCGCTGCTCGCCGGACGCGCCGGAAACGTTCCCGCTGGCGCGTACCAGTCGAGGAGGTCGATCCCCGTCGCTGTCTCTCCAGGCGCGACCGTCACGCGTCGCAGCGAATGGTCCGTGCAGTTTCCACCCATACCGCAGGCGACCGCGGCCGTGTACGCGCCGGCCAACGGGTTCGGACTCTGGACGTAAGAGATCACCACGTAGGTTCCCGGTTCGACGGCCGAGATCGAGTAGGTAGGCGGAGCGGGCGGCGTGCCCGGTGTGTGCAGCACGCGGAATGTCGTCGGCTCGTCGGCGCGGATCGCGAACACGACAAGCGTCGGGATGAAATCGCTCGGGTAGGCGAGCCGTCCGGTGATGGCGCCGAGCGAAACCGGCCGCACGGCTGGGCACGTCGTAGCCGGAGCTGTCGACGGGGTCACAGCGGCCGAGGCAGGCTCCGAGTGTGATGCTGCTGGCGTCTTGGTAGCGGGCGCTCCACTGCAGGCCACCATGAGCGCGACGAGGGCGAAGGTCGTCGGTCTAGGCACGAGCAAGATCAAATGATGCGCGCGACAGGCCTGGGTATCAGGCGGCACCTCGGTCGCGTATCTTTCAGAGCACTCGGTCATCACGGGGTTTGCCAAGGTCGCCTAGGCTCGCGAAGTGACCTCGCTCGTGGTCGCGTGCTTCGCCGCCATCGGTCGTGCCAGGCTGGCGATCCTCACGATCGCCGCCACGTACGCGCTCTCGCTCGCGCTCGGAATCGCGATGGTCAGCACGGGCAACACCTTCGCGCTGGAGCGTCGTGATGCGATCGTGGGCGGCGCCCAATCCAGCGACATCCTCGTGGCGAATCGCGCCGGCGACCACGTCCGCGCGGCACTGCTCGACTTTGCCTCGAACCTCGTGCTCGGCGGCGTGCCGAGCACGCTCCTCGGGATAGGCGTCGTGGGCTCCTATCCGATCGTCGCTTACCGCGGATGGGTCGGCGGCATCGTATCCGTCGACTCCCAGCATCAGAGCCGGCTCGCCGATGCAGGTCAGGCCGCGTATTACTTGGTGACTCTCCTGTTGCAGCTGATCCCGTACTCGATCGCAGGCGGTATGGGTGTGCAGCTCGGCATGGGCGCCTGGAGCGCGCTCCGAGGATCACGCCAGGACACGTGGCTCGGGCTACCGAAGGACCGGCTGCGCGACGTCGCCCTCGCCTACATCGTCATCACGCCGCTGTTCCTGATCGCTTCGGTCTGGGAGTTCACGGTCAACACGTAGCGGCGTTGGATCGTCTGCCGACGGCAGTCCACCTCACGCACCGAGCACAACTCCGTCACGGTGACTTATCGAGCTCGGTCGAGAACGGTGCTCCCTCCGGGGTGATCGAATAAGACGGCAGCCATCGTTTCACCGAGCTCCAGCTCGGTCTTCCGCGGATCTCGCGCAACTTGCTGACCCAGCGCCTCGCCTCGCTCGCGAGCGCCGGCGTCGTCGAGCGACGACCCGCGGTGCGGGGGCGCGGCTTCAGCTATCACCTGACCTCGGCCGGTCAAGAGCTGCGACCGGTCGTGGAAGCGCTAGGCGCGTGGGGCTACCGCTGGGGAGGCGCCGACCTACCTCCGGGGCAGTTGGACCCCGTGCTGCTGATGTGGTTCATCCGACGGCGGGTGCAAGTCCAGGCGCTCCGACGCGCTCGGACCGTGGTCCGTTTCGACTTCCGGCGACCGCGACGCTCGTTCCGGTTGCGGATCGAACCGCCGGCCGTGGATCTGTGCTTCACCGATGAGGGCTTCGATGTGGAGCTCGCGGTCGACGCCGACGTCGCGGCATTGACCGCGGTGTGGCTTGGACGCCTGCGCCTCGCCGAGGCCATCGCCGCAGGCTCGATCCGGCTCGACGGCGACGAAGACGCCCGCCCGCTGTTCGGCCGATGGTTCGGCTTGAGTCCCTTTGCAGATGGAGGCGCCGAACGCATCCTCGCGGGAGCAGGCGCGCGGTGAGCACGAGGCGGACCGCCGGCCGTCACAGCCGGCGCCCGCGTTAAGTCCGCGCTGCGTTCATCGAAATGGGACTCAGGTGGGCGCATCCCGCCCCGATGAGTACCGCCGGGCGCCGAGACCCTGACGTGCGGCCCCCGCTAAGTGCAGTGGTACCAAGTCCCTGCAAACGCGTGATTCCGATCACTCCATCGGTGCCTAGCGTTGGCCTCGATGAGACCGTTCCTCACGGCCATGGTCACGCATGTCACTCCGCCCAAGGATCTCCTCGGACGGGTGCGCTGGCTTTTCCTCGCACAGCTTGCGCTTGCCTGCCTGACGGTCGTCCCTCAGCTGGTCTTCGATCCCGGCGTTCCCGTCCCGATCAAATTGTTCGCTCTCATCGTTCTCGTCGGCCTGTACGGCCACTGGGTCCTCGGCTATCGCCTTCGTGGCTATCCGCTCATCTCCGACGCGATCGACTTCGCCGGGCTCTTCTTCTTGGGGATCGTCCTGCAGGATCCGACCCGGCTCCTCGGGGTCGTCTTCCAAGCGCTCTGGCTGAAGGCCACCTTCGGCACCGCGCGTCACGCGATCAGCACGACGGCCGCCTTTGTGGCCGCTTTCGGGGCCGCGATGTTCGTGACGATGGGCCCCGCGACAGCCATGCAGATCGGTCTCGGCACGATCCCAAACCTCATGTCCGTCGGGCTGATGGGCTATCTGCTCGCTCGCGCGCTCTCCCGTCAGACCGTCCTCGAACACGAGCTCCGCGCGAGCGAGACCCGCTTCCGCTCGCTGGTGCAGAACTCATCCGATGTCATCATGGTGGTCGGCCCGCAGGGCCAGATCCGCTTCCACACTCCCTCGGTCGAGCGGCTCCTCGGGGTCGGCGCAGATTCGCTCGTCGGCGGTTCGCTCAGCGACCTGATCCATCCGGACGACCGTTCCGCCGCGCTGGCGTGGATCGGGTCCAGCGCACAGGACGGCCCCAGTGGCGAGTGGCGGATCCTCCACCGCGACGGGATGTGGCTCCACGTCGAGGCGCTGAGCAACGGCCTGCTGACCGATCCGAGCATCAGTGGCGTCGTGCTCACGATGCGGAACATCACCGAGCGCAAGGCTCTCGAGCGCCGGCTCACCCACCAGGCGCTGCACGATTCGCTCTCGGATCTGCCGAACCGCGCGCTCCTGCACGAGCGAGTGACCGGAGCGCTCGCAACGACAGCAAGCGATGGGATCGCGCTCCTGTTCATCGACCTCGACGACTTCAAGGTCGTGAACGACACCCTCGGGCACGCGGCGGGAGATCAGCTCATCGTCGCCGTCGGCCGCCGCCTGCATGCGGCTCTCCGCGAGGACGATGTCGCAGCACGCATCGGTGGCGACGAGTTCGCGGTCATGCTCGAGCACATCGCGAGCGTCGAAGGGGCAGAGGCCGTCGCGGAACGTCTCATCGACGATCTCCAGCGGCCGTACGACGTAGCGGGCCGACAGGTGATCACGCCCGCGAGCATCGGCATCGCATTCGCGAAGCGGGGCGAGATCAGCGCGGACGAGCTGCTGCGAAAGGCGGACGTGGCGATGTACGCCGCCAAGGGTCATGGCAAGGCGCGCTTCGAGGTCTACGACCCGGCGCAGAACGCGACCGCCGAGCGCCGCGCGTCGATCAAGACCGACCTCGGGCGGGCCTTCGAAGCCGGTGAGCTGTTCCTCGAGTATCAGCCGCTGGTCCGGCTGGCGGACGGGGCTACCCTCGGCGCGGAGGCGCTCCTGCGCTGGCGGCACCCAGAGCGTGGCGTGATTCCCCCGCTGGACTTCATCCCCAGCGCGGAGGAGAGCGGTCTCATCATCCCGATCGGCAGGTGGGTCTTGCTCGAGGCATGCCGCCAGGCTCGCATCTGGCAGGACGCCGCACCACGGGACGAGCCGGTGAGTGTGAGCGTGAATGTGTCGGCGAAGCAGCTGCTGCACCGCAGCCTCATCGACCACGTCACCGAGGCACTCTCGACGTCGGGGATCGATCCCCGAAGCCTCAACATCGAGGTCACGGAGACCGTCCTGCAACACGATGCCGTCACGGTGGGGCACCGCTTGGACGATCTCAAGGCCCTCGGCGTGCGTATCGCGCTCGACGATTTCGGCAGCGGATACACCTCGCTCGGATACCTGCAGCGCTTCCCGGTGGACGTGCTCAAGATCGACCGCACCTTCATCAAGGGCGTTCTCGACAACGACCAGGACCGCGCGCTCGCGCGAGCGATGCTCGGGTTCGGAAAGAGCCTTGGACTATCGACGGTCGCGGAAGGGATCGAGGACGAGGCACAGGCTTCGCTCCTCTTGGCGATGGGCTGTGATCTAGCTCAGGGCTACTACTTCGGTCGCCCGGGCAGCTCCGAGGCGATCACCGCGACCGTGTCGAAACGGCCGGTGGCGCTCGCGATCGGCTAGCGAAGTTCGAGCGGGC
>JBGPZT010000202.1:0-3892 GCA_041493915.1 Candidatus Limnocylindria bacterium
ACGCCGATGACCATCAGCCCACGGACGCGGCTTGCGGCATCGATCGGTCGGTACTCGAGGATCCCGTGCGCGGACGCCAGCGGCACGGCGCTCGGGATGCGCGCGTCGACGTCGGACTTCACCGAGCTCGCGCGGCGCTCGGGCGTGTCGATCATGATGCCCTCGCGCGGAGGCACCAGTACGCCGGCGCGGCCCGCGGCGCGTTCGCGCCGGTCCGTCTCGACGGCCGCGAGGAACGCGATCCACTCGTGCTCCGGGCGCATCCGGTGCAGCCAGTCGCGGCCGTCGGCGACGGGCACCTGGCTGATCGTCGCGCGGATCGCCGGCTCCGCCGCAGCGACGAGGATCGCGTTGCCGCCACCGGTGCCGCCGCTGCCGAAGATCGCCGCACGCGCCGCATCCATATCGTCGCGTCCGCGCATGTAGGCGATCGCGTTGCGCCAGTCCTCGAGCTGCCACGCCGGCGAGATGGTGCCGCGATCTCCCTCGCTCTCGCCGAAGCCGCGGTAGTCGAAGATGAGAACAGCGAAACCGGCGTCGGTAAAGGCCTGGTGATACGGGATGTAGAGCTTCGCATCCGCGAGGCCGAGCCAGCCGGGACCCTGGACGATGAAGGGAAGCCGATCGGCTCCCGCATCGGGTCGATGCAGGAAGCCACGCAGTCGCGCGCCCTCGCTCTGGAAGTAGACCGGCTCGGTCCTCACGTCGTGGATTCTCCACCATCAGGGCCCGGGACGGCGGCGCCACATACCATCGGCGTCGTGGCGGATTTCTACAGCGCCTGGCTGCGCGCGAGCGCGCAGCTCGAGGCCACCGTCGGTCATGGCCCGGTCGTCGCGCGAGGCCGTGATCTCGAGTGGATCGAGACGCCGCAGGACGCGCGCACCGCGATGCTCATCGGCGAGGCCACCGGATTCCCGACGCAGGGCACCGCTCTGGTGACGGCCGAGATCCCCGTCGGATGGCGCACCGGAGATCACGTGCACGGCGAAGAGGCGATCCACATCCTCGCGGGCAGCGGCTTCAGTGTCATCGACGGCGCGCGTTACGAGTGGCGGGCTGGAACGACGCTCCACGTCCCGTATCGGGCGCCGCACCAGCACGTCAACACCGGCGGATCGAAAGCGGTCTATCTCTCTGCGCTGACGCTGGACCTCGACTTCGCCGTCAAGCTCGGAAGGCTCGAGCAACTGTCTGAGAAGGGTCCGGACGGTGGCGAGCTTGCCACACGCCATCCGGCCGAGAGCTCGCAGTTCGCGCCGGACGGACGGCGCATCGCGCTCCACCTGGAGGACGCGATGGACGAGCGCGCGCGCCGCCTCGCGGGTCACGCACATCCGACGAAGAAGGACAAGGGCGCACACCGCCATGCGGGCATCTGGATCCTGATGGGTGGGAGCGAGAGCCCGAGCGAGGAGACCAACGGCTTCCGCGCCAAGGCTGCGGCGATGACGAACATCTTCGAAGAGACTCCGCATTCGAGCAGCCACAAGCACGCTCACACCGAGGCGATGCTCTACGTCCTCGAAGGCCGCGGCTATTCGCTCATCGATGGCGAGCGTCACGACTGGGAAGAGGGCGACGCCGTGCATGTGCCCCCGCGCATGACCGTGCACGAGCACTTCAACGACTCCGACGCGCGCACGCGAACGCTGCGCATCGAGTTCGGGGTCAGGTATTTCTACGAGGCGCTCTGGTCCGGCTACGAGAAGGTGCAAGACAAGCTCGAGGCGAGCTCGCGATGACCCAACGCGCCGCCGCCGCGCCGGCATTCAGAACGATCCTGCCGCGCGTACGCCGGCCAAGACATCCGCTCATCCGCTGGTACCGACGGAACGAGCGCATCGTGTTGAGCACCGCCGGAGTCGTCGCGTTCTTCGCCGCGTGGCAGATCGGCTCGAATGCCGGCGTCATCGACGCGTATTTCTTCAGCTCGCCCGCAGCCATCGTGGCGGCGGGGATCACCGAGGTCCAGGTCCCGCGGTTCTGGAACGACGTCAAGATCAGCGCGTTCGAGCTCGGGGTCGGGTCGATCGCCGCCGTGCTCCTCGCCGTACCGCTCGGTATCGCGATCGGCTGGTACCGCCGCATCTCGTTCACCTTCGACCCATGGCTCAACTTCTTCAACGCGCTTCCGCGTGTCGCGCTCGTGCCCCTGGTGGTCCTGTGGGCCGGGCTCGGCCCGGAGATGAAGATCGTCATCGTGTTCCTCGGTGGGTTCTTCTCGATCATCCTGCCGACGGTCGAGGGCGTCCGGACCGTCGAACGGTCACTCCTCGATGTGGCACGCAGCTTCCGCGCCAGGGAGCGTCTCATCTTCATATCGCTCGTCATCCCGGGGACGCTGCCGTTCATCGCCAGCGGCATGCGCGTCGCGGTCGGACGCGTGCTCGCCGGCGCGATCATCGCGGAGTTCTACGCGCAGACGCAGGGTCTCGGTGTGATGATCGCGAGGTCGGCGGCGACGCAGCAGCCCGATCGCATGCTGTTCGGTGTTCTCATCTTCACCCTGGTCGGGCTCCTGCTGACCGAGGGTGTCGGGTCCGTCGAGCGCAATCTGCAGCGCTGGCGGCCCAGCATCGACCTCGAGGAGGCGGCCTGACGTGACCGGGCATCTCGCTCTCAGTGCGCGTGGTGTCCAGATGGAATACCGCGATCGCGGGACGGGTAAGAGGTTGCTCGCGATCGAGAAGATCGACCTCGATGTTCCGGACGGCGCGTTCGTCAGCCTGCTCGGGCCGAGCGGCTGCGGCAAGTCGACGTTCCTCAAGATCGTGAACGGCCTTCTGCTCGCCACCGCCGGCGAGATCAAACTGCACCGGGTCGCGAAGGGTCGGGAGGACGCGATGGTGTTCCAGGACGCGTCGCTGTTCCCCTGGTACTCCGTGCTCGACAACGTCGCGTACGGGCTGGTCTGCGCGGGCGTGTCTCGAAAGGAAGCGCGCGTACGCGCCACGCCGTACATCGATCTCGTCGGCCTGCAGGGTTTCGCCGACAAGTACCCCTACCAGCTCTCGGGCGGCATGCAGCAGCGTGCGAATCTCGCGCGCGCGCTGGCCGTTGACGCGGCCATTCTCCTGATGGACGAGCCGTTCGCGGCGCTCGACGCCCAGACGCGTGAGGTGATGCAGGCCGAGCTGCTTCGGATCTGGAACGCCGCGCGGAAGACGGTGCTGTTCGTCACGCATCAGATCGACGAGGCCGTTTACCTCTCCGATCGCGTCGTCGTGATGGCGGCCCGGCCGGGGCGCGTCGTCGCGGACATCACGATCGACCTGCCGCGGCCACGCGCGCTGGAGGTGAAGCGAACGCCCGAGTTCGTGGCCTACGAGGAGCAGATCTGGCGGCTCATCCAGCACGATCGGGTGCCCACCGACGTGGAGCAGACGCCGTGATGCTGAGGCGCATCGCCGGCGTGAACGAGCGCCTCTTCTACGGCGTCGTTGGCTTCGTGGGGCTCGCCCTGGTGTGGGAGACCACCGCGAACCTCGGCCTCTACCGGAAGTCGCTGCTTTCGACACCGAGCGCGATCTGGAAGGCCGCGGTGACCGACTTCGGCTCCGGCACGATCTGGCCGCACATCGGCACGAGCCTGGAGGAGTTCGCCCTCGGATTCGTCGTGGCGCTCGTCGTCGCGATACCGCTTGGTCTTGCGATCGGCTGGTTCCGTAGGGTCGACTACTTCGCCAGCGCGCTGCTCGCCGCCCTCAACGCAACGCCGAACGTCGCGCTGATCCCGCTCATCGTCCTGATCGCCGGGATCGGGCTCGAGTCAAAGGTGATCGTCGTGTTCCTCTCGACGTTCTTCGCCGTGATGGTGACGACGTTCGCCGGTGTGCAATCGATCGCGCGGCGCCACCTCGAGCTCACGCGCAGCTTTGGGGGGTCGCAG
>JBGPZT010000253.1:0-2137 GCA_041493915.1 Candidatus Limnocylindria bacterium
ATCGGAAGATGCTCGACGAGGAGATCCATCTGCTCGCGCCGGAGTTCCCGATCGATCAGATGGCGCGCATCGACCGCAACGTACTTCGCATCGCGCTCTACGAGCTGCGCGTCCTGGGCGATGCCCCGGCGGCCGCGATCATCGACGAGGCCGTCGAGCTCGCGAAGATGTTCGGAAGCGAGGCGTCACCCAAGTTCGTCAACGGCGTGCTCGCGACCGCCGTCGGCGGGCGGAGAGAGCCCTCGGCTTAGCGCACGACCAGCGGTACCTGCACCAGCCCCGTATCGGCGCCGTCACGCGGACTCGCCCAGTACACCTCGAGCGTGAGGTTGCCGCTCACCGTCGCCGGCAGCTGGACCGCGACCTGATACGTGCCCCAGATCGCGCTCGTGCCGAGGCTCGCCGTGGTGAATCCGCTGGCGACCTCACGCCGCGCGGCGTCCACCACCCGCCACGCGGTAGTCGCTTCGAACGTGCGCGACACTCCGCTCAGGGTGAACTGGCGACCACTGCCGCCAGGCTTCGGCGAGTACACCACGACCGTGTCGCTGATCGCCGCGGGGTAGCCGCCCAAGTCCACGACAAGGCGGTCAGGGTTGCTCAGCAGGAGGACGCGCCAAGGCCGAAGGTCGTCGAGAGCGACCTCGTACGTCGTGGACTCCGCGAGCGCCGTCGAGTTGATGGCGCGCATCGGAGAGCGGTCGACTATCTCCAGCCCGGGTTTCACCTCGCGGCCGGCGACCTGAAGAAACAGGAGAGCCTTGCTGGCCCACGCGGGCGCGTCGTTGTCGGCCTCCACGCGGATCGAGTAGTCGCGGAGTCGCCCTGACTCCACCTGCACGACGAAGCGTGCGACGCCTGGCGCGACGGAGTCGACGGAGTACGTGTTGCTCAGCTGGATGGACGCGGGGCTCGGGCATGGCGCCGTGCATGCCGTCACCCTGGTGATCGTCTCGCTGTCGGCCTTTCGGTAACCGGAGACGTTCTCGCGCGCGAGCGGCTTGTCCCACACCAGCTGATCGATCGTCGTCGGCTTTCCGCCGTTCTCGGTCACGAGAACGCGACGGATCCCGGGTTCCTCGGTCGCCGTGTATACGAGTTGCTGCTGCCAGGCAAGGCTCGATGCGGGGCCTCGCATCGGCCAACCGCTGCTCGGCAGCGTGTAGTCGACCGTTGCGATGTCATCGTTGATCCGCACGGAAGCGGGATAGATTTGCTTTGGGTCGGCGTCCAGCTGAGTCCCAGCCAGGCCTGAAAACGCGTTGTTGAGATTGTTCAGGCGCGACCGGATACGGTCTTCCGCCGTCGTGAGCACGCCGCCGTTCCCGCCGATGCAGCCGGCGCACTTACCCAGAACGCTATCGAGGTGTTGCGACGTCGGGGGGAGGCCGTCGAGGTTGGGCACGAACACACGCTGGTGGTCGATCGCGTTCGGCTCTGGCGTGGAGGAGGCGGATCCAGGCGTTGCCGATGCCGCTGACGTCGCGGGCGCCACCGTCGGCGACGGCTGCTGCCCGACCGGCGCGTCGGTCGAGGGCCGCTCCAGGAGCGTCGAGCCGAGCGCGCCGGCGAGCACGATTCCCGCGGCGAGCGCGGCCACGCGCCAGAACGAGGTGCCGCGCTTCAGGGGACGCATCGCCATCCGCGAGCGCTCGTACGGTGTCTCGTTGACTTCGGCCGTCTCGATCGCGCGGGAGAGCGCGCGGCCGAGGATCTCGTCGTCACCTGGATCGTTCGTCTTCATCGCATCGCTCCTCGGGCAAGGCGCCCGGCGATCTGGATCTGACGCAGCTTCTCGATCGCCTGGTGCAGCGTCGCGCCGACCGTGCCGCTCTTGATCTCGAAGTGTCTGGCGATCTCGTCGTAGCTGAGGCCGTAGTAATAGCGGGCGACCACGATCGTCCGCTGCCGCTCGGGGAGCTGCTGAAGAGCCGCGAGGAGGTCGGCGCGGTCGGCGACGGCGTCGAACGCCGACGTCTGGAAGGCGCCTCGCTCGGCCCAGCGCTCGTGCTCGACACGTCGCCGGCGGCGCTGCCGCAGCAGCTCGCGCGTGCCGACCACGAGAAGCCACGCTCCGGGCCGCTCGAGGGTCGCGAGGCCCTGCTTGTGCGCTTTCACGAACGCCTCCTGTGCCGCG
>JBGPZT010000003.1:0-59034 GCA_041493915.1 Candidatus Limnocylindria bacterium
CGCATCGTGCAAATGCTCGAGCACCACACCAAGCCGAACGTCACCACGTCCCGGACCCAGCCCCGCCTCTTCATCGAGGACATGGGGAAGACGGGCATCCTCCGCCTGATCAACCCGGCGCCGCCGCACATCCTCGCCCGTTACAGCCCCGGCGCCGAAGCCCAGCTCAAGGAGCAGGAAGGCCTGCTGGCGGTCCACGCCCGCGACGGCGAGCTCCTCGGCTTCCTGGAGCCGAAGGTCGGCCGGCGCCTCATCGATCTGATCCGAACTGGCAACCAGTACGTGGCGGCGATCGTCAGTAACGACCAGCTGAACGCCCGCGTTGCCATTCGTGAGGTCGGGCAGAGCGTCGAGAACTCGAGCCGGATCTCCTTCCCGGGCCACCACCGCCCGGCCGAGACGAAGGAACGCGCCTACATCAAGGGCAACTTCTTCCGCTTCGGACGGGATGCGGATGAGGACAGTGACGAGGACACGGACGAGACCGAAGAGACTGAGGGCGGCGCGGGCGGCGAGGCCCTCGAAGAGACAGACGCGGTCGATGAGCCCCTGGTCGTCGATACCGGCGACGAGGACGCGGAGGAAGAAGAAGAGGAGTAAGCCGAATGCGCCGAGCAGGATGGGGAGCGGTAACCGCGGTCCTCGTCCTCCTGGCCGCGGCCTGTTCCGCGCCCGTTGCCCCCGATAAGACCCGCCCGACCGGCGACGTCACCGACGCGCGCTCGATACCCATCGCCCGCACCGCAGCCGACATCCTTCTGACCTTCTCCGTCTATGACTACGCCCTCGTCGGCGGTGTGAACGGCGACAAGGTGCGGACCATCAACGCCGACCGATTCGCGGCGGTCGCGCACGCGCAGGCCGCGCTCATCACCGCCAACACGGCGAAGGTCGTCGCCGCGACGGTCGACGCCGTCGGTCCGGTACGCGACCGTCTCGTCGCGCTCGCCGACGGTCTCACGGATCTGTCGCGCGACGCGCTCGCGTTCGCCGACGCGCGCGACCCCGCGGCGCTGTCGCGCGTCCTCTCCGGCGTCGAGCTTGGTTGGGCGAGCCTGCGCGAGCTCGTGTCGGTGCTCCCCGCAGACGCGGCCCTGAAAGCCTCGCTGGACCGCGGCATGTCGATCATCTCCACGGCGTCGTCGACGCAGCGCTTCACGCTGGCGGTAGGCCCGTACACCACGGCGGGCGAGGCCGCCGACGCCGCGAAGACGATCGGGGCGAACGCGACCGCGGCGAAGGAGAGCCCGTTCACCGTGCGCGTCGGCCCGTACGCGGACCGGTCCGCGGCCGACAAGGCGGCGCTCACGCTGGCGTCGCAAAAGATCACCGCGATCGTCACCGAGGACGCCGTGTACGCCTTCGCGCGCAGCGGTGCGGTGCCCGACGCGGAGCTGTGGCGCGAGCCGGAGCGATCCATCGACGTCCACGCGCTCGCGCGCAAGATCGCGCTGTCGCAGGACGCGGCGCTCGTTGCGACCGGCACCGACGATGGCTTCCTCGCCCTGCACACGCGCGACGGCGTGCTGAAGGCGCTGGCGAAGTTCAACGCCGGCGTGAATCAGCTCGCGTTCACCAACGACGCGCGATTCCTCATGGGTGGGGGACAGGTCCTCTCCAACTTTGTGATGCCGGCGCCGAATGACTCCGTGGGCGTTCCGGTGCGCCTCACCGGTGCGGCCCAGTCGCTCGTCTACGTGCCGGGGGTGGACATCTTCGCGGCGTCCGCGGGAGGGAGCGACGGCGGCATCATCGGCGGGCGCACGCCGGATGGGGTGCCGCTCGCGGAACCCTTCCCGATCGCGCTTGCGTCCTCGGGCGGGCTCCTCGCGGTCAGCGACAACGGCGATCTCTTCATCGCCTGGCAGACCTCGGGCGGCTACGAGGTCCGCATGTTCCGTCCGGGTGTGGAGCGGTCCACGAGGGGCGTACTGCGCATACCCGGGATCGGCAAGGCCTTCGCGATCGATCGCTCCGGCGTCTATGGCGCGGCCGTGACGGATCAGGGCACGTACCGCTTCCAGCTGACCGCGCCGGACCCGACGAAGACCCTCACCAAGCTCACGACCCCGGTGCGCGATGTCGAGTTCGCGCGCGACGGAACGCTCTACCTGCTCGACGCGCAGCGTGTCGTCGCGGTCGGCGCCGAGGGATCGACGCTGTGGACGACCGCGCTCGTCGACGGCCGCCGTATCGCGGTCGGACTGCGCGCGGTGGTGCTGGACGGCACCGACCGCCTCGTCGCGCTCGACCCGAAGACCGGCGCCATCGACGCGCTCGCGCCCGTCGGCCAGATCCAGGATCTCGTCGTGTCCCGCGATGGTCGGTGGGTGGGCCTTATCGCCGAAGCTCGGAGGGCCGTACTCTTCAGGCTGCCATGAGCAACATGCGAGAGCGGATCCTCTCGTTCGTCCCGATCGAGACGATCCCGCTCCCGCGACCTCTGAACCGATTCGGCACCGCGTTCCCCATGGCGCTCGCCGAGGTCTATGCGACCGCCTACGCGCCTCGACGCGGTGTCGTTCTCGATCCGCTCGCGCATCCGTGGTCTGCCGCCGACGCCGTCGAGTCCGCGGACCGGCGCGGCATCGCGACGTCGCGCGAGCCGCTGGGCGAATGGGCCCGTGCGGTCGTCGCCCTCGCGCCGTCGCTCGACGACGTCATCGCCGCGTTCGAGCGCGTCGCCGACAGCGCGCTCGTCGGTACGCCGCACCGCGTCGCGATGCGCGAGCTCTACGGCTCCCACTGCGCGACGTGCCACGGCCCGGTCGTCGTCGAGGCCTTCCTCTGGGAGCGCGACGCGCCGGTGCCGACCAAGAAGGCCTTCCGCTGCGGCGTCTGCGCGCGTGAGGGCCGCGCTCTTCTCATCGAGCCCGTCGACACCGACGACGAGGAGCGCACGCGCCGGCTCGAGCCCCACGGCATGGCGTACTGGCAGTTCGTGGAGCGCTTCGGCGCCGATCCGGCCGCGCAGGCGCTGGGGGAGACCGTCGCCGCGCTCTACACCCCACGCAATATCACCGCGCTCATGGCCACGCTGCGCGCCATCGAGACCTCCGTCGGGGACGCCGCGGCGCAGGGTCTGCTCAAGCTCTGCCTGCTCGAGTCGATCGTCGCGGGCAGCCGCCTGAACGCGGTCGCCGGGCATGGCGCGCCGCTGCGCATCGACAAGGGCCGCGCGCGCCGCGGCCACGCGTCGCAGACGCGCGAGGTGAACATCTGGCTCGAGTACGAGCGCACCGTCCGCGAGCTCGTCGCGTGGCTCGCGCAGCACGAGCATCGCTCGCCCGCCGCGCGCGGCGCGCTCCTGCTCGACCCCGGCGACGCCGACCTCGTCCTGTGCCAGGCGCCGGTCGAAGACACGCTCGGAGGATGGAGCACGGTCGCAAGCGCGCTGCTGCTCGGCGCGAAGACGCTCCGTCCGATGGACACCGGCGAGGGGCGGCTCGCGGCACGCGAGCGACTCCTCCGGACGCTGCGCGCCGCCCTCATCGAGGCGCATCGGGTCTCGCGTCCCGAGGCAGCGGCGGTCGTGTACGTGCCGCACGCGGACGCGGCGACGATCGCCGCCTGCGTCCTCGCCGGCGCGGGCAGCGGCTATCGGCTGCGAACGATCCTCTATCAGCGCGACGCGAACGCCGGCGCGTACGGCTCGCCGGCCGCGGCGGTGTGCGACTTCGACCGTGACGTGCCGCTGCTGCGCGACCAGTCGGCCGCGGACGCGGGGCTCATCGAGGACGCGATCCGCGCCGGCGTGCGCGACGCCGTGCTCGCGCGCGGCGAGCCCGTGCGCGAGGACGTCGCCGCCGTCGCCGCGCTGCAGGCGCTGGCCGTGAAGGGGCTCCTCGTTCCGATCGCGCTCGCGCGCGCCGGCGGCGTGTCCGAGCTCGAGCTCTTCCTCGACCACTTCAAGTCGGCCCTCGCCGACGGACGGCGCACCGGCATCACGCGCGTGCCGCTCAGCGACGACGCCGACGACGTCGCGTATGCGATCAACGAGGCGCCCGACGCGACGCCGCTCGGCGACCGCGTCGAGTGGTCGGTCTGGGGTCTCCTCTCATCCGCGCGCGAGGTCGACACGCGTTCGCTGCTGCGCCGCGTGTACGGACTGTTCCGCGGCATCGAGACGCCGGACCGCGAGCTCATCGAGCGCTGCGTCGCCGCCTACGCGACCCAGACCGACGACGGACGGTGGCGCCTGCTCGATCAGGACGGGCTCGTCGCGCGGCAGGCCTCGCAGGCGCAGGTCCTTGCGGAGCTCATCGACGCCGGACACCGGCTCGGATTCAAGGTGCACGTCGGTCGCGACGTCGAAAGGCGTGCGGTGCCCACCTCGCATGCGGAACGCGGCCACGTACTCGCGGATCTCGTCGGCGAGGCCGAGCGCGGGAGCGGCCCATCGCGTTTCGTGCGCGGCGCGCCGGAGGCGCTCGATTTCATCGACTGCGTCTGGTACGACCGCGGGCGCATGGTGTTCCTCTGGCAGGTCGACTGGACCGCCCGGATCCATCGCAGCGTCGTGGCGCTCGGCGAAGCGATCCCGGACGACGATCGGGTGTTCCGTTTCCTCGCCGTCGCGGACGAACGGAGCGCCCTGGTGCACGAAAAGCTGCGCCGCTCTCCGGCGCTGGCGGAGGTCGTTCGACGCCGGGGCTGGCGATTCGTAAAGTGGGATCCACTGCGCCGGTGGTTGGGGGACGCCCAGGCCGGCCTGGATGGCCTCGAAGGCGTTCTTGGCCTCGAACCTGCCGTGGAACAATCAGGCCAGCAGCTCGCGTTCAGGTGGTAGAGGACAAATAAGGAGCCGCACTAATGGGTAAGCCACAGGTCGTCAGCGACCAGACGTTCGAGCAGGAGGTCCTGAAGGCGGACACCCCCGTGCTCGTCGATTTCTGGGCGACGTGGTGCGGTCCGTGCCGCATGGTCGCGCCGGTCCTCGAAGAGGTCGCGAGCGAGCAGGGCGACAAGATCCGCGTCGCGAAGCTCGACGTCGATGCCAACCCGATCACCGCGGGGCGCTTCGGCGTCCGCGCGATCCCGACGATGATCCTGTTCAAGAACGGCCGGGAGGCCGACCGCATCGTCGGGTACCACCCGAAGCCACAGCTCATGCAGAAGCTGACACCACACCTCGCTGCGGCGCCGGCCGCGAGTCCGACGACCGCGAGCGCGCCAAGCGCGGCCGGGTCACCGACGAGCAGCACGCCGAACGCCGGCGTGGGCGTTACGAAGATCCACTAGCGTGCGTGACACTTCCGATACACCCGGCGCGAAGATGCTCGACC
This sequence comes from Candidatus Limnocylindria bacterium, assembly GCA_041493915.1. GTDB lineage: Bacteria > Chloroflexota > Limnocylindria > P2-11E > P2-11E > CF-39. Next base: position 5,286 of record JBGPZT010000003.1, read on the forward strand.
CGGTATGCGGGATGACCGTCGACGTCGCGGATTCCCGCGAGCAGGGTCTCACCCTCGAGATGGACGACCGCGAGTACGCGTTCTGCGGTCCCGGCTGCATGAAGTCCTTCGCGAAGGCCCCGCACCAGTACCGCGCGAAGGTCGACGCCTGGGTGGCCGCGCAGAAGCGCTGACGCCCCTTGCGGAGCTAGCCTGCAGCGCGTGACCTACGCGCTGTACCTGGAGTCCGGACCGCAGCGTAAGTCGACGCTCGTCCACGTGATCGACCTCCTCGGCTGCGCGTGGTTCGCTCCCACGACCGACGAGGCAGTCGCCGCCGCGCCCGAGGAGATCAGCGCGTACCTGCGCTACCTGAAACGCCACGGCGAAAAGGTCGACCCGAAGGCGCCGATCGCGACGCGCGTCGCCGAGCACATCACTGAAGGCGACTTCCTGGGCCACGGCTCGCCGCAGGCCGTGTACACGCCCGACCGTAAGCCCGTGACGCCGTCAGAGCTCGCGACATATCTGCGCCGCCTCGAGTGGTCCCGGGCCGACCTGCTCGCCCTCATCGCGAACGTGAGCGCAAAGGCGCTCGACGCGAAGCCCGCGAAGGGCCGCTCGCTGCGCGACATCCTGCTGCACGTGCTCGGCTCTGACTCCGGTTACCTCGCGAACGCGCTCGGCGCCGTGAAGGCGGTGAACGCACCGATCAACGCCGCTGGCCGCGGCGAGCTCGACGTTCGCATCGCGCTGCAGGAGGCCCGCGACGCGGCGACGGGGCGCCTGCGGGCGCTCACGCCCGCGGAGCGCGCGTTCGTCAAAGAGCATCCCTCCGGCGCGCGCACGATGCGCAAGACGATCCGCCGCATGCTCGAGCACGAGTGGGAGCACCGCCGCGAGATCGCGGGGCGGCTCGGAAAGGACGCCTAGGCGGGCCGGAGCGCGACGACGGGCATCCCGGGCGCGTCGTCGTCGAACACCGTGAGCTCGGCGTCGTAGTCGAGTCCAAGGCGCGAGAACACCGGACGGAGCGCCGCGGGTGGCCCCTGCCGCAGCGCGGTCGTCCGCATTAGCCGCAGCGCCCGATGGCGGGCCTCCAGATCGGTCACGGTCGAAGCGACCGCCCGCCAGGCGCGCTCCCCGATGCGCACGCCGACGTGTGGATCGGCGGCGAGGTTGCGATACCAGTCGGTCCGCACGCCGAATCCGGACACGACGTATACGGTCGGACCTTCCTGCGCGTAGTTGAGCGCGCACGTGCGCGGACGCTTGGTGCGGCGTCCCGTCGTGATGAGTAGGAGCATCCGCGGTCCCATCAGGCGTGCGAAGACGCCGCGGTACAGGTGCGGCGGCAGACGCAGCAGCCAGCGCAGGATGCCGCGCGGGCGCGGTCGGTCCTTCAAGCCGGAAGCGGCTCCGAGGCACGTGCCTCCGCCGCCTCGGCTTCCGCCTTCGTCTCATGGACGGTTCCGGGGGCGTGCTGCGGTGGCGCGTAGACGGTGAACAGCTTCAGCGGCCGCTCGCCCGTGTTGATCACGTTGTGCTGCGCCCCGGCGGGGACACAGAAGACCGCGCCCTTCTTGAAGGGTTCCTTGGCCCCGTTGATGACAGCGGCACCTTCTCCCTGCACGGCATAGAGGAGCTGATCGCCATCGTGGATCTCCGCGCCGATCTCCTCGCCGGCACGTAGAGACATGACGACGAGCTGGCTCTTCGCCGCGGTGAACACGACTTTGCGGAAGAAGTCGTTCTCCTTCGCGGCTTCCTTGAGGTCGATGATGCGTGGCTCGATCATGGCTGGCCTCCTTACGTCTATGCGGAATGTCTCGAACCGACAATGACCCACGGGCCGACCGTGGCACAGAGTCCGATGGACTAGCGCGAGTGCGGGCCTGCCCCACAGTCGACGCAACTACCTGTGCCGCGCGGGGTCGTCAGCAGGCACTGCGCAGAAGTGCCGGTGGGGCAATGCCGGACACGTCCGGGACCATCGGCCCTATGCCAACCCGGCGTCACTGGTGAACTCTTTCCTCGAAACGTCGTTGGAGGTACGAAACGTGTCCGCTCTCGTGAAGGACTTTCTTGCTCAAAAGCGCATCGCCGTCGCGGGCGTCTCCCGCGACCCGGCCACGCACGGCGCTAACGCCATCTATGTGCGGCTTCGGCAACGCGGATACGAGGTCTTCGCGGTGAACCCGAACGCGGCGATCGTCGAGGGAGATCGTTCCTACCCGGACCTACGTTCCATAACGGGCGGCGTCGACGGCGTGGTCATCGCTACGGCGCCAGCGAGAGCCGAGTCCATCGCGAAGCAATGCCAGGAGCTTGGCATCCGGCGTGTGTGGATGCACCGCGGCCCGGCGCAGACCAGCGTTAGCCCCTCGGCCGTCGACTACTGCCGGCAGAACGGCATCTCTGTGATCCCCGGCGGTTGTCCACTGATGTTCTCGCCGGCCTCCGACACGATGCACCGCTGCATGCGCTGGGTCCTCGAACGCACGGGAGCCGTTCCCACGGATATCTGAACCTCGCTAGTCGAAGAGGAATCGCGTCGCGGTCGTGCCCATGTTCGCGAATTTCCAGGCGAAGACCTTCTGAGCGCGGATCGCCCAGAGGCCGCCCTTCGACCAATCCTCGGCGGTCGTCGTGGAGCGGTACTTCTTGTTGAACGTCGCGACCAGCTTTGCCGCGAGCTCCGGCGTCGCAGTCGCGAGCGTCTCCGCACATCCCTCGACCATGATCGCGTAGCCGGTGCGCTCGACGCTCACCGCGACGCGCGGATCGCGTCGCAGATGGCGGGACCACTTCGTCTTCTCGCTGCCACCGAAGTAGAGCGTGTCGTCGACCCATCCGGCCCATTGTTGGATGATGTGCGGCCCGTCGTCCGCGCTCGACGTCGCGATCCAGTACCGCGGCGACCCCTCGAGCACCCGTCGCACGCTGATCCAGCGAAGCGCGCCCGTCATGTCTTGAGACACGCCGTAACCGGCGGGGATCGAGGGACGCGTGGCGCGCGGAGCTCTCACGCTCAGCCTTATGCCTCGAGGTGGTCGTACACGCGCGTCAGCATCCGGCGATCGTCGGCGGTGTCGTCCTCGCTGACGAGCTGCGCGATACGACCGTCCTGTCCGATGACGTAATGCGCCGAGTGGTTGCTCTGTGGGACGGACCGCGCCATTGGATCCCCACGAAGCGCCTAACGGAGGACGCCCGGATGCGTGACACGGGCATGCGCGCCTATGGGGATGACGAAAGTACGGGTCGGTGTGGCAGCATGGCCCGATCAGAGGACGAGGGATCGATGAGGTCCTCGGGCGGGACGGCTGCATCCCTGACTCGGTGCACATCCCACTCAGCGTTCTAGAGTGGCGGGTCGATCCGACATCCGGCCACCAAAGCGCGGCACTCGCCGGACGCGAAGACGACCTCATCCTCATCTGCCACGAGGGTCATTCCTCAAGCCTCGCGGCCGTGCGCCTTCACGAGCTCGGCTTCGGTAACACGACCGATGTCATCGGTGGCGACGAATTCGCCGAGCCGACGCGGCGTCGAGCCTTACGAGACGACGCCGGAGCGGCCAAAGAATGACAGCACGCAGCTGAGTGGGTCCGGACAGACGTGGTGAGTCGCAGGCAGCGCCGTCGTGCCACTGCCCCGATGCCGCTCGATCAACGCTCGAGCGCGCAAAGCCTCGTATGCCAGCGCAACGGTGCTGCGACTGACGTGGAGCTCGGCGGCCAGGGCGCGTTCCGACGGAAGTTGCTCCGGGACCGTCCGGAGCCGGATGGCGCCACCGAGCGCATCGGCAAGCGCGATGTAGAGCGGGCCGCCGCCCCTATTCCACCCCTCGATGGCGTGTGCGACCTGAGCCGCCCGCTCGCGTGCCCCCATGAGGTGAAATTAAGCCAATTGGCGGTGGACCGGTGTGGCCTCGGCGGGAATGATGGACGGGTGAACCAAGGGCTCAAGCCGCTCGAGTGGCTTCTCGGAAGCTGGGAAGGCGATGCCCGCGGCGAGCCTGGCACCGGTCGACAGACGCGACGGTACGAGCTCGTGCTGCGTGGCGAATTCATCATGGGCACGAACAAGACGATCTGGGTGCCGAAGCCCGGCCAGAGCGAGTCGGAAGTGCACGAGGATCTGAGCCTTATCAGCTATGACCGCGCCGGCGGCCGTTTCGTTCTGCACGTGTTCTACGTCGAGCGATTTGTCGCCGAGTACGTCTGTGAAAAGCAGACAGACCCGCACGAGTGGGTCTTCACGGCGGAGCGCGTTCAAAACGGTCCGCCGGGAATGCGCGCTCGAGAGAGCCTGGCATCTCGGGAAGACGACGCACTGGATTCACGCTTCGAGCTATCGCTGTCCGGCAAGCCCTTCGCGCTCTACACACAGGAGACGTTGCGACGCCGGAAAGGTTGAGCTTCCCGACGAGCTACGCCTCGTCAGACGCGATGATCTCGCCGTCGTGCCATTCCGGGTCCGCCGCGAGGAACGCGCGCATCCTCTTGAAGCGCTCGTCCTGCTTAGGATCCCGCGCGTTGGCAACGTAGCTTTCCTTGTCCTTGAACGCGACGGCCATATAGAGCTCGTTCGGGTCGCGGTCCATCCGATACACCATCGTGCTGACGAAGCCTGGGATCTTGAGCGTCTCGTACCGCGCCATGTCTTCCTTGAGCTGCCCTTCCATCCCGGGCCTGAGGCGCATGCGTGCCACCGTGCCGTACATCCGAAACCCCTCTCTCTGACTCTTGCCTGTGATGCTACGCATTTGTCTGGTTCATCGGGCGTGGCGAAACTCGCCAGCGCTAGCCGCCCCCTCAGGTGCCGGTCATTGGGGCGGCAGCGACCCCCGACAGCCCCGCGAACACGAGCAGGCCAAGGATGAGCAGCAGGATGGCGACGACGAGCACGCCGCGAAGCACGCGGCGCCGAGACGGCCGCTCGGGGCGCGAGCTGCGGCCCCGGATCATCGCCCGCGTGCGGCGACGTGAAGGCCGCCAAAGACCGCCGCAAGCGCTGAGAGGCAGATCCCGAGACTCGACACGCCGGTCGACTGCAATATGAGTCCGATGCCCGCGGGCAACACGGCGCCACCGATCATGCCGGCCGCGACCAGGTAGCCGATCACGTGCGGGGCCGCTTCGCGACCCACACGTCGTGGAATCAGATAAAGCAATAGCGGCACGAACACCGAGAGCGAAAGGCCGATGCTCGGCAATGCGAGGAGGGCGGCGACCGGTGCCGGGAGGATCCAGAAAGCGAGCGCGCTACCGATCGCGCCGGTGACGCTGAGATCGACGAGCTTCGCCGCTCGGATCCGAGCGCCGAAGAGCGCGAGTGCGATACGACCGGCCGCAAGTGCGGACCAGTAGAGGAAGACCGCGAGACCGGCGAGCCCGTCGGTCAGCACGCCGTCGGTGGTCAGGCGCGTGAAGCTCCATTGCCCCGCGCCGAGCTCGATGCCGACGTACACGAACATGAGAGCCGCGCCCATGACCGACGCCCGGCGGGCGCCGGTCGTAGCGATCGGCGCATCTTCGCTTTCGGGAGTGGCCGCAAGGTCACCACGTGCGAGAAACGTCGCGATCGCGAAGGAGACGAATGCCAGCGCGGCGACCGCGTAGCCGAGCCGCCACGAGCCCGCCACCACGAGGACGAGCCCGATGAGCGGCGGACCGAGTGTCGCACCGACGGCCCACGACGCATGCAGTGCGCCCATGAAGCGGATGCCGCGTCGGAGGGCGGCTTCGGTGTTCACCGCCGCATCGAGCAAGCCGAGTCCCGCGCCGAGCACAGCGGCGGCGACGACGATCGTCGACCAGGTCTGCGCGAGGGCGAACAACAGAAGCCCGCCCGCGGCGAGCGCCGTCGGCAAGAGCAGCAGCGCGATCGTGCCAAATCGCTCCCGGACGATGCCCGACAGGGCACTCGAGCCGAACTCCGCCGCGGTCATTGCGGCGAGCACGAAGCCCAGCCCGGCGAGCGGGGCTTCGAGGTCCCCGCGTATCGACGGCCACGCGACGCCGAGCATCCCCGTCGGTAGTCCGAGGATCACGAAGCCGCCGAACGCGATGGTCGCGGTCCTCCTGCGCATCCCGCGAAACGTCAGGGCGTGGGTCGGATGTAGGGCGCGGGCCCATTCCTGTTAGCCATACGCATACCGCCTCACGGACTGAAGCAGACGCTCGAGGTCGAAGGGCTTGCCGAAGTACTCTTCGACGACCAGGTCTCTCGCGATCGGATCTCCCCTCGCAGCTCCGCTGATGACGATGACCTTCGCGCGGCCTCCCGAGCGCCGATATTGGGCGAGGAACTCCCCGCCGTTCATTCCGCCGCTCAGGAACAGGTCGAGCAGGATCAGATCGGGATCTCGCCTCGCGACCTCTGCCAACGCGACATAGCCGGTGGCCGCTTGGGCGACCTCGTAGCCGTTCTCGCGGAGGGCGAACGCCACCATCCGCATGGCATCGCCGTCATCTTCGACGACCAGGATCCGGCGCATTCGCGGAGAATAGAGGGCCTTGCCTCCTCATTTCGGGGGTAACTGCAGCGGGCGGCGGAAGGTGCCGCATTTCGTAGTGGGTAGCGGGCCTAGGCCGTCCCTTACTGCGGCGCGACGTGGGGGCGACGGTTCCTTCTACTCCACGATCACCGTCGCGCGCATGCCCAGATCAGCGTGACCGGGCACGCTGCAGTACGCGTCGTAACGTCCGACCGCGAGGCTATGCAGTCCGACCGTCTTCGTCTCGCCCGGGTTGGCAACGATGTGAATGCCGAGCGCAGGAACGGTGAAGTCATGGACGACGCCCGTACTCGCGGGGTTCGTGAACGTGAGGTTCACCTCGGGGCCTTACCGGCGCCCATCATTCCGGGCCCCATCGGCCAGGATGCGCCCGAGCTCGTGGTCGCGAACGCCGTAGGCCCAGCGAACGCGGACACGACGAGCGCGAGAACGAGGAGCAGACCGGACGTGAGCGCGACGACGCCGGCGTTGCGCTGCGCTCTCATCGACCGCCTCCCTCGAGCGCCGCGCGACGGGTGCGGAACTCCTCGGCGTCGATCTCACCGCGAGCGAGGCGCTCCTCGAGGATCCGAACGGCAGAGCTGTGGCCGTCATCGCTCGCGCGCGTCGTCGACCGGCTCAGTGTGAGGACGAGCCAGACGATCCCGGCGATTACGAAGACCCAGAACAGCACCATGAAGAGACCGCCAAGACCGAACCAGTAGCCATTCATCATCGGCATGTTGCAGGGACCTCCAGTAGACCCTGCGATCAAGGCTCGCGCGCCGTGCTGAGCTACCCCTTGGCTCCCGCTGGTGCTGCGCTGAGAGCCGATTCTCAGAGCGCTCTAAGAGCAGCCCAAGCCAATCCCCAGCGACGACCGCGAGCCTAGGCCGAACGGAGCTTCGCCACGAGACCGAGCGCAGGTCGTTCTTCTCGCCCGCGAGGGACCACGGCGGACACGCGCCTTGGTTCTGTGGCTTACGGTCGAATGCGGCGGTCTTGAAAGACGCTGCAATGCCATTCTGCTGAGGCCGTGTTCATTGGGCTCTCGTGATGATCTGGTGCCAATCATGGTGCCAATCGCAACCTTCACGTCAGTTTGCTAGTGGCGCTGCCGACACCGCGGTTCCTGTAGAACGCGATCCAACCGCGTTCGGGGCGTCGGCTGCGACGGACGCGCCCTCATGGCTTGGCAAGCCAGCGCGAAGTCGTGTGAGGACTGCACGGAGATGGCCCCGCCGCGCGGGACCATCTCCGTGCGGGTGCGCTACTTCGGCTTCGGGGTGGTCGGCTTTGTCGTCGTGCTCGAACAGCAGGCTCCGCAACAGTTGCCGCACGCGCAGGCCATCTAGCAACCTCCAACCGTTTCTCCCTGAGACTGTATTCGCCGTACGGCTGGCGGCTTCATAACATCAGCGCATACGACTCAGGGTCCGGTCGAACGGGGGCGAACCAATACGCTGCGATTCGACCGGTTGCTGCGGATCGAACGAAGCTCGGTCGCGGCGGCGCGTAGCGACTTTACGAGGCGAGCCGGGGAACTCTGCCGCAGTCGGCTCGCATTTAGGGCGTCGGCGGCCGGCGCCGTTGCGTCGATCTCGATCATCTTCGAGTCGCTCGTCCCCGCATCGCCTACTGCCGCCCCTGCCGCAGCACGGATTCGCAGAAGGCGGGGCACACCGGGTGTCGCTCAGCTACACGCGACACGTGTGAAATCGCCTTGGCTCTCGATCTCTTCGACGGTCCACATCGTCTTGATGTAGGCGAGGATCTGGTCGAGCTGTTGACCCGAGAGCTTACCTCTGAACGCTGGCATCTGGGGCGTATCGGGGCTGACCGGCGGGTCGCCGCCTTCTAGCACGTACGCCTTGATCTGGCAGTCCGCGTGGTGCCAAGTGTGACCGATGGCAGTGTGCACCGGCACGTGAGCAATGGGTGCGCCGCCGATCGGTCCGCCATGGCAGCTGTAGCAGTTCGCGCCGTAGAGCACGGCACCGCTGCGCTCCTGCGGCGAGAGATTCGTACGGGTCAGTAGTTGGGCCGGCACCGTCTGGATGGCGGAGAAACTTGCGCCCGCCCCCAGCATCAGCCAGACAAAGGCACCGGCGACGAGAACGAAAACGACTCCCACGATGAGGCCGATGACGATTCCGGGCCCGCGTCGATGTCCGCGTGAGCCGCTGAGCCCGCCGCCAGCTGGGCGAGCTTCATGATCATGCACAGACCCGCCGTCTACGAGCGCGGATAGTACGCGCGCTTGGACTACCTGCTGTGTCCTCGCTAGGCCACGCTGAGCTCTTGGTTTTCCGTCGCTGTCTCGACCCCATCGCATTGAGAAGCGCGCCTTGGCGAACGCAGGCCGAAGGCCTCAAGCGTCTCGAGGCCGATCTCAGGGACCAGCAGCCAAACATGGCCTCCAGCGGCGTCCGCCGGGCAATAGGCGCCGCAGTCCCTGTGCGTCGTTAACCGCAGTTGGGGCTTCTGATGCCGGTGATGGTCCGGCCGAATGCAGACGTATGAGATGCACGGCTCGGACGTGTTGTGCCTACCTGCCCAGGCTACGCATGAGCTGGTCTCCGACGCTTTGAAGCAGGGAGCCGACCGAACGCGTGCGTTGGCCCGCGTCCACCAGCTGATCGGCACCACTGCGCAGCAGCGCTGCGTCCGCAGCTGTGATGTCCGTCTCGCTCACGCGCGCCAGCTCCTCCATAGCCAGCCCGTGCTCGCGCATCGCCTGTCCGTGCGTCACGAGTCCATCGCCTTCCGCGACCAGCCCATCGCCGACGCTGTGGATGAAACTGAGGTCCGAACGCACGGTGCTCCCGGGATACGCACCGAGCAGTCGAGCCTGGCTGTCGATGAGTCTCGCTGTCGTCTCGAGGCGTGACGCGTCGGCGATCATCTGGCGGGCGTCGCTCGTCCAGTGGTCGCGGTGCGGACTCTCCGAGCTCGTGGTCAATTGGAGGAGCTGCTCGCCTTGACTGCGCATCGTGGTCGCGTGCGCCGACATCGCGTCGCGCGTGGCTCGGAGCTCGGCCTGCGCTCCGGCGAGGGTCTCTTCCGTAGTGCGCTCGCCCAACACTGCGGCGGAAAAGAGAAGGAAGACCAGTGCGATCGCGACGCCGACCGGCACGAGGACGCGCGGCATCGCAAGCCACGACGCCCTCGGCGCGATCGCGTGGCTCATGTCACTCGACCACGACCGTGGCTCGCATTCCGAGATCGGCGTGACCCGGCACGCTGCAGTAGGCGTCATAGCGTCCGGCCGTGAGGCCGCGCAGCCCGACCGTGTGGGTCTCACCCGCGTTGGCAACGATGTGGATGCCGAGCGCAGGCACGGTGAGGTCATGCACGACGCCGTTCGCGGCTGGGTTGACGAGGGTGAGATTCACGTCCGCGCTCTTCGATAGCCGGATCTCGTTCGGCGTGAAGCTGAAGTTCGCCACCTGCACGCGGACTTCGGTCGCACCGGGGATCGCGCTGGCGGGAGGCCCCGAGGTGCCGAAGCCCATCATGCCGGGACCCATCATTCCCGGCCCCATGTGGCCGGCGCCCATCATGCCCGGTCCTATCTGCCACGCCGTCGACGGATCGTTGCCGAAGGCGCCGGTCGCGCCGGCGAACGCCGAGCCGGCCACGGCGAAGACGAGAAGGAGCCCCGCGATCAGCGCGGTAAGGCCAGCGATACGTTGGGCGTTCACGGTTTGGCTTCCGCGATCGCGGCGCGGCGGACCCGGAACTCCTCTGCGTCGATCTCGCCTCGCGCAAGCCGCTCCTCGAGGATGCGCATCGCTCCGCTTTGACTCTCGCTGCCGCGGGCCTGCGACCGGCTGAGCATGAGCACGAGCCACACGACCAGCGCGATGACGAAGACCCAGAACAGCAGCATGACGAGACCGCCGATTCCGAACGAGGAGCCGTACATCATCACCAGGGACCTCCAGTTGACCCTGATCGCAGCGTGACACCGCGGCCTGAGGCGTGACTTGGGGCCCGCTGGCAGAGCGCTGAGAAAGCCTTCTCAGCGCGCTTTAAGGCTCGACCAAGGGGCGCTCCAGCCAGGCCCGCGAGGCTACGAGCAACGCGCCGCGTGATGCGAGAAAGGGATGATCGGCATGGCGACCTCCGCACCGGCTCCGACGACTGTGACCGCACCTGGCAATCCCCTTGGTCGTATCTGGGACTGGTTCTCCGACCGCGCGGGCCTTGCGGCTCTGGCGTACCCCGTGCCGGCGCACGCGAACCGTCTTGGGTACACCCTCGGCGGGATCAGCTTCGTCGGCTTCCTCGTGCTCGCCCTCAGCGGTTTCTGGCTCGCGCAGTTCTACGACCCGATGCCCGAGCACGCTCGCGGCTCGCTGGAGTTCATCCAGAACGACGCCGCGCTCGGCGCCTTCGTGCGCGGCCTCCACTTCTGGGTCGCGAACATCGTCGTGATCACGGTCTTCCTGCACATGGTCCGCGTGTTCGCGACCGCATCGTTCAAGCGACCTCGTGAGCTGAACTGGATCTGCGGTGTTGCGCTCCTGGGCGTGACGATCGCGTTCGCTTTCACCGGCTCGGTCCTCAAGTGGGATCAGGAGGCCTGGGAGGCGCTTCAGCACAACCTCGAGGTCGCTGCGGTCCTCGGCGGGCTTGGCACGTTCTTTTCGGAGTCGTTCACCCAGGCCGTTCCGGTGCTCGCGCGCCTGTACGCCGCGCACGTGAGCATCCTCCCGCTCATCGCCACGCTGCTCTTCGTTTCGCATTTCTTCCAGGTCAAGCACCACGGCATCTCGCCACTCCCGGCAGCGGCCGACCATGATGAGGCACCCGAGGGCAAGGTCCAGGCCTCCCAGCTCACGGCCCGCTACCTCGGGCACCTCGGGCGCATGTTCGGCTTCGGCCTTCTCATCGCCGCGATCGCAGCGGTGCTCGGTCTGATCTTCCCGGCCACGCTGGGCGAGGCGCCGGATCCGTCGATGGAGGTCACCAAGCCGCCGTTCTTCTTCTACTGGCTCTACGCCTTCGAGGACTGGTTCGGCCTCCGGGCGATCCTCTACGGCGGCGTCTCCTTCTTCGCGGTGCTGCTCCTCGTGCCGTTCGTGGATCGCTCGCCGTGGCGCAGTCTGCGCCGACGGCCTGTCTTCGCCGCGCTCGGTGGACTCGCACTCGTCGCACTCGTGGTGTTGTCGTTCATCGTCTTCTTCTCGCCGGTCGTGGAGCACCTGGAATAGCCGTGCGTACCGTCGCCTTCTGGCTCTGGTTCGTGGTCGCAACGGCGGCGCTCGGGCGCCTCTGGTGGACGGTCGATCATGGCGGCCTCTTCGTTCGCTTCGGTGCGGCAGACGCGATCGCGCTCGTGGCGCTCCTCGTGTCAGGCTTCGTGTTGGCGCGCGTCGAGTACGAAACCGCGCGGGTCGGGCGGAAGTAAGTGGACGCGTCGGTCGCGCTCGCCAGCGCATATCTCGAGCTCAACGGCTTCTTCGTCCTTACCGAGCTGCCGGTCCAGATCGCCGACCGACAGGGCTACCGCACGGCGACGGACCTCGACGTGCTCGCGGTGCGCCTGCCGCATGCGGCGGAGCTCGTGCCCGCGGCGCGTGCCCCCGCCCACGACCTCCTGCTGGGTCAGGACTCGCTGCTCGAGACCGATCGTTGGAGGACAGAGGTGCTGATCGCCGAGGTCAAACGTGGCCGGGCGCATATCAACGAGGGCTACCACGATCCCGCGGTGCTGCGGTTCGCGCTCCGGCGGACGGGCTGCTGTCCCACGGAGATGCTCGACGCGCACGCCGCCACTCTCGCCCAGAGCGGCGCGATCGAGACCAAGAGCGCCGACGGTCATCCCTGCCGCATCCGCATCGCCTCGTTCGCCGGTCAGCCGGCGCCGCTTTCGGGTGGCGTCCTCTCGATCGGCCTCGCACATTGCATCGCCTTCATCCGCGAGCGCCTCGAGCATTACCAGCCGCAGTTGCGCGGCGCGTACTTCCGCGACCCCGTGCTGAACCTACTGGGACTCGTCGCTCTGCTATCGGCGGTGCCACAGAAGGAGAAAGAGAAGGAGAGCGTGCATGCCTCGTAAGCAACCGCAGCGGCGTTCATCGAACCTGCGTCTCCGCATCGCCATCTTCGCGATCCTCGCCCTGGCCGTCGCGGGTGGCGCCGCTTACGCACTCTGGCCCAAGGAGCTTGCGACAGCGGACGCCGCACCCGTTGACGTGACCATGCGGATCGACATGAGCGGCTTCACGCCGCCGACGATCTCAGCGCCGGCCAATCGGCTGGTCCGTGTCCGGATCGTGAATCCCGACAGCAGCCATCACAGCGACGGCGGCGGCGTGCACGGCTTCACCATCGTGAAGCTTGGTGTCGACGCCAAAATCCAACCCGAGACGACCCAGGTCGTCACGATCCCGCCTTCTGCCGCCGGTGAGTACGCCTTCTACTGCGACACGTGCTGCGGGGGCAAGGAAAACCCGGCGATGCAGGGCGTGTTGAAGCTCAAGGCATGAGCGGCGTCGATCTCAATCTGGCCACCGTCGTCCTCGCCGGCCTGGTCGACGGCATCAACCCCTGTGCGATCGCCGTGCTGCTCGTCTTCGTCTCCGCCACGCTCCTCGCCGTCGGCGCGACGATGGAGGGCGGGCTCGGCGAGCGCCGGCGCGCGCTCTTCAAGGGCGGCGCCGCCTATGTGACCGGCATGTTCATCACCTACCTCTTGATCGGTCTCGGCCTCATGGGCTTTGCCGGCGCGCTTCGCCAGGACCACCTCGGCACGAAGATCTTCGCCGTCGTCGCGATCGGTTGGAGCGTCCTCGCGTTGCAAGAAGCGCTACTGCCGGAGCTCGGCGAGCGGTTGCGTATGCCGCCGATGCTGCACAGCCGGGCGCAGAGTTGGGTGCAGCGCGCCTCGCTCCCGGGTCTCTTCGTTGCCGGCTCGCTCATCGGCCTCTGCACCGTGCCCTGCTCCGGGAACGTCTATCTCGCCGTGCTCGCGCTCCTGTCGAGCCGTGCCGACCTTGGACAGGCGCTTGGCTACCTCGTCATCTACAACCTCGCCTTCGTCGTGCCGCTCATCGCGCTCCTGGGCGCTGCGGCCACGCCCGTGGCGATGCGCGCGCTCGCGCGCTGGCAGTTGCACAACCGCGCGGCACTGAAGCTCGCGCTCGGCCTGACGACGGCGCTCGTCTCGCTCGCAGCGTTGGCGGTCGTCTAAAGCGATGACGGTCGACATCGATCCGGTCATCGTCCATCTCGGTCCGTTCGCCCTCGGCTGGTACGGCTTATTCGTCGCGCTCGCCATCGGGGTCGGCATGTGGCTCGCGTTCCATGAGGCGCGCCGCAGGGGCCTGCCGATGCAACAGATGGAGTCGCTTGCGACGTGGGTCTTCGTCGGCGGCGTGGCCGGCGCGCGGGCGCTCCACGTCATCGACCGCTGGGATCTGTACGCGGCCCAGCCACACATGATCTTTGCGATCTGGAACGGCGGGCTCGCGATCATGGGTGCCGTATTGGGTGGGACGCTCGCCGGTCTCTTCGTCGCCTGGCGGCGCGGCCTACCGGTGCGCGCGATCTCCGATGCCGCCGCGCCCGGTGTGATCCTCGGTCAGGCTATCGGGCGCTTCGCGTGTCTCTTCACCGGAGATGCCGTGGGCCGCGCGACTACCGGTATCGGGATCACCTACCTGAACCCGGGCGCGATGGTCCCACAGCTCGGCGTGGCGTACGAGCCGGTGTTCGTGTATGAGATGGCCTGGGACCTCGGGGTCTTCGCCGTGCTCTGGTGGCTGCGCCCGCGGCTGCGCGTCGAGGGGCAGCTCTTCGCCGTCTACCTCGCGCTCTACGCGATCGGGAAGTTCGCGCTCACCTTCCGTCGGGCCGAGACGGTCTGGATCGCCGGTCTCCAGGAGGCGCAGCTCCTCTCCCTCGCCGCCCTGGGCCTCGCTGCGCTCTGGGGATGGTCGAGTCTGCGCGCGCACACGGTCGCCGGCCTCTCCGCGCAGAGGACGCGGTCATGACTGGCGGCACGACCATCGACAGGCGAGCACCGAGTAGTGCCACGCGCAGCGTGGCACGCGTCTACGACCGTATCGCCTTCCTGTACGACCTGTACGACGCACCAATGAACGCGCTCGGCGGTCGGAAGCGGCGACGCCAGCTGATCGCGCGTGCCCATGGCAAGGTCCTTGAGGTCGGCATCGGCACTGGCGCGAATCTCGATCTCTATCCCGCCGGCATCGACCTCGTCGGCATCGACGTCTCGCCCCGGATGCTCGCGAAGGCGCGTCGTCGTGCCTCGCGGCTCGGCGCCAACGTCGCGCTGCGCGAGGCGGACATCGAGCGTCTGCCGTTCCCCGACGCCACCTTCGACACCGTCGTTGCCACGTGCGTCTTCTGCTCGGTGGCCGACCCTGCCCGGGGTCTCGACGAGGTTCGTCGAATCCTCAAAGCAGGCGGATCCGCCCTACTGCTCGAGCATGTCCGTCCCGAGAATCCCGTGATGGGGCGGCTCGCGGACCTCATCAGCCCGCTCGTCAAACGGCTCGTCGGACCAGAGTTGAATCGCAACACGGAAGAGACCGTCGCGCGCTCCGGGCTACGCGTCCTCGAGGTCCGCCGCGAGACGATCTGGCGCGAGATCGTCGCCACCCGCGACTGACCGCGGAGGCTCGGCGCCGCGGGTTTCTCAGCCGATGCTCAGAGCGTCCCAATCTTCGCGCCAGCCCGCGTCGTGAGGCTCGAAGCCGTGAACCTTGGCGTGCGGAATCTCACACGCGACCGGACCCGGCTCGGCCTCTCCGTCGCGGGCGTCGCGCTTGCCACCATGCTCGTGCTGTTGCTCTCGGGCTTCCTCGACGGCATGAACGCGCAGATCACGTCGTACCTCGATCACTCGCCCGGCTCGATCGTCGTCGCGCAGTCGGGGATCAAGAACATGCTCGTCGCGACCTCGGTGCTCCCCGCCGGAACCCGCGACCGTGTGCTCGCGACCGAGGGCATCGCGACGGCCGCGCCGATCCTCTCGTCGTTCGTCATTCTCGAGCTGCGCGGTGAGAAACGCTCCGCCTATCTCGTCGGCTTCGACGCCGCCCTCGGCGGGGGACCCTGGCGGCTCGCCGGCGGTCGTGACGTGACGACGGACGACGAGGCCGTTGTCGACCGAGCACTGGCGCGCCGCTACGACCTCGCCGTCGACGACCGCTTCGATCTCATGGGTCGGCGCTTCACGATCGTGGGAATGTCCGAAGGAACGACCTCGTGGATGACGAGCTTCATCTTCGTGCGCAAGAGCGCGGCGGAATCGCTCTTCAGCCTGCCGGACATGACGAGCTTCCTGCTCGTCACGCCCACCGCCGGAACGAGCGAGGCGGATCTGCGAGAGCGGCTGAACACGATCCGGGGCGTGAGCGCGCGCCCCAAGGCCGAGGTCGCGCAGAACGACGTGGATGTGTTCTCGCGCGTGATCGGACCGCCTGTGCGGCTCATGACCGGCATCGCGTTCCTGGTCGGGACGCTCGTGGTCGGTCTCGTGCTCTACTCCGCGACCCTCGAGCGGCGGCGCGAGTACGGCGTGTTGAAGGCGATCGGCGGATCGGCGCGGGCCCTGTACCGCGTCACGCTGACGCAGGCAGTCATCGTCACCCTCGCCGGCGCAGCGCTCGGACTGATGCTCGCGGTCGGCGAGGCCCAGCTCGTGATGGAGCTGCGCCCGCAGTTCCTCGTCACCTTCGAGCCACGGACGGTTGCCACCGGGCTCGCCGCGAGCGCGCTCATGGCGCTCCTTGCTGTTCTCCTGCCAGCGCGCGTCATCGCCGCGCTCGCGCCGGCGGATGTCTTCCGGAGATAACGCGATGTTCCATCTGGCCCACCGCAACCTCTTCCAGAGCAAGGCCAAGGCGCTCATGGCGATGGGTGGCGTCGCGCTCGCGTTCATGCTCATCTTCTCGCTCGATGCGGTGCTCGCCGGGCTCGAGGGGCGCATCGCGTCCTTTATCGAGAAGACCGGCGCGGACGTGTGGGTCGCGCAGTCCGGCGTGCGGAATATGCACATGGCCTCGTCCACGATCCCGCGCAGCGTCGTCGACCAGGTGCGCACGATCGAGGGCGTCGCGGAGGCCTCGCCGGTGCGCTACCTCACGAACGTCATAGTCAGAGACGACAAGCCGTACATCGCGTACGTGATCGGCCTTCCCGAGGGCGCGACGATGGGCACGCCGGCGAAGATCGCGGCCGGTGACGCGTATCCGAAGCCGGGCGAGGTGATTGTGGACGGTGCCCTGAGGCAGGAGAGCGCCAAGGTCGGCGATACCGTGCAGATCCTGGGCTCCGACTTCCGGATCGGCGGGCTCGCGGAGGGCCTCGCCAGCACGCTCTCCTCGCTCGCGTTCATTCGCCTCGACGACTTCGACCGCCTTCTCGGCAACGCGAGCACAACGAGCTACGTGCTCGTGCGCGTCGCGCCAGGCGTCTCGCCCGACGACGTGGCCGCTCGGATCGAAGCGGCGGTCCCGAGCGTCACCGCGTCATCGACTGCGAGGTTCGGTGGTGAGGAGCGCAAGGTCGTGCGCGACATGAGCACCGAGATCGCCGTGATCATGAACCTCGCGGGCGTCCTCATCGGCCTCGCCGTGATGGCGCTCTCCGTATACACCACGACCGTGTCGCGCCTGTCGGAATTCGGACTGCTGCGCGCCCTCGGTGCCGCACGCCGGCACTGCTACGGCGTCGTGCTCGGCCAGGCGGTGCTCACGGTCGCGCTCGGCTTCGGGCTCGGTCTCGCGTTCACCTACGCGGCGTCGGCCATCGCGCCGCTCGTCGATCCGCTCCTATACATGCAGATCACTTGGCCGTCGATCCTGAAGGCGGCCGGGATCTCGCTCGTCGTCGCGGGCCTCGCCGCGATCGCGCCCATCGCGCAGATCTCGGGCGTCGACCCCGCGATCGTCTTCCGGAGGAAGGTCGCATGAACGCTCCCACACTCTCGGTCTCACATCTCACCAAACGCTTCGGGACGGCCGCGACCGAGGTCGTCGCCGTTCGTGATGTCTCGCTCGAGGTCGCACCCGGCGAGGTGGTGCTCATCATGGGGCCATCGGGGTCCGGTAAGACCACGCTGCTCCTCATGCTCGGCGCGCTGCTGCGCGGGAGCGAGGGCGAGATCCGCCTGGACGGCGAGGTCCTGAGCGCGCTCCCGGAGGACAAGCTGCCCGCGATCCGGCTGCGCCGCTTCGGCTTCATCTTCCAGGACTTCAACCTGCTCTCGGCGCTCACCGCGCTCGAGAACGTCGCGATCGTCGCCGAGCTCGCTGGCGTGCGTAGCAAGGACGCCAAGGCGCGCGCGACCAAGCTGCTGCTGGACCTCGGCCTCGGCGAACGCTTGCACTTCCTGCCGGAGAAGCTGTCGGGAGGCGAGAAGCAGCGAGTGGCGATCGCCCGGGCCCTGGTCAACGACCCCACCTTCATCCTCGCCGATGAGCCGACCGCGAACCTCGACTCCAAGATCGGACACGAGATCATGCGGCTCCTGCGATCGATCGCGAAGGAACAGGGACGTTCGATCGTGATCGTCTCCCACGACCAGCGGATCAAGGACATCGCCGACCGCGTGCTGTGGCTCGAGGACGGAGCGTTCAAAGAGGCCACGGCGATGCTCGTCGATCCGGTCTGTGGCATGCATGTCGAGCAGGCGAGCGGTATCGTCGCGGTCTGGGATGACGAGCGCTTCGCCTTCTGCTCGCGCGGCTGCCGCGATGAATTCCTCGCCAAGCCGTACCGCTTCTTCGCGGACGCCGAAGCGTCCGGGCGCCATGAGACAGCAGTGCGCGACGTGGTGCGACAGGAAGCGGCGCTTGCGGGAGGTCGAACGTGACCTTTGAACATGGCCCCGAGAGACACCCGGACGCGGCCTCCGAGGGGCAAACACCGGTATCGTCTTCGGTGGTGGCCACCGACACCGCGCAGGCGCCCGGCGCGGGTCCGGCCCGTCCCGGTCGGCTGCTCGTCGTCGACGACGACGAGAACGTCACGAACATGCTGCGCCGCGCGCTCTCGTTCGAGGGCTACGCGGTCGCGACCGCGCGCGACGGTGCCGCCGCGCTGAAGAAGACGCTCGAGTTCGCTCCCGACCTCGTGGTGCTGGACATCATGATGCCGGGCATCGACGGCGTGGAGGTCGCCCGGCGTCTGCGCGCGGGCGATCCGCAGCTCGCGATCCTCATGCTCACCGCCAAGGACGCGGCTGCCGACCAGATCGTCGGCCTCGACGCCGGCGCCGACGACTACCTCGTGAAACCGTTCACGCTCGAGGTGCTCACCGCACGCATCCGCGCGTTGCTGCGGCGCAAGGAGCCGAGTGAGGTCGAAGTGCTGCGCTTCGTCGACCTTGCGCTCGATACCGGCACGCGCAGCGCGCGGCGCGGCACGCGCGAGATCGCGCTCACCACCACCGAGTACGAGCTCCTGCTCCAGTTCCTGCGCCACCCGCGCCAGGTGCTCGAGAAGGAGCAGCTCACCGAGAAGGTCTGGGGCTACGACTTCGGTGGCAACTACAACGTGCTCGAGGTGTACGTCCGCTACCTCCGCCAGAAGCTGGAGGCCGCCGGCGAGCCGCGGCTCATCCACACGCTGCGCGGCGCCGGATACGTCCTGCGCGAGCCCGCGACCTAGGACGCCGGCGGCGTGAGTATCCGCCTGCGGCTCGCGCTCTGGTACGGAGCGCTTCTCGCGTTCGTGCTCGGCGCCACGCTCGCCGTCGCGTTCGTCATCCACACCGGGTCCCATGAGAGCGATGTCGATTCGTCGCTGCGCACGTCCTGGGAACACGCGGCCTCAGAGCTCACCGCCCGTGGCACCGATCCGTCGCACCTCGCGACCCTCACCAAGCCGGCGCAAGCAGCGAGCTCGCCGACAGCGATCTGGCTGGTCATCCTGGGCGACACCAACGCGCTTGGCGGCGGGGACACCGAGGATCCGCTCCTCTCGCAGTTCCGGCCCGCGTCTGCGAGTGATGGGCTTCAGGACTCACGACTTGCGAACGGCCGCGTCCGCGCGTACGCCGCGAACCTGCCGGGTGTCCAAGGTACGCGGCTCGTCGTGGCCGCATCGATGTCGGCATTCGACGCGTCGCTCGGCAATCTCGGCCTGATCCTCGCCCTCATGGGCCTCGCGGGCATCGCGTTCGCGGTGACCGGCGGGTGGGCGATCTCCGCCGGCGCCTTGCGGCCGATCGCAAGGATGACCGAGACGGCGCGCGCGATCGCGGTCTCCCGCGGCTTCGCCCGGCGGATCGAGGTCCGCGACGAGGGCCGCGACGAGTTGAGCGAGCTCGGGCGCACGTTCAATTCCATGCTCGCTAGCCTCGACGATGCGTATCGGCGCCAGCAGCGCTTCGTCGCTGATGTCTCGCACGAGCTGCGCACACCGCTCACTGCGTTGCAGGGCGACCTCGAGCTCCTCGCGCGCGGTCAGCTTCCCCCGGACGAGGCCCAGGCGACGCTCGCCGAGGCGCGTCAGGAGACACGCCGTCTCGCGCGGCTGGTCGATGATCTGCTCGTGCTCGCGCGGGCGGACTCTGGTCCGCAGCCCTTCATTGGCAAGCCTGTGCCGCTCGACGAGGTCCTGATGGAAGTGTTCCGCGAGCTGCGCGGCCAGGCCGGATCGCGTTTGCGCGTCGTCGACCTCGAAGCAAGCGTCGTGGTGGGGGAGCGTGATCGGCTCAAGCAGCTGGTCCTGATCCTCACCGACAATGCGCTGTCGTATACGCCGGGCGATGGGGCGGTGCTGCTCTCGCTGCGCCGCGACGGCAGCGAGACGGTGCTCGCGGTCGAGGACGAAGGGATCGGCATCAGCTCGGAGACTGCGGCGCGCGCCTTTGAGCGCTTCTACCGCGGCGAGGAGGCGCAACGTCTCGATCCCGCGGGAACGGGTCTTGGGCTCTCCATCGCGAAGTGGATCGTCGAGCGCCACGGCGGCGCCATCACCCTCGCGCAACGCGCTTCCCGCGGGACCGTCGTGACGGTACGTCTGCCGGCCGTCGTGCAGCTGGAGTCAAAGGCGGACGCGACCGCGGCCTGAGCACGACGATGGACCCGTGATCTGAATCGTCCTCGCGTTCGTTTCGCTGCTGTCGTTCAGGCTGCGCTTGTGCAACCCTCGTCGACAGATAGAGTCCCGACCTCCCGCGGCGGTTCCGTTAGAGAGAGAACGCTGCGCCGAGCGTACCCGGCGTCCGAAGGGCCCCCGAGGTAAAGCCGTTTGGACTCTCTAGCGGCGGTTTGTCTGCTTAGAACATGCGCATGCTGTCATCTCAAACGCATCCTCAATTCGCCCAGCGTCGCCCGTCACGGCCGATTCCGATTCACAGCCGAAAGGTCCTCAGGCCGCTCTCAGCCGCGTTCCAGAACGGCGCAAGCCGCGAGCACGACGATGGACTCGTGATTTGGATCGGCCTCGCGTTCGTCTTCACCGCCGTCGTCCTGCTGCTGGTCTCGCGCTCGCGCACTCGAGCGCTGCGGGCGCGCCGTCTCGCGGATGGGACGCAGGAGATGCGCGTCGTCGTGGACCGTGGCTACACCCCGTCGCGCATCGATCTCGAGGCTGGGATCCCCGCGACGCTGCGCTTCGAGCGGCGCGAGGACGACCCGTGCACGGAGCTGCTCGTGAGCGACCTCTGGCCCAGCGCGCACCGGCTCGTCGCGCATGGCGAGACACCCATCCGCTTCACGCCGGAGCGACCGGGGCGCTTCGTCTTCACCTGCGGCATGGGCATGTACTCCGGCGAGCTGGTCATCCATGAAGGGAGAAACAACTGATGGAAGGTCTACTCGCGTTCCTGCCTTTCGCGCTGCTGTTCCTGCTGTGTCCGCTGATGATGCTGTTCATGCATCGGGGCCACGAGCACCACGTTGATGATCGTGAGGAGCTGCTGCGGCTGCGTGCCGGTGCTCAGTCCCCTTCCCAGACGACCGACGAGCAGCCCTCGGCGGCCGCGCACCACTAAAGAGGCGGATCTGTCCGCCCAGCGTTTATTTCTCATTCCGAACTCACAGCCGACCCTCAGGCGGTCGCCAGTTTCTGCTCAGCGGAGCCCGCCATGGTGGTGTGAGTAGCACAGCACGGAGGTGGCTCGATGTTCCTCATGCACGGTCTACACGGCGGTCACGGCGGGCACTCCGGACTTGACCCCAAGCAGGGACAGGCTGGACCCGCCGATCGCGAGCAGACCGCGTCGCGAGGAGCGCACCTGCATGACTAGCGCCGCCGCACTCTCGGCGAAGGTCACGCTGGCGCTCACCGAGCTGAGCTGCGCCTCCGAGGCGCAGAGCCTCGAGCGCGTCCTCCGACCCGTGCGCGGGGCGCGCAGCGTCGTCGTCAACCCCGTCACGGCGCGCGCCACGATCGACGCCGACCTCACCGACCTCGACCTCGTTTCGCTCACCACGCTCGTGCGTGAGATGGGCGTGCAGGTAACGCGCGTCGATGTGGATTTGCGCGCGAACGGGGACGCCGACACCGTCGCCCGCTTGGCTCGCGGTCTCGCCCCCGCGGTCGCGGAGGTCCGGACGGATCGCGCCCGTGGCCGACTGCACGTCGAGGCGCTCGGCGATAGCGCGAGCGTCGCGGCTCTGGCGCGCGTGTTGCACACGGATCGCGTTGCGCAGCCAGAGAAGGAGGAGGCCAGTTTCGACGCCACGGCGAGCGAGAGCGAGCGCGAGTACCGGCGCCTCATGCGCAAGTGGTGGTTCGCGGCCGCGGTCGCCGCACCGACGATGATCCTCTCGTATCCATGGCTCTTCCCGCTCCTCCGCGACCTCTTCCCGCGAGGGAGCGAGCAACTCCACCACCTGTGGGTCGCGATGGGCATCGCGAGCCTCGCGGTCCTCGCGTACTCGGGTAGCCAGTTCTTCGTCGGTCTCGTCGACAGCCTCAAGCACCGCTCGGCGAACATGCACACGCTCATCGCGATCGGGACGGGCACGGCATGGCTCTACTCGACGGTCGCCCTCCTCGCGCCTCAGCTCTTCCCCTCCGGGGATTTCACCGATGTGTACTACGACGTGACCGCGGTCGTGACCGCGCTCGTCGTCCTTGGTATGGCCATGGAGATCAAGGCGCGCGGGCGCACCAGCGAGGCGATCAAGAAACTCATCGGCCTGCAGCCGCGCACCGCGCGGGTCATCCGGGATGGCAACGAGACCACCGTGCCGGTCGCCGAGGTGCAGGTCGCCGAGCTCGTCGTCGTCCGTCCCGGCGAGCGGATCCCGCTCGACGGCGCGCTCGTGTCCGGGTCGTCCGCGATCGACGAGTCGATGATCACCGGCGAGTCGATCCCCGTGGACAAGGCCTTCGGCGACGAGGTCATCGGCGCGACGATGAACACGCATGGCTCATTCACTTTCCGTGTCACGAAGGTCGGAGCGGACACCGCGCTCGCCAACATCGTGCGCCTCGTCCAGGACGCGCAGGCCACAAAGGTCCCGATCCAGCGGATCGTCGACCAGGTGAGCGCGTACTTCACGCCGATCGTGGTCATGCTCGCGCTGGCCGGCTTCGTCGTCTGGTACGACTTCGGCCCCGCGCCCGCCTTCGCCTACGCGACGATCGTCATGGTCACGACCCTCATCATCGCCTGCCCCTGCGCGCTTGGGATGGCGACGCCGATGTCGCTCACCACCGGCATCGGCAAGGCCGCCGAGCACGGTGTGCTCATCCGCTCCGGCGGGGCGCTCCAGGGCGCACAGCGCCTGCAGACGATCGTGCTCGACAAGACCGGCACGATCACCAAGGGCGAACCCGCGCTCACCGACGTGGTGGCGCTCGTTCCGTTCACCGAGGAGCAGCTTCTGCAGCTCGTCGCCAGCGCCGAGCATGGCTCCGAGCATCCCCTTGGCGCGGCGATCGTGAAGGGCGCGCTCGCACGCAAGGTCGCGCTGCGTCCGATCTCGGACTTCACCTCGGTCGTCGGCGGTGGCGTCGTCGCGATCGCCGATGGACACCTCGTGCGGGTGGGGAACGAGCGCTTCCAGCGCGAGGCCGGCGTCGACCTCGGCGGTCTGCCGGGTCCGTGGGCCGTGCTCGCCGAGGACGGCAAGACGCCGATGTACGTGAGCATCGACGGTCGGCCGGCGGGACTCGTGGCCGTCGCGGACACCGTGAAGGAAGACTCCGTGCGCGCGATCAAGCGTCTGCGTGAGCTTGGCCTCGAGGTCGTGATGCTCACCGGCGACAACGAGCGCACCGCGAGGGCAATCGCCCGCCAGGTCGGCGTCGATCGGGTACGCGCCGAGGTCCTGCCCGGCGACAAGGCGATGGAGGTGCGCAAGCTCCAGCTGGAGGGCAAGCGCGTCGGCATGGTCGGCGACGGCACCAACGATGCGCCCGCTCTCACGCAGGCCGATGTCGGCTTCGCTATCGGTACTGGGACCGACGTGGCGATCGAGGCTGGCGATGTGACGCTCATCGGTGGGAGCCTGCGGGGCGTTGTGCTCGCCATCGAGGTCTCACGGGCGACGATGCGCAACGTCTATCAGAATCTCTTTGGCGCCTTTGTCTATAACTCGCTGGGCCTGCCCGTTGCGCTCGGCGTGCTGTATCCCTTCTTCGGGATCCTGCTCTCGCCGATCCTCGCCGCTGCCGCGATGAGCTTCAGCTCGGTGACGGTGATCACGAACGCGAACCGGCTGCGCAAATTTACGTCCAGGGAGGTCATGACATGACGCTCGATCAGATCCTCGTCACCCTCGTCGGCGCGCTCGCCGTCGCCGGCGTGGGTGCGTTCTTCCTCCTGCCCAAGAGCGAGGAGACTCGCGCCGTGCTCGGGTCATCCGGCTTGCAGGAAGCGATGATCCTGGTGAAGGGCGGCTACACACCGGACCTCATCGTCGCCGACGCCGGCGTCCCAATTCGCCTCACCTTCCTACGCACCGAGTCGAGCGCGTGCTCCGAGCGCGTGGTCTTCGCAGACTTCCACAAGAGCGCCGAGCTTCCCGAAAACCAGAACGTTGCGCTTGATCTGCCGGCCGCGAAGGTCGGCGAATACATCTTCCAGTGCGGCATGGGGATGCTCCGCGGAAAGCTCGTCGTCCGGTGAAGGCCTGTGCGTGTCGCGAGCCGCATCCGCTCAAGCGCGTGGTGCTCACGGGCGGGCCGGGCGCCGGCAAGACTGGCGTGCTCGAGCTTATCCGCCAGTCGCTGTGCGAGCACGTAATGGTGCTGCCAGAGTCGGCAGGCATCGTCTTTGGAGGCGGCTTTCCCCGCCGAGGCGACGATCCTTGTCGCCGCGCCGCGCAACGTGCGATCTTCTATGTCCAGCGCGAGCTCGAGGCTGCCGCGGGCAGCGCGAATCCGGCCGTCGAGCTATGCGACCGCGGCACCGTGGACGGCGCCGCCTACTGGCCCGGCCCCGACACGCTCTGGTCCTCGGTCGGCACGACGCACGTGGAGCAGCTCGCGCGTTATGACTCTGTCATACATCTGCGCCCGCCCACCTCCGCCGAGGGTTATGACCAGCGCAATCCGCTGCGTAGCGAATCCGCGTCCGAGGCCGGGCGGATCGACGCGCGCGTCGCGCTCGAATGGAACGGGCACCCCCGTATCTTCGTCGTCCCCGCATCGGTTGACTTCCTGATCAAGGCAGCGCGGACGTTGGAGATCCTTCGCAACGAGCTCCCGGAATGCTGCCGCGGCCATGCGTCCATGCTTCCCGGCGAGCGGGCCCCGCACGCGGGCGCGGGCGAGTCGTACGCGACCGAGGCGCGGTCGTGATTGGCGTCCCGTCGCGTCACTCGCCACGAACCTCGCAGGCGCAGCGTCCGCTCACTGCCGACCGTGTCGCAAAGCGGCTGAAGCTCGCGGAGCTCAGGCTGGTACTCCACGCCTGGGGCATGGGCGACAAGCATTCGTTCGAGGCGCGGGGGACGCAGATGTGGTGGTCGGTCGCGCTGTACTGGATCTGCTGGCTCGCGCTTGCCGGTCTCGCCCTCTACGCGATCGCGCGCGCACTGAACGGAGGCTAGGCATGTTGTTGCGCAGGCTCGCGATCACTCTCGCGCTCACGCTGCTCACCGCGGCTTGCGCCGCGCCGGTCGCATCGGCGCCCGCCTCCTCGTCGGCGGCGGCCGCGAAGAGCGACTCGGATCTGGGCGAGCAGACCAGTGAAGCCGCGGCCGTGGCGATCGTCGTGAGCTGGCTCGGCGCCGATGTGCCCTCCGCGCGCGTCGTGATGGACACGCATTCGGTCGATCTCGACGGCTTCGACCTCAAGGAGCTCGCGCGCCTGCGCCTGGACGGTGGCACGTGGGTGGCGCCCAGTCTGTGGGACGCGCCCAAGGGCGGCCACCACCGCACCGGCATGCTCACCTTCGCCTCGCTCAGCCGCGCCAATTTCGACGCGGCGAAGGTCGTCGAGCTCGAGGTCCGCGACGTTGCCCTTCCCTCCCGGCTGCTGCGATGGGAGCGCGCGCGATGACGCGTCGCATCGCGCTCTCCATCGCAGCCGGCTTCGCGGGCGCGCTCGCGCTCGTCGGCTTCTACCTCGCGATCGTCACCTGGGCACAGGGTCCCCAGCACGCGCTCGAGCTCCTCTGGAGCGATCGCCTCTTCGTCGGGCTCATCAGCGCTGGGTTCGGCACCCAGGTCGGGCTCTTCGTGTATCTGCGTCTCTTACAGCGCGCGATGGCGCGTGAGTCCGTCGCGCTTGCCGGGGCGGGCACGGCGACCTCGAGCGTGTCGATGATCGCGTGCTGCGCGCATCACCTCGCCGACGTGCTCCCGATCGTCGGTCTCTCGGGCCTCGCGCTGTTCCTGGTGGAGTTCCGCACCCCGCTCATGCTGCTCGGCATCGCGACGAATCTCGTTGGCATCGCCATCATGCTCCGCCAGCTGCGGCGGATCCACGGCGGCTACCATTTCGTTTCCCGACGCGGCGCTATGGCGGTCTAGGATGCTCCAAGTCGGGACGTATCGGACCGTCCGGGGTGAGCTCCTGCATTACCGCATTGACGCGGCGGGAAGACCGTGTTGCGAGGTCGAGCGCATCGACGGCTCGTTGCGCGAGGGCTGTGAGATCCGCGACGCCGACGTGCTCCTGTCCGACGATCCCACCTGGCCGTGGCGCGATGCCGAACCGATCCCTTCGCTCGTGGTCATCGATTGAGCGGCACCGCGTCGAAGGACGTGCGGCGTACGATGGTCGATCGCATGGGTGGCCTGGCCGGGCTCACAACGATCGTGCTGCTGCGGCCACGCTGGGACGACTGTGATGCCAACGGACACCTAAACAACGCGATGTATCTCGCGCTCGTGCGTAGCGCCACCGACGAGGGCCTCGTCGCGCTCGGCGCTCCCGATTGGCTCGCGGGCGCCCGGCTCGCTGAAATGGAGCTCGCGTATCGCGAGCCGGTACGGGCCGGGGACGAGATGGGCGTCCGGCTTCAGGTTCGAGCGGCGGACGCCGATGCGCTCGTCCTCACGTACGAATTCGCGGTATCGGCTCGCATCTGCGCTCATGCGACGGCGCGCTGGGCCCGCATCGGAGCACCCCGGCCCGCCACCCTCGAGGACCATGGCGGCGATGCACGCGGCGAACCGTTCGTCATGCGTCACCGCGTGCGCAGCTACGAGATCGGCGCGGATGGCGAGGCGAGGCCCGCGGTGATCCTCCAGTGGTTCGAGCACGCGATCTTCCAGGCCGCCGAAGCCGTGGGCTGGACGCGGAAGCGGATGCGTGAGGCCGACTTCGTCACGCTCCAGGTCGGGCACCACCTCGTGCTCGGCGCGCCCGCGCGGGAGGGCGACGAGCTTCGGATCGAGAGCCGGCTCGACGAGGTCCGGCGTGTCTCGGGAGTCTGGCGTCACGAGATCCGCCGGGCCGACGGCGAGATCGTCGCCGTCGACTACTCACGGGGCGCGTTCCTCGATTCTCAGGGGCTCATCCGACCCGCGCCGGAAGGGATGCTCGGAGCGCTTCTCGCCGGACCCGCTGCGATCGCGAGCGCCGTCCCGTGACCGAGACCGTCTTCGAGGCTGCCGGCCTGCTGCGTGGTAGCAGTGCGGCCGCGCTGCAGCGACATCTGCTCCGTCAGCCCGCGATCCACCATGTCGAGGCGAACGCGGTGAGCCAGGTGGTGACCGTCGGGTACGACGAAGCGCGGATCACGCCCGAGCGTATCCGTCAGCTCATCGCCGACTTCGGCTGCCGCTGCGGCGGAGAGATCGTGCCCGGGCATCTCTGCCCGGACGAGCGAGTGGCGGTCGTCGGGAGCGCCGTAGCGCAAGCCAGGCATGCGGTGGACGGCGAGCACGCGATGCCTGCCATGGCCGAGCACGCGGGTCACGCGACCGCGATGCCCAGCAGCGAGATGGCGCAGATGGCGCACGCGATGGGCCACGGCGGCGGCATGTCGATGGACGAGATCGTCCGCGACATGCGGAACCGCTTCCTCGTCGCGCTCGTGCTCGCGGTCCCGGTGTTCGCGTACTCGCCGCTCGCCACCGAAGTCTTCGGCCTCCGCCTGCCGACGCCCTTCGGCATCTCGAACGCCCTTCTCCTCTTTATCCTTTCGACCCCCGCGGTCTTCTGGAGCGGTCAGATCTTCTTCGTCGGCGCGTACCGGGCGCTGCGCAACCGCACGCTCGATATGTCCGTGCTCGTCGCGCTCTCGGTAGGCAGCGGGTACCTCTTCAGTGTCGCCGCGACGTTCCTCTTCGAGGGCGAGGTCTTCTACGAGGCCTCGGTCGTGCTCCTCGCCTTCGTCCTTTTCGGTCACTGGCTCGAGATGCGCGCCCGCGCGGGAGCATCGGACGCCATTCGCGCGCTCCTGGACCTCGCGCCGCCGAAGGCGACCGTGATCCGGAGCGGCCAGCCGCTGGAGGTGTCCACCTCCGAGGTCGTCGCAGGGGACATCGTGCTCATCCGGCCAGGCGACAAGATCCCCGTGGACGGCGAGGTGATCGAGGGCAGCTCGACCGTGGACGAGTCCATGGTCACAGGCGAGAGCGTGCCGCTCGAGAAGAGCGTCGGGTCGAAGGTCATCGGCGCGACCATCAACCGGACCGGGTCGTTCCGCTTCAAAGCGACGAAGGTCGGCGCGGACACCGCCCTCGCGCAGATCGTTCGCCTCGTGCAGATCGCACAGAACTCCAAGGCGCCTGCGCAGCGCTTGGCCGACCGCGCCGCGCAGTGGCTCGTCGCCGCAGCCGTCGTCTTCGGCCTGCTCACGTTCGCGGGCTGGTACTGGCTCGCGGGCGCGACCTTCGTGTTCGCGCTCACGCTCGCGATCACCGTCGTCATCATCGCCTGCCCCGATGCGCTGGGGCTCGCGACGCCGACGGCGATCATGGTCGGCACCGGCCTCGGCGCGCTCAACGGCATCCTGTTCAAGAACGCGACCGCGCTCGAGCAGGCCTCCAAAGTGGGCGCCGTTATCTTCGACAAGACGGGAACGCTCACCGTCGGTCAGCCGCGCGTCGTTGAAGTCGTCGCCGCCGGCAATCCCGTCTCCGAGAGCGAACTGTTGCGTCTCGTCGCGTCAGCCGAATCGTCGAGCGAGCATCCCCTCGCGCTTGCCGTGATCGTGGCCGCCAAAGAGAAGGGAGTCGACGTGCGGGGATCCGCGAGCTTCGAGGCAATTCCCGGCCTGGGCCTCCTGGCGCAGGTCGACGGCCGCACCGTCCTCGTCGGGAACCGCAAGCTCATGCGCGACCGCGGCATCGCGCTCGACGGCCTCGGCGGCCGGGCCGCCGCGCTCGAGGGCGCCGGCCGCACGGTCGTGTATGCGGCGGTCGACGGTGCGGCCGCGGGCATCATCGCGATCGCCGACGCGGTGCGGCCGTCGGCGAAGGAGGCGATCGCGCGCTTGCGTGCGCTCGGCATCCAGGTCGCGATGCTCACCGGCGACAACCGCGCCACGGCCGAACGCATCGCTGGTGAGCTCGGCCTCGACACCGTCTTCGCCGAGGTCCTCCCGGGTGACAAGGCTGCGAAGGTCAAGGAGCTCCAGGCGTCGGGGAAGCTCGTCGCGATGGTCGGTGACGGCATCAACGACGCGCCCGCGCTCGCGCAGGCCGACGTTGGTATCGCGATCGGCGCCGGGACGGATGTAGCGATGGAGACCGCGGACGTGGTGCTGATGAAGAGCGATCCACTTGACGTGCTGGGGGCGATCGCGCTCAGCCGCGCCACAGTGCGGAAGATGCGCCAGAACCTCTTCTGGGCGGTCGGCTACAACACCATCGCGTTCCCGATCGCGGCCGGAGTCTTCTACCCGTCGCTCGGCCTGGTCCTTCGTCCGGAGATCGCGGCGCTGTCCATGGCGGGGAGCTCGTTCCTCGTGGCGGTGAACGCGCTGTTGCTCAAACGCACGAAGCTCGAAGGGATCCGCCGCTATGGCGCGCAGTAGCGCGCTCGCCGGAGTCGCGCGGCCGAGCCGCGAGTCGCTCGCGCGCGGAGTTCTCGCCCTCCTCGTGCGCGCACTGCCCACGGACTCCGGCGTCGAGCTGGCGCTCGCGGGCGACCGGCCGACGAGAGACACGCTGGCCCGCCTCGTCTTCTCGTCGCCCGGCGCGCTTGGCCGCGCGCTCTGGCCGCCGACGCCGGATGCGATGGGCGACGCGTACCTGCGCGGCGACTTCGACATCGAGGGCGACATCGCCGCGCTGGCCCGCGCCGGAACGCCCTTCGATCTCGGCCGGCTCGCGTGGAGCGAGCGTGCTGCGCTGCTACGCGATGTCTTGCGGCTGCGGAGGGACGCGGGCGCGGCGACAGCGCTGACGCGCTGCGCGCGCCTGCGCGGACGCCGCCACTCTGTCGCGCGCGACCGCACCGCGGTGCGCTTCCATTACGACGTGGGGAACGCCTTCTACACGCTGTGGCTCGATCGACGTATGACGTACTCCTGCGCCTACTTTGGCTCGCCCGAGACCGAACTCGCCGACGCGCAGGAGGCCAAGCTCGACCTCGTCTGCCGCAAGCTCGCGCTTCGTCCGGGACAGCGGCTCCTCGACATCGGCTGCGGCTGGGGCTCGCTCATCGTCTATGCGGCGCAGCGTTACGGCGTCGAGGCGGTGGGCGTCACACTCAGCGACAAGCAGGCGCGCGAGGCCGATGCGCAGGCGCGCGAGGCCCGCGTCGCCGACCGCGTGCGTGCGTTCGTACTCGATTACCGCGAGCTCGCGCGGCTCGGCTCCTTCGACGCCGTCGCGTCGATCGGCATGTTCGAGCACGTGGGGAGTGAGAAGCTCCGCGACTACTTCGCCGCCTCCTACCGCGCGCTCCGCCCCGGCGGCCTCTTCCTGAATCACGGCATCGCCGCCGTGGAGCGATCACGAGGGCCCCTGCCCAGGGTCCGTCTCAGCGTCGATTTCGTCGGCAGGCACGTGTTTCCCGACGGCGAGCTCGTGACGATCGCCGAAGCGACGGATCAAGCGCGCAGCTCAGGGTTTGCGGTGGTGTACCGAACGTGGCGCCTATACATGGCGGGAGCGCGCGTGGGTTTCGAGCGTGGCGAGCGTGACGTGGCGCAGATGCTTCTGGAGCGACCCTCTGCGTGCGCACTGGCCTCGCGTCCGCTTCTGCCGTGGTGGTGAGGCTCGCTTCGCGATGACGTTCAACTTCGACGTGGGCAGCCTTCTTCTCGGTGTCGCGGTCGTGCTGCTCGTGTTCCTCGTGATCGACCTGTTGGTCGCCGGCGGCGGCATGAGCATGGGGATGATGGGCGGCGTCGCGGGCATGATGGCCACGCCCTGGGGCTGGCTGCTACTCCTGCTAGTCGTCCTCGTCGTGTTTCTCGTCGCCACCGCCGCGGGCCGCTAGAGACGGCGTGACCGCGCCGCTGGCCGCTTACTTCTCCATGGAGCTCGCGCTCGAAAGCACGATCCCGACGTACGCCGGCGGCCTCGGCGTGCTCGCGGGTGACACCATCCGCGCGGCCGCCGACCTGGCGGTGCCGCTCGTCGCCGTGACGCTGGCGCACCGGAAGGGCTACTTCCGGCAGCAGCTCGCCTCCGATGGAACGCAGCGCGAGTCCGCCGCCGAATGGTCGCCCGACACCGAGCTCGAGGCGCTACCCCAGCGTGTCGCAATTACGCTCGAGGGGCGGGTGGTGCGCGTGCGGGCGTGGCGCAGGACCGTGACCGGCATCGGTGGAGGTGGGGTCCCGGTCTACTTTCTTGACACCGCGCTGGCGGAGAACGCGCCGGCCGACCGTGCCATCACCGACGCGCTGTATGGCGGCGACGAGCGGTACCGACTCAAGCAAGAGGCTGTCCTTGGGTTCGGCGGAGTCGCCCTGATTCGCGCGCTGTACCCAGAGCCGCCGCGCGTCTACCACATGAACGAGGGTCATGCCGCGTTCCTTACGCTCGCGTTGCTCGCGGAGGAGGCGACCGGTGGCGATCTGCGCATCATCGGCGAGGCCGAGCGCGAGCGGGTCCGCGAGCTCTGCGTCTTCACGACTCACACGCCGGTGCCGGCCGGGCATGACCGGTTCCCGCTGGCGCTCGTGCGGGAGGTCATCGGGGACGAACTCGCGCGAGCCATCGAAGCGAGCGGCGTCGCCGGCGACGGCGTACTCAACATGACCGACCTCGCTCTGCGCTTCTCGCGTTACGTGAATGGCGTGGCGCTCCGCCACGGTGAGGTCGCTGCCGACATGTTCCCGCGCTACCCCGTAAGCGCGATCACCAACGGCGTGCACGCGACGACCTGGACCTCGCCCGCGATGGCGGCGCTACACGACCGTCACATCCCGCAGTGGAGGCGCGACAACCGCTACCTGCGTTATGCGATCAAGTGCTCGCTCGAGGAGATCCGGGACGCGCACGCGCGTGCGAAGGCCGAGCTCTTCGAAGAGGTCGCGCGCCGGACGGGCCGCACGCTCGACCCGGCCGCGTTCACCATCGGCTTCGCGCGGCGCGCCGCGGCGTACAAACGTGCGGCCCTCGTCTTCTCCGACCTCGAGCGATTGCGCGCCATCGCGCGCGGAGCCGGACCGGTCGCCGTCGTCTTTGCGGGAAAGGCCCACCCTCGCGACGAGGCGGGGAAGGAGCTCATCCGACGCGTTGTCGCCGCGGGCGCCGCGCTAGGCACGGACCTGCCGGTCGTATACCTCGAGGACTACGACATGGCCTTGGCGAAGCTGATCTGCGGGGGCGTGGATCTTTGGCTCAACACGCCGCGCAAGCCGCTGGAGGCGTCCGGCACCAGCGGAATGAAGGCGGCGCTCAACGGTGTGCCCAGCCTCTCCGTGCTCGATGGGTGGTGGATCGAAGGGCACATCGAGGGCGTCACCGGGTGGAGCATCGGAGACGACTCGCGGGAGAGCGACGACGCGCTGGAAGCCAACACGCTGTACGACAAGCTCGAGCGCGTCATCCTTCCGCTCTTCCGGCGGCCGCTCGCATATGCCGAAGTGATGCGGGCGGCCATCGCGCTCAACGGATCTTTCTTCAACGCCCAGCGCATGGTCTCTCAGTACGTGGAGAACGCCTACTCGACTTCCCGCTCGTCACCCGCCTGATGTCGGCTCCGGCGCGCCGTACCGTCGCGGCCCTGGGGGTCGCGGCCATCTACGCGGTGTGCTTCGTCGCGATCAAGGCCGGTCTCGCGTTCGCGCCCCCGCTGTTCTTCGCCGGGCTGCGCGCCGAGATCGCGGCCGCAGCGCTACTTGCGGTCGTCGTCCTCTTACGACGCCCGGTACTCCCCGCCGTCACCGGTTGGGCCGGGCTCGTCGCGCTCGCTCTCACTTCAACGTCGCTCGGATTCGGAGCGATGTTCCTCAGTCCGGTCCGCACTGGCGCGGGGATCGCCTCGGTGCTTGGCAACGTCCAGCCCCTCTTCGTGCTCGTTCTCGCCGCCGTCTTGCTCGGTGAGTTGTTGACGCGGGCAAAGGTGATCGCGCTCGTCCTTGGCCTTGCCGGCGTGACGCTGATCTCACTCCCAGCGATCGCGGGCGCCGATGCCTCCGGCATCTCTGGACTGCTGCTCGCGCTGGGATCCTCGGCCAGCCTCGGGGTCGGAAACGTGATTTTGAAGAAGATCGGCACCCGCCACGACCTCCTCACGATGACCGCGTGGCAGCTCGCGCTCGGAGGCCTGCCGCTGCTTGCGCTCGCACTAGTCGTCGAGCGCGGTGCCGAAGTGGCATGGACCGGCACGTTCGTCGCGCTGCTGCTCGTCCTCGCGCTCGCCGGCACGGCCTTGCCTTACGTCGCGTGGAATCACCTCGCGAGATACGAGGAGATCGGACGGCTCACGCTCTACCTGTTCCTCGTCCCGGTGCTCGGCGTCGCGCTCGCAATACTGCTCTTCAGCGAGCCTTTTGGGTCATCCGAGCTCGCGGGCCTCGGCGCGATCGCCGCCGCAGTGGCTATCGCCTCGACCCGCCCTTCGCCCGGCGTGCGGCTCGCCCGGGTGTCGTAGCCTCACGGGGATGCCGGACTACAACCTGTTGAGCTTGCGCATGGTGTTGTCGATCGCGGAGATGTGATCGGCGTCGAACGCATGCCGGGGGCCAGACGCGTAGGCGAGCCCGCCGAGTCCGATGAGGCCGGATCGTCGCGGCCGGCACGCCCTCGGAATGTCAAAGGGGCGCGGAGAGTGAAATGGTCGGCCTGCGACTTGCCGACCGAGGCTCCCGCGCCCCTTTCGCTAGCGACCTCCGGAGGCGTGTCAGGGGCTGCCCTAGCGGCGTACTTCGGCCATACGGCCGGCAGCCTCTTCTCGTGGCAGGGCGAGGCGCGTGAGCACGACGAGCAGGGCGCCGCCGTAGAGCGCGTACAGCGCGAGCTCGATCGAGCCGAGGATCCAGCTCCCCAAGGAGAGGCCGGATACGCCCGGTAGCCACGGCTCCCACGCGCGGTACATCGCGAGACCGGAGAAGATGCCGTCGGCCGCGAGACAGATCGCGTAGCTCACCACCAGGAAACCGCCGACGATGAAGGCCACGGGCCAGAAGCGCAGCTGATGCACCGTGCCATCTCTTTTCCCTTCCCACAGTGCGCGTGCTCACTGAGAGCGTTCTGAGGCGACGCGGTATCCGACCTGAGAATCGCGAGGCGCTACGCCGCCTGCGCTGCCTGCACGCGCGCCATCACACCTTTGATCAGGCGCACCGTCTCGGCCTCGTCGTGCCCGAACTCTTCGAGGTACGCCTCGAGGGCCTGGCCCACGACGCGCAGCTCCTGCTCACTGAGCTCAAGGGCATACACCGCGCACACCTCCTCCCTAGCGCTGGCTCAACGCCACCTTCAGCCCAGCGAGTTTCGGGATGAAGCGCGGCGTTTGGGCCGCGAAGGTGTCCCACTGCTGTCCGTACGCAGCACGGACCTCACGCTCCTCGGCGATCGCGAGTCGCCGGTAGGCGAGGACGAGAACGGGGAACATGAGCAGAGTGGGGATCGTCGGCCACTGGACCAGGAACCCGATCATGATCAGCAGGAAGCCGGCGTACTGTGGGTGCCGGATCCGCGCGTAGGGTCCGGTAAGGGCGAGATGGCCGTCCCGCTGTGCTTGCCAGAGCACGTTCCAGGCGGCCGAGATGAGCCAGAAGCCGCCGCCGATGAAGGCGTAGCTCGCGATGTGGAAGGGGCTCAGGTGCGGGTCGGCCGTCCAGCCGATGAGATCGTTCCAGAGGTGGCCGCCGCCGTGCGTCAGCGTGAGCGCGGGGAAGCGGCTCCCGAGCCAGCCGGAGAGCAGGTAGATCGTGAGCGGAAACCCGTACATCTCAGTGAAGAGCGCCACCACGAACGCGGAGAAGACGCCCATCGCGCGCCAGTCGCGCGGGGATTTCGGCTTGAGGAAGCTGCGCGCGAGCATGATGAAGAAGGCCGAGTTGATGACGACCAGGATCCAGAGGCCATACCCGTAGTCATCCATATGCTTTCTTGTACCGTCGCGCGCTGAGCGCTCCCTGTGAGGGGGCTGAGCGCGCTCTGAGTCTTCCTCCGACCCGGCGAGCTGTGGTCTTCATCGTTCCTTCACACCGCTCGCCACCGACCTTCACGCCCGGGCGCCATCGTCTGGGTAACAAGACCGAAAGGAAGGTGTTCAACATGATGGTCGGAATGGGAATTGGCTGGGGCTTCGGCCTCGGGTGGCTGGCGATGGTGCTCTTCTGGGTCTTCGTGGCGGCCGGGATCGCATGGCTCGTCCTCACGCTCGGTCGCTCCCCGCAGGAGCGCGGCCACGCGGCCTCGATCCTCGCGGAGCGCTACGCGCGCGGCGAGATCGATAGCGAGGAGTTCAAGGCACGCACGCACGCGATCGAGGAGGCCGCTCGATGAACGCCACGAAGATCTTCGGCATCGTCACAGCGGTCTCCGGCGCGGCGCTCCTCCTCCTCGGCGTGGTCGCCGGCGCGTCCGCGATGACGCGCGGCGTGGCCGATCTATCCATCGCACCCAGCGGCGTGTCGTTCCCGATGGGCATGGGCACGCCGTCCATGGGCGGTGGCATGGGCATGATGGGCTCGGCCGGTATGGGTCCGGGCATGATGGGGTCCGGCCACATGTACGGCGGGGGCGGCGCCGCCACCACATCCAGCGCGGCGATCCCCGGCGCACCAGAGGTGCGCGTCACGGCCACTGAATTCACGCTCTCCCCGGCGGAGATCGTCCTCCCCGCCGGCGGCGCGGTGAACCTCACGCTCGCCAACCGCGGCGCGCTGCCGCACGACCTCACCATCCCCGCGCTCGGCGTGCACATCGTCGTCGCGGCCGGGCAGACGCAGACCGTTGGTCTGCGGGACCTGTCCGCTGGCAGCTACCCCGCGTACTGCAGCGTGCCCGGGCACGCCGACGCGGGAATGCGCACCACCGTCGTCGTCCGTTAGGGACATGGTCGCGTTCGACGAGAATGGGCCCGTGCGCGGGCCCGTTCTCGTTGTCGACGACGAGCAGAAGATCCGTGACCTCCTCCGCGCGTACCTCGAGCGCGCGGGCTTTTCCGTCCTCACGACCGGCTCGGGCGCGGACGCACTCGAGCAGGTGCGTCGTGCCGCTCCCGCGCTCGTCGTCCTCGACCTCGGGCTCCCGGACGTGCCGGGCGAGAGCGTGCTCCGCGAGCTTCGCAGCGAGACGGCGACGCCCGTCCTCGTGCTCACTGCGCGCGCATCCGAGGAAGACCGGCTCATCGGTCTCGGCCTCGGCGCCGATGACTACGTCACCAAGCCGTTCAGCCCGCGTGAGGTCGTGCTCCGCGTGGAGGCGATCCTGCGTCGCGCCGCCCCGCAGGCCGAGCAGGCCCAGGAGCCGGTGCGCGCCTTCGACCGCGGTGGGTTGGTGATCGATACCGTCCGCCACGAGATCCGACGCGATCGGACAGTCGTGGCCCTTACTCCGACGGAGTGGGGCATCCTCCTCGCGCTCGCCGAGCGGCCCGGACGGGCGTTCTCCCGCGCCGAGCTCATCAACCGCGTGCAGGGCTACGAATACGAGGGCTACGAGCGCACGGTGGACGCGCATGTGAGGAATCTGCGGCGCAAGCTCGAGCGCGATGCCCGCGCGCCGCGCGTAATCGAGACCGTGCCTGGCGTGGGCTACCGCTTTGGGGCGAAACCCGATGCTTGAGCTCGGCCGCCTCGGCCGCCGTCTCGCGCTCGCGGCGGTCGCTGCGTCCTTCGTGGCGGTCCTGGTCGTCGCCGCGATCGATGTCGTGGCGCTGCGGCTCGAATTCGAGCGGTTCTCGCGTTCACAACAGGACGAGCGCGTGACGCAGATCGTCGCGAGCCTGGCCGACGCTTACGCGCTGCGCGGCTCGTGGTCGCCGGTGGACATCATCGGCGCTCAGCATCTCGCTGCTGTCTCGGGCGCTTCGCTCGTCCTGCATGACGCGGGCGGCACCGAAGTGATCGCGACGGGCGACATGGGGATGTCGACGATGCCGGGCATGCATGAAGCCGGCGCCCTGGGACCCGAGCGACGCGAGCCGATCCTCGTCGACGGGCGCGTCGTGGGGACGGCCGCGCTGCGTTTCCCGGCGGGCGATCTGCTACCGGCCGAGAGGGAAGTGCGCGACGCGCTCGCTCGCGCGCAGGTCCTGGGGGCGCTCGCCGCCGCGCTCATCGCGCTGCTCTTCGCGGTCGTCGTCGCACGCCGGATCACGCGTCCACTGGCGGCGCTTGCCGCGGCGACCGAGGCGCTGCGCCGCGGCGAGCGGGGCGCGCGCGTCGCCGCCCGGGGCGACGACGAGGTCGGCGACCTCGGACGAGGATTCAACGCGATGGCCGACGCGCTCGAGCGCGAGGACCAGCTACGCCGCCAGCTCCTCGGCGACGTGGCCCACGAGCTGCGCACGCCGCTCACGAACATCCAGGGGCACCTCGAGGCGCTCCGCGACGGTGTGTTGCCCGCCGAACCCGCGACCTTCGCGTCTCTACACGATGAGGCCTCGCGCCTTGGTCGCCTCGTCGCCGACCTCGAATCGCTCGCGCGCGCCGAGGCCGCGGGCCTCTCGCTGGAGCGCGCCCCCTGCGACCTCGCCGCCGTCGCTCGCGACGTAGCGGCGGAGCTCGACGATCGCTTCCGTGCGAAGGGCGTCTCGCTTGACCTGGCGCTCGGACCCGCCGAGGTCCTCGGCGATGCCGATCGGTTGGCTCAGATCGCGCGCAACCTGCTTTCGAACGCGCTGAAGTACACGCCCGTGGGTGGGCACGTGCGCCTGGTCACGGCGCGCGACCAGCGTCGCGCGATGCTCGACGTCACCGACGACGGGCCGGGCATCGCCAGGGATGATCTTGCGCACGTCTTCGATCGCTTCTGGCGCGGCACGAACACCGCCGGCGTGTCTGGGAGCGGCATCGGTCTCACAGTCGCGCGTGAGCTCGCGCGCGCTCACGGCGGCGACCTTATGGCGCGCAGCGAGCTCGGGCGCGGTAGCACGTTCACCGCGGCACTCCCGCTCGCCCATGCGCCAGCCGTGGCGGCTCGTCAGGAACGGATGATCGACCAGGCGAGGTAGGCGCCCAGGCCAGCGGCGAAGAAGAAGCCGACGGCGAACGCGACGAGTGGTGCCCAGGCCTCCCAGCCGGCGGGTGGGGGCCTCGACGCTCGTCACCTCACGCCGCGCGTTCCCATGACGCCCCGATGCAGCGCGGCTCGACGATCACGTCGGCGAGCGCTCCCGCGGACCGACCGACGGCGAGCGCGATCTCGGGTTGCGCGGTGGTGAGATGCACTTTGATGAGCGACTCGTCGCCAGCGACGGCGATCGCGCCGCCGTGCGGCTCGTCCCCAAGCCTCGCGGCGAGCTCGCGCTGCAACGCGTCTGCTGGACGGAACGGCTCGACGATGAGGTACTCGACGCGGTAGCGGCGCGCTCGCCCTGCGCTCATAAGAGCGGGCCGCTCATGTTCAGTGATGCCCGTGCTCATGTGTGTGTTTCCCGCATCCGCCGTGGTCGGGATCGGCGCCGTTGCGAAGGTAGCGTCCGGGATCAGCATCGAAGCGCTCCTTACAGCGCGGGCAACGGAAGCGGTACGTGATGCCTTTATAGACAGAGGTTGGCGCGGTCTCGCGATCGACGGGCTTGGCGCAGACGGGGCAGTCGAGCATTTTGTCCTCCTCGCGCGTCTTTGGGAGGCGCACTTCATCTTGGTGCCCAGCGTGACTGCGTTGCCTGACGAGGCGCTGTGACCCACCTGAGGCACGCCTGAGAAGCGGTTCTCAGCGGCCAACCAGCGTAGGTCCAGCCCGATTCCAGCCGCGGCAGCGAGGCTCGGGTCATGCGGCAGAACGGCTGGCGCCTCGGAAGCGCCTACGGGATCCCGATCACCATCCACTACAGCTGGCTCTTTATCTTCGCGCTCGTGGTCTGGTCGCTCGCGTCCGACTACCTGCCCATGCACCACCCCGGCATCACCGGCGGCGCCAACTGGGCCGGGGCGATCGTGGCCGCGCTCCTGTTCTTCGCATCGGTGCTCGCCCATGAGCTCGCGCACTCGCTGGTCGCGCGCGCGAACGGCATCCCCGTCGACGGCATCACCCTGTTCGCGCTGGGCGGCGTATCCGAGCTCAAGCGCGACGCGACCCGCCCGCGCATCGAGCTCGCGGTCGCTCTCGTCGGTCCGCTCACCAGCCTCGCCCTCGCGGCGCTGCTCTGGCTCGCCTGGGGCGCCCTCCTGCCCCTGAGCATGCCAGCGGCCGCGGTCGCGTTCTACCTTGCCTACGGCAACGCCGCGCTGGGCATCTTCAATCTCATCCCCGGCTATCCGCTGGACGGCGGTCGCGCGCTGCGTGCCATCGCGTGGGCGGTGAGCGGCGACTTCGGGCGGGCGACGCGGCTCGCTGTTCGCACCGGACACGTCGCCGCCGGGCTGCTCGTCGCGTTTGGTGCATTGCAGGCCTTCGATGGCGCGGGAGCGAGCGGGCTCTGGCTGATCCTCATCGGCTGGTTCCTCTGGAGCTCGGCCGAGCAGGAGGGAACACGCACGACGATCCAGTCGGCGTTGAAGAGTCGCACCGTCGACACTTTCGTCAACTGGAACATCGCTGTGCTCGATGCGGACGCCAGCGTCGCCGATGCCGTCGAGCGGATCGCCGCAGCGCCACCGCAGCCGCTCTATCCCGTGATCGCCGATGGCGGCCTGCTCGGCACGCTCACGCCGCACGATATCGGGCGCTTCCCGGTCGAGCGCTGGCGCTCGACCTCGGTGAACTGGCTCACCCGCCGCACTGCGGCGCTGCCGATCCTGCCGCTCGGCGCGGACGCTTTCGACTCGCTCGGCAAGCTCGACGAGCTGCACGCCGACGCGCTCCCCGTCGCCGACGGCAGGGGTCGGCCGGTGGGCATCTTCGAGCGGAGCGCGGTGCTGCGCTGGCTCCAGCTTCAGTCGTCGCTTTCCCCGTAGTTGTAAGACACATGTGAGGTGGCAACGACGGGCGCTTTGGGTTCCTAGCGGCACTGGCACATCAACCACCACACCACCAACGACAACCAGGAGGACGCGGGCGGCGGTGGGCTTACGATGATCATCCAGGTGGATTGAACGTCTCCGGCTTCGCGACACCCCACGCTCTGTCAGGACGATGCTTTCTATCAGCCCTGACCGTGCTCATCCTCGGCGTGACCTGCGCGGCTCGTCCCGTACCCGTCACCAACAGTGAGCTCCCGCTGGCGACGGGCCTCATTCGCGTTCCCACCAATCTTGCGAACGGCCGGGTCGAAATCACGATCGCCGATAGTTACGCCATCGGCGTCGTCGCGAGCATCCCGATCACGATCAGCGCAACACGAGGCACGATCCGCGGTCCGATCGCCGCGCGCGTCGTCGCCAACGGTATGGGCGGTCGAGGCGTTCCGTCGGAGGTGACGGTGCGCCGCCTAAAGGTTGCGCCCGTGACCGCGAGCGCCGGTGGGCGGCAGGCGACGGCCGTCACCTGGGATGGTCGCGATGAGCAGGGAATCGTTGTGCCCGGGGATGCGTACGTGCTGATCCTCGATATGGAAACGACCGACGGCACGGGGATCCATGTGGCGAGCGCGAGCGTGACACTCCAGTGGGATCCCTGACCGACCGTCGCCCCGTCTTGGTGACGACTCCGCGGCCTCAGCGACCTCGCAGATCCCGGCGCCCGCGCCCGGCTGTTCCGCTCTCGTGCGTTCGGCATCGGCGCGCTTGCGCTGTACGCGATCGCGCGCGTGGTGATCGGGAGCTAGATGAGCGGACGCATCACGTCATCGACGGAGCCGAGCCCGGGCGCGGCCGCGAGCGCGGAGCCGGGCGAAGAGCAGCAACACGAAGCCGGCGCGGTCGCCGTCGCCGCATCGTGGATCATGCGGCTGGTACGATGGATGAGCTACCCCTCCCCCCAGGGGGTGGGTACGCGCGCAGGAAGACGGAGGCCCGAGATGCAGGCGGACACAAGCGAGCTCGACGCGCGCCTCGCGTCGATCGAAGGGCACATCAAAGGTATTCGGAGGATGGTCCAGGACGACACGTACTGCGTTGACGTGCTCAAGCAGACGTTCGCCGTGGAGCGCGCGCTGCAGAAGTTCGAGGCTGAGCTGCTCCGCGGGCACCTCGCGACCTGCGTTCCCACCGGCTTCAAGGAAGGTCGGAACGAGAAGATGGTCGAAGAGCTGACCGATCTCTTCGCACTGGCACGCAAGTGACAACGACCGCCGCGACGACGATGACCACGGCAGCCGCGACACCCGCGGCGAAGCGCGAGCTCGCGATCACCGGCATGACCTGCGCGTCCTGCGTCCATTCCGTGGAGACGGCGCTCGCGAGCGTGCCCGGTGTCGCCTCGGCAGAGGTCAATCTCGCGAACGAGCGCGCGACCGTACGGCTCGATCCGGCGCACGCCGAGCTCAGCGCCCTGGTGAAGGCCGTCGAGCGTGCGGGGTACGGCGCTCTCGTCATTCCCGAGGGCGACGCCGCGCGCAGTGCGGCCATCGAGGACGAGCGCGCCCTCCGGCTGCGGTACGTCGATTCGCTCCGCCGCCGCCTGGTGGTGGCAGGCGTGCTCGCCGGGCTCGCGATCCTCCTGTCGATGATCGCGCCCCTCGTGGTCCCTGATCTCGAAGGGGCACCGTGGCGGCCCTACGCGCTGTTCTTGCTCGCCACGCCCGTGCAGCTCTGGGCGGCGGCGCCGTTCTACCGCGCGGCGTGGAACGCCGCACGGCATGGCACGAGCAACATGAACACGCTCATCGCGGTCGGGACGACTGCCGCCTACGGCCTGTCCGTCGCGGCGACGTTCCTGCCGGACCTCTTCCGGGCCAACGGCCTCGTGCCGACCCAGAACCTTTACTACGAGACCTCGAGCGCGATCATCGCGCTGGTCCTGGCCGGTCGTTTCATGGAAGCGCGCGCTCGGGCGCACACGGGCGACGCCATCCGCGCCCTCCTGGCCCTCGGCGCCAAGACCGCGCGGGTCCGCCGACCCGGCGGCCTCGAGGAGGACGTGCCGATCGAGCAGCTGAGCATCGGCGATGTCGTGCTCGTCCGTCCGGGCGAGACCATCGCCACCGACGGTCTGCTCCTCGCCGGGACCTCCGCGGTCGACGAGTCGATGCTTACCGGTGAATCGATCCCGGTCGAGAAGAATCCCGGTGACGAGGTCACCGGCGGAACGCTCAATACCACGGGCGCGCTGCGTTTCCGCGCGACGCGGGTGGGCGAGAACACGACGCTCGCGCAGATCGTCCGGCTCGTCGAGGGCGCACAGGCCTCGAAGGCGCCCATCCAGCGCCTCGTCGACCAGATCGCTGCGGTCTTCGTGCCGATCGTTTTCGTCATCGCTGGTCTTGCGTTCGTCGCGTGGATCGTGCTCGGTCCCGAGCCGAAGCTGACCTACGCGCTCACGGCGTTCATCGCCGTGCTCATCATCGCGTGCCCCTGCGCGCTCGGGCTTGCGACACCAACGGCGATCATGGTCGGTACCGGCCGCGGCGCCTCGCGTGGAATTCTCATCAAGAGCGCGATCGCCCTCGAGGCCGCCCAGCGGATCGACACGGTCGCCTTCGACAAGACCGGCACCCTCACCGTCGGACGGCCTGAGGTCACGGACATCCTGAGCTGTTCCGACTACGGCGAGGACGAAGCCCTCCGGCTCATCGCGAGCGCCGAGCTGCGCTCTGAGCACCCGCTTGCC
The DNA here is from genome assembly GCA_041493915.1 of Candidatus Limnocylindria bacterium. Taxonomy (GTDB): domain Bacteria; phylum Chloroflexota; class Limnocylindria; order P2-11E; family P2-11E; genus CF-39. The sequence goes on from JBGPZT010000003.1 coordinate 48,346, forward strand.
GGTGCCGTGCTCGAGGCGGCGCGCACGAAGGGGCTTGTGGCAAGCGAACCTGCGCTCTTCGAGTCGTTCCCGGGCCAGGGTGTGCACGCCGTCGTCGATGGCCACGATGTGTACGTCGGCAACCGGAGCTTCGCGATGGCACATGGTTTCGCCGATCTGGGTGACGGCCTGCTCGCGCATCACGAGTCGCAGGGCAAGACGCCGCTCATCGCGACCATCGACGGCAGGCCGCTCGCGATCCTGGCGCTCGCCGACGTGCCACGCGCGGCCGCGGCGGACGCGATCCGTGAGCTGCGGCGTATGGGACTGCGGACGATCCTCGTCTCGGGCGATACGCGACGCACCGCGGAGGCGATCGGCCGCAGCCTCGGGATCGAAGAGATCCGCGCTGAGGTCCGCCCGGACGGCAAAGCGGCGCTCGTAGCCGAGCTGCAGAAAGCGGGTCGCAGGGTCGCGATGGTGGGCGACGGCGTCAACGACGCGCCCGCGCTCGCCCAGGCGGACCTCGGCATCGCCATCGGCAGCGGCACGGATGTCGCGATCGCGTCGGCGGGCATGATCCTCGTGGGCGCCGATCCTCGCGGCGTCGCCCGGGCGCTTCGGCTGTCCCGCAAGACGGTGGGGACGATCCGCACGAACCTGTTCTGGGCGTTCTTCTACAACGTCGCGCTCATCCCGCTCGCGGCGGGCGTGCTCTATCCGTTCCTGGGCGTGCTGCTGTCGCCGATCTTCGCCGCCGGCGCGATGGCGGTCTCGTCCGTGACCGTGGTGACCAACTCCCTGCGCCTGCGCGGCGCGACCATCGATCGATGAAGGAAGGTGCCTTGCGATGACCAAGCTGCTGGACCCGGTGTGCGACATGGTGGTCGACCTGGAGGACGCGCGCGATCACGGCCTGACGCTGGAGTTGCCAGATCGCGAGTACGCCTTCTGCGCCCACGGTTGCCTGACGAAATTCGCGAAGTCGCCGGAAACGTACAAGGCGAAGGTGGACGCGTGGCTCGCGGCGGAGGCCGCTGGCGAGCAGGCCGCGCCGCATGGTCACAGCGATGCGGTGCCGACGATCGACCAGGGCATGCGCGAGTGGTACAAGTCATGCCGCTGCTGCCTGAGCGATGCCTACCCGAAGGTCGTCGAGCAGCTCGACGCCGAACGCGCGTCGCTGGCGCAGGCGCCGTCAGACGCTGGCATCTGCGAGACGGCGGAAGCCCAACAGCCCGGCCATCCGTGATCGTGGCCCGCGCATCGATCGGCTGATGCAACACACGGCGGATCACGCCGACGCGGCCACTGAGACGGTCGAGGTCACACTTGACGATGTCTTCTGTCCGTGTTGCGAGATCGAGGGCTGCACTTCCGCAACCCCGTGCCGTTGCCGAGGGTCTCGGTCAGCAGCCACGAGTCGATGCACCACGCGGCGATGGAAGCGGACATGCCTCAGCTGAACGTCTGTCCGCCCCCCGCGCGGCACCATCGCCCTAAGTCGCGCGGCTACCATTGGCCGGAGCCGAGGCAGTAGGGAGCCAAACATGCGCGGTCTTGTAGTAGGAGTCGTCACTGCGCTCGTGATCGGCGCCTGCGCCGGCGCCACAGCTTCACCAGGCGCCGGCCGCACGATCCAGATCGAGATGAATGACTACTCGTTCTCGCCTGAGATCATCAGTTTGCGGGCCGGGGAGAAGGTCACCCTCAGCTTCAAGAACGTTGGCAAGCTCGAGCATGAGTTCATGGCCGGTAGCGAACCGGTCATCGGCAAGGGCTACGCGATGGACTGGCTCGCCGGAGCGCAACTGAGCGGAACCGCCGACCACGGGATGGCCCACGGCGGCGAGGGCGTACGTGTCGCACCAAACGGAACCGCGGTCGCGACCATCGTCGTCCCCGAACCGGGCGGTGCGTTCGAGTTCGGCTGTTTCGTCATCGCTCACTATGAGAGCGGCATGCGCGGACGCTTGATCGTCGAGGCCGCTGCGGCGCCGATTCCCGGAGAGACGGCCGGCGCGAGCAGGGCTCCCATCCAAACATCGATGCCGTCACACGCTCCGATGGGTGGCGACGATGGCGAGGGCCACTAGCGCCTTCCTACATACACTCGATCCGCGAGTTCGTTCGGAAACGCACACGAGAGTGCGAGGCATCCGGTGATGTCCTCGGTCTTCAAAACCGCTGACGGGGCGCTTGCGTTCCGTGGTGGGTTCGACTCCCATGCACTCTCGCCATCTTCATCCGCGCAGTCTCACGGACGGACCAGCTCGAGGGCAGTGACGCCGATCAGGAACAGCACGTACGCGGCAAGCGGCGCGAGAACGAGCCGTCGCCGCGGGCCGCGGAGGCCGAGGACCCTCATCGCGAGCGCCAACAGCAGCATGACGATGCTCGCGAGCGGCATGCCGTAGCCGAGGACGAGGTACACGACGTTCCCCAGGGACGTGTCGACGCGTTCCGTCGCGACCGCGTGGAGCGCCGCCGCGCGCCGGACCTCGGCCTGCGGGTCGACGCGCACCGCCGGCCCGGCGGGGGCAGGCGAGACGCTAATGTCGGGCATGCTCGGCTGGGCCGGCGTCGCTGGCGTGTCACGCGGCTCGCCGTGCGGATAGCGCCCCAGGACCGTCGCCCGCACAAGGCGCCCGAGCCCGGCGAGCGAGAGCGCGACATCGCCGCCACCGAGCGCGCTCAGTGCCGAACCGCAGTCGTACACCTCCTGCAGCAGCGGCGGCAGCTGGCTTCCGGCCGTGTTCGCCTCGAAGCAGTTACCGCCGGCCGCAGGCGCACCGAGCGCGAGGTCCGCGAGGCCTGAGCCGCTAACGACGTTGTCATGCACGCGATTGCGTTCCGGGAACCACACGTTCTTATCGAGGACGAACGACACGGCGATGCCGACGTTGGCGTGACCTTCGACGCGGTTGTACGCGATCTCGTTGTCGCGGCCGCCGAGCACGATGATGCCGGAGCCGAAGAATGCGAACTCGTCGTCCTTCGCCGGCGCGCTGCGGTTGTTGTTGTCGTGGACCCAGTTGTTCACGACCGTCTGTCCGCGCTCCGGCGGCAGTGCCTCGGCGTCGAGCGTGTTCGGCACGATGCCGGACATGTTGTCCGACCACTCGGAGTCGCGGATCACCAGGTTGCCGCTCGCGTTCGTGGCTGAGAAGCCGATGGCGTTGAAGCGCGCGATCACGTCGGTGACAAGCGCGTTGCAGGGATCGCACTGACCGATGTAGAAACCCGAATCAGGGCTTCCGCTCGCGTATGAATGATCGAACTGCCCGACGCCCGAGTCGAACGCGTAGATCCCGTAATCGCCATTGCCCTCCGCGGTGAGATAGCTTCCGCGATAGCCCCAGACGCTACGCCAGTAGAAGCCGTTCAACGGGTAGTGGCGCGCGGTCATGTTCTCGAGCACGACGCCATCCGCGCCGAAGACCGCGATACCGTTCGCGAGCTCGGGATCGAACGCGCCGTCGAGCACGACGCGGTTGCGATCCTCCCCACGGATCGTGAGATGCGACGTCGTCACGATCACCGACTCGTGGTAGGTACCCGCCGAGACAAGCACGGTGTCGCCCGGCTTCGCGGCGTCCACGGCGGACTGGATCGACGCGAAATCTCGGGGCACGTGGATCGTTCGCCCACCGCTCGGACGGACGGGCGGGTCCGCCGGGTAGGTGTGGCTCGCGCTGGTGGTCGCGACATCCTCGGGCGCGACGCCGACGTACACGCCGCCGGACATGCCGGCATGCGGACTTCCATGAAGCGAGCAGAAGAAGTCGAAGCGGCCGACCTTGGGAAACGTCACCGTGAAGCTGTCGCCGGTCTGCAGGATCTTCGAGCGGAACGTCCCATCGGTCGCGACGACGTTGTGCGGGTTGCGCCCGCGATTCACCCACCTGACCGAATCGCCGGGCTCGATCCGCACGATCGCTGGCTCGAAGGTGTCGTCGCGCATCTCGACGACGACGACGGCTGCGCTCCGGGGCGCGCTCGGCGCCATAGCGGACAGGAGGAGGAACGCTGCGGGGAAGACCATGAACGCCCGATGCACGGCGCCCGCATGGTAGCCCGGCGGCTTCTGCCATACGTCACACCTAAACTTCGCACTCATCTTGAGCAACGCGCGTGTCGTCCTCATCACCGCCGGCGCGCTCGTGGACGGCAGTGGCGGGGCGCCGCTGCGTCCGGGCGCGGTGCTCATCGAAGGTGACCGCATCCGCGCTGTCGGTTCCCGCATCGACGCCCCAGCGGATGCCGAGCGACTCCACTTTCCGAATGCGACGATCACTCCGGGTCTGATCGACTGCCACGTCCATCTCTCGGACGCGGGACTCGCCGACGCTTCCGTACAGGACGGTGACCCGTCGGGGCTCCGCGTCCTCCGCATGGCGGACCATGCCCGGCGCACGCTCCTCGCCGGATTCACCACCGTCCGCGATCTCGGAGGGCGCGACCACCTCGAGTTCGCGCTGCGGCGCGCGGCACGAGAAGGCCTGATCCGCACGCCGCGCCTGGTCCTCGCCGGCAAGATCGTTTCGATGACGACTGCTGGGGCGTCCTCGTGGCCGGGCATGTACCGGCAGGCCGATGGCGTGCCTGAGGTCGTCAAGGCCATCCGCGAGCAGGTCGCGGCGGGCGCCGATGTCATCAAGATCATGGCGACCGGCGCGGTGCTCTCACCGGGTCACGAGCGGCCCAACTCGGCGCAGTTCACGCGCGAGGAGCTGAAGGCGGCCGTCGAGACGGCGCACGCGATGGGTCTACGGGTCGCGGCCCACGCGCACGGCATCAGCGGCATCGCGCGAGCGGTCGAGGCCGGCGTCGACACGATCGAACACGGCACTCACCTTCACGAGGACCGAGGCGTCGCCAAGGAGATGGCCGCGCGCGGTGTGTTCCTCGTGCCGACGCTGAAGGCGCTTGCGGGGATCGCGGATCCCGAAGGCCCCGGCGTTCCCGAGGACATGCGTGCCAAGGCGCACGATCGCCGGTCGGATCGCGACCATACGTTCCGTCTCGCGCTCGAGGTGGGTGTGCCGATCGCCATGGGCACCGACGCGGCGACGCCGTTCAACCGTCACGGCGAGAACGCGCAGGAGCTGGAGCTGATGGTCTCGCTGGGCATGAGCCCCCTCGCGGCGATCGCGGCCTCGAGCGGTGTCGCGGCTCGCGCGCTCGGCCGCGACGACGTGGGCGTGCTCGCACCCGGAAGGCTCGCGGACCTCTCGGTCTGGGATGGCAGGCCGGACGAGGACATCCGGGTGCTGCAGCGTGCACCTCGCGTGGTGTTCCTTGGCGGCGAGCGGATCGTGTGACCGCGAGAACAGCAGCGGGCGCGCCCGACGCGCACACTGGTGCGGCAGGATGACGTCGAAGGAACGGCTTGCGCCCGCCCTCGCGACCGAGGGCGGGCTCGACGAGGCGAGCGCCGCTGAGCCCGGCCGCACCTCGACCCTGGCGGCCCTCGAGTTCCGCGATTTCCGGCTGTTCTGGTTCGGCCTCGTCGTCTCGAACATCGGGTCGTGGATGCAGATCTACGGCCTCGGGTGGCTGGTGGTGCAGCTCGCGATCCGCGACGGCGTCCCGCAGCTCGCCCCGTTCTACCTCGGTCTCGTCGGTCTGGCGCGGGCGATCCCCGGCCTCACCTTCGGTCTCTTCGGCGGCGCCGTCGCCGACCGCGCCGACCGGCGCCGCCTCCTCATCGTCACGCAGGCCTCGGCTGCGGTCGTCGCGTTCGTCCTCGCGCTCCTCACGATCACCGAACACATCAACATCGTCGAGATCGTTCTCATCAGCGCGATGAACTCGATCATCTTCTCGTTCGACGCGCCGACGCGTCAGGCGATGGTGCCGCGCCTCGTGACCGACAAAGAGCTCATGAGCGCGATCGGCCTGAACTCAGCGGCCTTCAACGGCGCGACGCTCATCGGGCCGCTCATCGGCGGCGTGCTCATCATCCCGTTCGGTGTCGGCGGTCTCATGCTCATCAACGCGATCTCGTACCTCGCCGTCGTCGCGGCGCTCCTGGTGATCTCGCCACAGCCGAGTGACGCGCGCCGTCGGCTTCCCATGCTCGAATCGATCCGCGAGGGACTCGCCTACATCCGGCGCGACCCGGTCCTGCGCTGGGTGGTGCTCCTCGCGGTCGCGACCGCGCTGTTCACGCGCCCGTACATCCAGCTTCTTCCCGCGGAGGCGCAGTTCCTCGGCGTCGGGGCGCTCGAGCTCTCGTGGCTCCTCGCCGCGTCCGGGGCGGGAGCGCTCGGCGGCGCGCTCGTGACGGCGTCCCTCGGCGGCTGGAAGCGACGCGGGGCGCTTCTCGTCGGGAGCGCGCTCGCGCACGGCCTCCTGCTCGCGGTGTTCGCGCAGCAACGCTCGGTCATCGGCGCGATGGTGTTCATCGGGCTCACGAGCTTCGCGGTGATGGTGTTCCTCGGGATGGCGAACACACTGATGCAGACGCGTACGCCCGATCATCTCCGCGGCCGCGCGATGAGCGTGCACACCATGGTCTTCATGGGCTTCATGCCGCTCGGCCAGATGCTGCTCGGTTCGCTCGGCACGGTCGCCGGGATCAACACCGCGTTCCTCGCGGGCGGCATCGTCGTGGTGCTTGTGTCGACATTCGCGCTGCTCCGTGCGCCGTCGCTGCGCGGCGCCCTGGCGACGGCGCATCCGCGAGTGATCGCGCGCTCCGGGTGATCGCAGTTGAGGCGCTGTGTAACGAGGGTGCTTAGGCGTAATGAACGTGGCCTTGTCGTAGATAAATTGTCTTGACACCGCCGCAACAGCGGGCGTACCGTCCCGCGGTCTCGCTGCGGTGAGGGAAGTGCACGGCACCGAAACACCTCCAGTGGGACGCGCGGTTGTGGAGGAAGGGCATGCCTGGTCAGCTTGTTGTCAGCGTGGTCGTGTACTTGCTTGCTGTCGCCGCGATCTCCATCCTCGTGGTGTAACGACCGAGTGGCGGTTCACGGCGGTGGCGCCCGGCTCGACTACGCACACGGATCGTCGTCGGCGCCGCCATGTTCCTCGTCCTCCTCCCCGCGGTGTTGCCCGCGTTCCCACCGGGACCGTTGAGTTGGCTGGCGCCGAGGCAGGCCAACGCCGGCGAGCTGCTCAATAGTCCCGAGTACGCCGGTGCCACCGTGCTGCCGAACGGAGAGGCCGCCCTGATCTTCGTCAACGACATGGGCGCTGGCCTGGCCGAGACCCGCTTCAAGGCGTACTTCACCGAACACGGCATGAACCCGTCGCAGCAGCTATCGACCTCCTCCGCGTCCTACCCGCAGATCGCGACCTTCCAAGGCAAGGTCGTCGCGGCCTACGTCGACAACCGCGGCGGCCCGAACCAGTACCAGCTGCTCGTCCGGACCAGCGCTGACAACGGCGCCACCTGGGGCACCGAGTTCGCGCCCTTCGGCGCCGAGACGTTCGATGGGGGCAACAGCGCGCCGCTGCTCGTCACCTCGCGCAGCGGCAACACGCTCTACTTCTTCAACTGCTGCGTGTCGAGTCTCCCGCAGTACCGCTCGACGACGGACCCGACGCTCGTCACGTGGACGAGCCCGGCACCTGCCGGCGATGCCTCGATGCGGGCGGTGTCCGGCAACAACTGCGGAAACGCGGGCGCCGAGTGCTACCGCGCGCACACCTTCGAGTTCACCGAGACCGCAACTGCGGGGCAGTGGGTATACATCGCCAAGTCGGACTCCGGGTGGGGTCAGAGCGGCCGCGGTACCCAGGTCGGGACGCTCGGCGGCGCGTGGAGCACGCAGGTCGATCTATCGAGGTGACAACCGTGGGCCAGACGCGCACGGCGGAACCAGCCGCGTTGAATTCGGTATCGACGAGGGGGGCGACATCGTGACCGCTCACTCCGACGAGTCGGTGCGCGAGGATTACAGCGAACGCGCGCGAGCTCACCCCGTTTGCCTTGGTGGCGGCGGTACGTACTACTGCCAAGCCACGAACCCGATGGAGAGGAATTTCCCCGTGCTCGGCTACTTCGTTCCACCGATTGAATTCACGGTCAAGCTGGATGGGGACGGCGTCAACGTGCACGGTCGTGCGTTCCCGTCGTACGAAGTCTGGCGTTACAACGGTGATGGCAGCGAAGACCTCCTATACGGCTACAACGGGATGGCGAATCCGTTCGGCCCGTACGGCCTCTTCTTCACGATCGATGCGCCGAACCTACTGGAGTAGCGATGAGAACGGACTTCGGATCTGCGGTCGAGTTGCGATCTTGGAGTGCCAGATTGAAGGTGCTTCGTGCGGCACTTTCATTCGTTCTGTTCTTTGTACTGACAACAAGTTGCTTTCCGACAGAATCGCGCCATCGCGAACTTTGGCGCATTCCCGACGGCTATCAAGGCTGGATCTACTCAAGGTGGAACGCTCAAGAGTGCAAGATGTTTCCCAGCCAAGGCGAGTTCTTGGTCATAGACGTTCCTCCGTCGGGCATTGTGTGTACGTCGACTCCGCTGGAAGAGGGCGCCGCGAGAGATCGCTTCGTCTACGTTTCGCTCGAAGCAAAGGAGACTGAAATTCCGACGTCGCGCGCGCATACACGAATCTTCGAGAAAGGAAACAACGATCTATTCGTCTTCATCGGCTCGGAGGAGGACTTCGGCCGCGTGCGTCCAAGTCCGCCGGCGAGGTACGGTCCCTAGAGGGCCGCATGGCCACGCGGGTCAACGTCTAGGTGAACTGCCAGCAGGTGTTGGGCGTTTCTTGCTGGCTCGATCGGGGACGCAAACCGTCGCACATGCGCTCGACGTCCGAGTAGTTCCCGGTGCTATTCCGGCGACGATCGGTTCGCAGTAACGCGGCCATTCTGCAGAACTCCACGTGCGCACAATGGAATGGCGCAACACACTCGTGGCAGGCGTGTTGGGCTGCAGGAACGAGTGAGCGCGGTCGTCCTCTGTGAAAGAGGCCGCACCTACCCTAGTTATCGAAAGGACTTAGCCATCGACGCGCGGCCGTGCAGGACCACCCCGCGATCGCGCTCGGCGGCGAGACCCCCAACCCAGCCAGCTACCTCATCTGGGATGACCAGCGCGACGGCGCCACCAACTCGAACATCTACTTCGCGAGACGCGACCCGCTGAGCGGCGCCTGGAGCGCCAACGTCAAGGTGAACACCGACAGCACCACGCGCAACCAGGCCAACCCGGCGATCGCGACCGACAGCGCCAACAACGCCTACGCCGTCTGGGACGACTTCCGCGCGGCGACGAACAACCAGGACATCTACTACTCCAAGCGCTCAGCCGGCCCGGGCACGTGGAGCACGCCCAACCTCAAGGTCAACGACGACGCCGCCAACGTGGCGCAGCGCAACCCACGCATCGCCGGCACCGCCGCGGGTATCGAGACCGCGGTCTGGGTGGACCTGCGCTCCGGCCAGAACAACATCTACGCCTCGACGCTGGCCGCCGGCGGATCGGCCTGGGCCGCCAACAAGCGCGTCACCGACAACACCGCCGCGGTCAAAGACTTCCCGGACGTGGCGGTCGGCGCGGACGGGACGAGCTACGCCGTCTGGCAGGACTCGCGCAACGGCAACGCCGATGTCTTCTTCAGCTCGCTCGCCTCGGGCGGATCGGCCTGGGCCGCGAACGTGAAGATCAGCGACGACGTCGGCACCGCCGCGCAGACCAAGCCGCGCATCGGCGTCGACTCCGCCGGCAACCTCGTCGCGGCCTGGATCGACGCGCGCACCAGCCCGGCGCACGTGCGCGTGGCACGCAAACCTGCGGCCGGCGCCTGGTCCGCCTCGCTCGACATCACACCGTCCCCTGCCAACGTGCAGTCGCTCGCGCTCTCCGTCCGTCCCGACGGCTTCGCTTGGGCGGTGTGGGGTGACACCCGCGCTGGCGCATCGAACCAGGACGTCTGGGGCTCGCGGTACGACCCCGCGCTCAACACCTGGTCCACGCCGGTGCGTCTGGACGACGACCCCGGGACCACGACCAACCAGCTGAGCTCGGCCGTGGCCTTCGGCCCGGCCGAGGTGATGCTCGCCTGGCGCGACAACCGGCTGAGCGCCAACGGCAACACCCAGGCCCGCCGCGTCCAGGTCATCGCCGGCATGACCGACCACTTCGCACTGTCCTATGACGGACTGAACCGACTGAAGAGCGTGAGCGGCCCCGTCGCCGAGAGCTTCACGCTCGATGGTCCGTCGAACGTGACGAGCCGCAGCGGCACCACCGAGACCTACGACAAGGCCAACCGCCTGACCGACGACGGCGCGACGCACAACGTCTGGTCCGACGCCGACCGCCTCACCAGCCGCGGCACCGACACCTTCATCTACGACGCGCTGGACCGGATGACCAGCTCGAACGTCGGCGGCACCGCACGCAGCTACGCGTACAACGGCGACGGCCTGCTGCAGACGCGCACGGGAGGGGTGGCAGCGAGCTTCCTATGGGACCCGTCGACGGCCCTGCAGCGCGAAGTCACGCAAGGCAACGACAACATCATCTATGGCCTCGGACCGCTGTATGTGGTGAAGGCCGACGCCACGACCCTCACGTTCGCGCGCGACGGCAGCAAGAGCGTCCGTGCCGAGCTCAACTCGAGCGGCGGGGTGACCGCATCATTTCGCTATCGAGCCTATGGACAGACTGTGCAGACGTCCTCGCCTGCGCCCGGATACTTCGGCTATGTCGGGCAGTTGGTCGACCC
>JBGPZT010000074.1:0-12393 GCA_041493915.1 Candidatus Limnocylindria bacterium
CTCGATCTCGGTGAACCGACGCGGACCGTTGAGAAGATCGCGGACGATCAGGAGCGTCCATTTGTGTCCGACGACCGACAGTGCGCTCGCAAGCTCGTCCATATCTTCTTGCTTACTTTATTGGTATCCACTTGCTATTTGCAAGTATTGCGAGTACGGTCAACCCAGAAAGAAGGGCATCTATGACGCTCACACAAGACAGACCGATCGTCGCTGACAGCACCAAGAACAGCGCGACGATCAAGCAATGGGTTGCCGCCATGGCCAAGGGCGACCTCGACCACGCACCGTACGCCGAGGACGCCGAGACCTCCGACCCGAGCGGCAAGTACAAGGGCAAGACGCAGATCCTCCAGTCCTTCAAGGTCTGGAAGACAGCCTTCCCTCAGGGCACCGCTGAAGTCACGAACCAGATCTCTCAGGGCGACCAGGTCGCTACCGAGGTCGTCTACAAGGCGACCCACACCGGACCGCTCGTCTCATCGACGGGAACGATCCCGGCGACCAACAAGCCCATCGTGCTGAAGACCATGCTGATCAGCTCGTTCCGCAATGGCCTGATCCAGCGCGAGCGCACCTACTTCGACCAGGTCGATCTCATGCACCAGCTCGGCATCACCACGCAGCCGAAGCCCTAAGCAACCTTCGCGAGCAGACGAAAGGAGCACCCGAAAGGGTGCTCCTTCGTCGTTGTATCCGCGGGCTTGCCTGGCCGAGCCGGGTTCTTACAGCGCGACGGGAAGTGCGAACGCGAACACGCTGCCCTCATCGGAGCTGGCTTCCAGCCAGAGTCGTCCACCATGACGTTCAGCCAGCAGCTTGCCGATGTGAAGGCCCAGCCCGGTGCCGGGCACGTCGCGTGTCCTTGAAGTCCGGTAGAACGGCGTAAAGAGCCGCTCGCGCTCATCCGCGGGAACGCCGACGCCGTGGTCGGCGATGCGGACCTGTGCCTCGCGGCCCAGGGTCGTGACCGAGACCTCGATCGGATCCTCGGGTGCGCTGTATTTGATCGCGTTGTTCAGCAGATTGTCCAGGATCTGCGCGATCCTGTCCGGATCACCACGCACGCGTACGCCGCCGGCAGGCCGCTGCAAGCTGATCCGCGGCGTCGCTCCGTACTCGACTCGTGCCTGGCGATCGCGTCCACCACCGCGCCTACCAGATCGAAGGGAACGACCTTCAAGCTGAGCCCATTCGAGACAAGCCGCGCGTGGTCCAGTAGCGCCGAGATCATCTGCGCCATCCGGTCCGCCTGCACGATCGCGCTGTCGATCGCCGAACGCTCGCGTTCCGGATTCCGCCCGACATGCCGCAGCGCGAGCTGCGCCTGGCCCCGGATCACGGTGAGCGGAGCGCGCAGCTCGTGGACGATCATCTCGAAGAGATCGGTCTCGGGCCAATCCGCGGCCAGGCGGCCCACATCTGGGAACACGGTGATGGCTTCGGTGGTCGCGTCGGATCGCACCGAAGCTGTCGCCTCGACCGATGCGGCTCCTTCTACAGCACTCTTCATCGTTGCCAGGAACTCTTCAACGATGAAGGGCTTGCCGACGATCCCAGCGAAGGCTGCGGCTTGGCTGCGTCGCGATCTTCCCGCGCCGGCCTCGGCGAGCGCGGCGCCATCCGCGGTGAACATCACAACTGGTAGGGTCGGGTGCGCGCGACGAATGGCAGCAGCGTCTTCCCACGTGCGGCTCTCGCCGGTCGACGTGACCTCCCCGTCAAGGATCACGCAGCGCGGCTGCCACTGGTCGACGGCGGCGCCGATGAGCGCGTGGTCGACGATGGTGACAGGACGATAGCCAGCTTGTGTCAGCAGACCGCTGACAAGGTCGCTCAGTGCGGCGTCGTCCTCGACGACCAGCACGTTTTGCGTGTCCATCGCTTCCTCCACCAGTCGCGTGCTTCCCCAACTGAAACGGAGCTCACGGTCGCAGATGGAGTTGGCTACCGCATGACGATTCCGTAACGGCGCACCGCTTTACCAGAACGCCGAGCGGGAAAGCCAGATTAGACCGGTCGGTCGGGCTTGCTGGGGCCAGGGACGAATCGATATCCGGTCCCGGGCACGGTCTCGATATAGCGAGGCTTGTGCCAGTCGTTCTGTAGCTTCGCGCGGAGGGCGCGCACGTGCCGGTCCACCACGTTGCTCTCGATCACGAAGTCCGTCCCCCACAGCGCGTCGAGGATCTGCTCGCGCGTGAGCACGCTCCCTGCGTTCGCGGCCAAGAGATACAGCAGTGCCTGCTCCAGCGACGTGAGGTGGAGCTCGTGTTCGCCCGCGAGGACCTTTCGGTTGAGCACGTCGATCTCCAGGTCGCCGATGCGCAGGCGCGGGACAAGCTCTCCGCCCTTGCCGTGGGTCCGGCGGATCACCGCCCGCGCTCGCGCGACCAGATCGTCCGGCACGAAGGGAACACCGATGTAATCGTCTGCGCCGCGCTCGAATGCGTCGAGCTTGCCGCGAAGATCGCTGCGCCGGGTCAGCGCGATGACACCCATCGGCCCTCCGGCGCGCGCGTCATCGATGAGCTGGATCCCGGCACCTGCCTCTAGGTCGATGTCGAGGAGAAGCAGATGAGGCTTCCACTCGGCGATCGCGGTCTGGGCGTTCTTCACGGTAGCTTCAGACCGTCGGAGATAGCCTCCGTGCCGCAGCGTGAGGTCGATGGTGTTCGCCAAGGCCCGGTCTTCGATCACCAAGAGCACCCGGAGGGAGCGCTCGGGATCTCTAGCGGCGGGTGCGGCGGCACGCGGTTCGGGCCTGGACGACAGCGGTTCGGACCTGGACGACATCTGCTTCCTCCGATCTAGCGTATTGCGCTCGCGGATCACGCTTCGGAATAGTGTGGCCTAGTTGGCAATGCCTAACCCAAATACAGCCTCGCTTCCCAGGCAAAGCGTGTCCTGGGCTCACCAAGCGCCGTGAAAGGCCTTCGCTAGGGCAGGCTCTCGTAAATACGGACGCCCAGGGGACGGCTGAGCGGCAGCGGAAACTCACGTGAATCGGGCCTGACTCCCGCGCGCTCGTCGTGCTCACCCAGGAGGATCAACAGACCGGCATAGGTCCCCACCGGCGCGCCGACCCACAGGAGACTGAGAGAGGTCGCGGCCCCCGCCTCCGCCGAGCCACGCGGGATCGTTGGGAGCGAATCAGAGGCCGCGTTGTTGATCCCAGACTCCGTGACTGCCAGGCGGTAGTAGGAAGGCGGACTCTCGGAACGCTCGGTGATCCGGAGCCCGTACTGTTTGAGGGGCTGCCAGCTCGCCACCAACGGCTCGAGCGCGGCCCGTTGCGCCGGATCGCCTTCCGGCTTCTCGCCCGCATGCAGCGCACGTACGGTCGCCACATCGCGTTTGTCGTCGATGCTCGTGAGGAGCGGCACGGGTGATTCGACCCCGCCGGAGAACGCTGCGACGATGCCGGCGGCGTCGCCAGCGTCATCCGCGCTGTGCAGCCGGAACTCTTGGAGCACGAGAGCATCGATCCGGTCTCTTCTGGACATGTCCCAAGAGTGACCCTCGGAACCGTTCCCAGCATGACCCAGCCGTCATGCGCCCGGTGGCCCTCGTGGATGACGGTTGGTCATGACGGTTCGGTAATGACGCGGCAGCGCAGCCGTGATCATCGTTGCATGAAGATTATTTAACTTGCCACCCCAACCCCTCCCCACGGCCGCCGGCGGCTCGCGTCGCGACCTCGCGCAGGTCCGGGGCGCGAGCCCGGCGGCAACCACCGGAGCTCACAAACCGCGAAGTGCCGCGAAAGGCTTGATCCGAGCGGTCATGACCGCCGCTCGCAGTGAGCGTCGAAGCCGGTCGTCCAATGGCCGCGCAGCTCTGGATCGATAGCGTAGGCGTCGTAGCCCGCGCAGCCCTCAATGAAGTCGAGGCCCGCGAGTCCCATCGCGAACGCCGCCGTGGCGTAGACGTCGGCTTCGAGGATGCTCGGGCCGACGACGGTCATGCTGAGCAGCCCGGCCACGGGCACGCCGGTGTGCGGGTCGAGGATGTGTGCGCCCTTCTCGTAGGTGCCCGAGGTCGCGACGGCGAGATCCGTCGCGAGGATCACGCGCGCGACCTTGTCTCTCTCGACGGGATGGCGGATGCCGACGCGCCACGGCGTGCCCGGCCTGCTGTGCCCGCGCGTCCTCACGTCGCCGCCAGCGTCGATGAAGTAATCGCGGTATCCGCGAGCGTCGAGGATCGTCGCGGCGCGCGCGATCGCCCAGCCCTTCACGAGCCCCGACGGATCGAGCTTGCCCCCGTACCAGGCGCTGAAATACCCGTCGGTCTTGCCCTCGAACACACGGCACAGCTCGAGGACCTCGCGTACGAGCGGGTCCGCACGTTCGACCACCAGGCTCCCGTCGCCGATCCGCGAGACCTCGCTCTGTGGAAGGAAAGGGCTGAACAGCCGGTCGATGCGAACGAGCTCCGCGTACACATCATCGAGCGCCGCAGCCGACGCATCTGCGTCTCTCACGTCGACGCTGACGGGCATTCCCATCACGTCTTCCGTGCGCTGCACGGACCTATCCGAGGTGCGCCTGCTTGAGCGCGCTATCGAGTGAGCGACCGTACGCGATGCTCGTGTACGTCGCGCCCGAGACGATGTCGATGCGCGCGTTCTGCGCCTGGATCGCCTCGGTCCGCAGGATCGGAGCGGAGTACTGGCTGATGAACGCCGAGCGCGCGCGGTCGCGCGGCAGCTGCATGGTCTGCACGTCGACGACCTTCTGACCCGCGACGACGATGCGCACCTGCACAGGACCGTATCGCGTGTCGACCGTGACTCCGCTGAAGGTGCCGCTGGCGGCGGGCGTCCCCGCAGCCGTTGGCGCTGGCGTGGCTGTGCGGAGCCCGCGGGTCGCGACAGGCGTCGGTGGCGGAGTCGTCCGCGGCGCCGGGGTGCCGACAGCCTCGACCTCGAGTGGTGTCACCTTGAACGTGACGAGCCACACGACACCGAGGACCGTCGCGCCGATGGCCGTTATTGCTCGCCTCATCTCAGAACCGGAACGCCTCCACGTGGATCTGCGTCTGCGGGATCTCGAGTATCCCGAGCGAACGCTTCACCTTCTCGGCCATCCCGATCGGGCCGCACACGAAGATGTCCCGCTCGGCGACGTCCGGTACCAGTGTGCGTAGATTCGCGGCCTCGAGCCACTCTCCGCCGGATCGGCCGCGCAGCGTCCTGTCATTGATCAGATATTCCACCCGGATCCCGTACTCCCTGGCGAGATCGTCGAGCTCCCTCCGGAACGCGACGTCGCTCTCGTGCCGGCAGCGGTAGAGGATCGTGACCGCGACCTGGTCGTCGGCGAGATCTTCGGCCAGCGCGCGGATCGGTGTGATGCCGATACCGCCAGCGATGAGCAGTGCCTTGGATCGCACGCACGACCGCCGCGTGAAGCGGCCGAACGGACCCTCGACGAGCACGGGCGTGCCCGCATGGACCGCGGCAACATGCGCGCCGAAGTCTCCGGTCCGCTTCACGGTGAGCCGCAGGTACTCGCCGTTCGGAGTCGCCGACATCGAGAACGGGTGCGCCTCCCACCAACGACGCGCGTCGAGGAACCGCCAGATCGCGAATTGTCCGGGCTCGAAGCGGAACAGATCGAGGTCCCGTCCGGTGACGTAGATCGAGACCGCGCCGGTCGCTTCGCGTTCGACGCGATGAACGCGAAAACCGTGCCGCCCGTACCGCCAGAGTGGCGCCGCCACCCGGTAGACGACCAACGATCCGAACAGCAGCGCGTAGAGCGCCCACCAGTACGCGGTGAACGTCGAGCTGTCGATGAAGTCGGCACCGGTGGCGAGCTGATGGCTGAATGCAAGGACGATCGCGAGGTAGCTGTAGAGGTGTACGAAGTACCACGTCTCGTATGAGAAGTGTCGGCGGGCGATCGTGATCGAGAGCACGGTCACGACGATCAACAGAACAAACCCGACGATCGCCATGAGCAGGCCCTCGTAGTGCTCGATGAAGTCGCCGAGCTGGCGCAGCGTGCTGAATCCGTCGTCGAGCTGGTAGCCGACGGTCTGCGTGACGACGTGGATTCCGATGAGGCCCAGAGCGAGATATGCGTTCCAGCGGTGCAGCCACACCATGCGGGCCATGCCGAAGGCTCGCTCCAGCCAGGGCAGCCGGGCGAGCAGGAGGAGCTGCCATAGGAGCAGGTAGGTGCCGATGAGCGCGGTGAGCCTGCCGATCGTGTTCAGGCGGTCGGCCAGAGTCTTCACTGGAACGGTCCCGCTCGCGGACCACCAGAACAGCAGGACGACCGCAATGTTGACGACGAAGAACGCGACGATCGCCAGCTGGCCCGGCCCGCTCGGCGCCTCCGCTTCGTCGGGGACGACGAGCGTCGAGTTGCTCATGACGCGGGTACCCGCGCGGGCCGGCGAGGTTTCAGTTAGCTCAGGGTGGGGCGTTCAGGCGATAGATCGAAGATTGAGGACCGCCGCTAGTTGCCGAGGATCAGGGAGCGGCGCGACTGGTACTCCTCCGCGTTGATCTCGCCACGCGCAAGTCGTTGCTTGAGGATCGCGACGGCGTCGTCGCCTTCACGCCTGGGGCTGAGGCGGACGATCGCGAACACCGCAAGGGCGATCAGGGCGACGAGGAAGACGACGGAGCCGAACATCATCCACGCCATGTATCCGTAGTCGGCATAGCCAGGGAACATCATTTACATCACCTCCGACATCGAATCTTCCCGCCCAGTGCGTCCGCATGCGAGGGCCGTAGGACCCTCCGATCGGAGCCGGTCGACCCTAGGGCCGCCCGCGTCAAGCTCGGCGTCCGGTCGGCCAGACCCACTGGGTGATCTCCGGCGCGTCTTCGCCGTGCTCGCGCGTGTACGCGCGGCATGCGAGGCGCTTGTCCTGCATCAGTTGACGCACGTCGCCCGCGCGCACGCGCAGCCCTGGCACGCGATCGATGACGTCCATCACGAGATGGAAGCGATCGAGATCGTTGAGCATCACCATGTCGAACGGCGTCGTGGTCGTGCCTTCTTCCTTGTACCCACGCACATGCAGATTCGGGTGGTTCTTGCGTCGATAGGCAAGGCGATGAATGAGCGACGGATAGCCGTGATACGCGAAGATCACGGGCTTGTCGGTCGTGAAGATCGCATCGAAGTCCGGGTCCGTTAAGCCGTGCGGGTGCTCGGTGTCCGGCTGGAGCCGCATGAGGTCGACGACGTTCACGACGCGGACACGTACATCCGGGATGTGTTGCCGGAGGAGATCGACGGCCGCGAGGGTCTCGAGCGTCGGTACGTCGCCGCAGCACCCGAGCACGACATCGGGCTCTCCGCCATCGTCGTTGCTCGCCCACTTCCAGATGCCGATGCCTCGCCGGCAGTGCAGCGCCGCCTCGTCCATTGACAGCCAGTTCTGCTCCACCTGCTTCCCGGCCACGATCACGTTGACGTAGTTACGACTGCGAAGGCAGTGGTCCGCCACCGACAGCAACGTGTTCGCGTCCGGTGGCAGGTACACGCGGATCACCTCGGCCCTCTTGTTCACGACGTGGTCGATGAACCCCGGGTCCTGATGCGAGAACCCGTTGTGGTCCTGCCGCCAGACATGTGATGAGAGCAGGTAGTTCAGCGACGCGATCGGCCGGCGCCACGGCAACGCGCGCGTGACCTTCAGCCATTTCGCGTGCTGGTTGAACATCGAATCGACGATGTGGATGAACGCCTCGTAGCAGTTGAAGAGGCCGTGGCGGCCCGTGAGGAGGTATCCCTCTAGCCAGCCCTCGATCAGGTGTTCAGACAAGACCTCCATGACGCGCCCGTGCGGCGCGAGGTGCTCGTCGGTCGAGAGGATCTCGTCGCTGAAGACGCGGTCGGTCACCTCGAAGACCGCGTCGAGGCGATTTGACGCGGACTCGTCCGGTCCGAGCAGTCGGAAGCGATCCTGGTTCCGTGCGATCACGTCGCGCAGGAACGTCCCGAGGACACGAGTCGGCTCTGCCGTCGTCGCACCGGGCGCGGGGACGGCCACCGCGTAGGCGCGGAAGTCCGGCAGGTCGAGATCCTTCAGCCGCAGGCCGCCGTTCGCGCGCGGATTCGCGCTCATCCGCCGCTCGCCCTGCGGCGCCAATGCGGCGAGCTCGGCGATGAGCGTTCCGTTCTCATCGAACAGCTCCTCCGGACGGTACGAGCGCATCCATCCCTCGAGCACAGCCCTGTGCTCGACGTTCGTTCGGGCCGCGTCGACGGGCACCTGGTGCGAGCGCCACGTGCCCTCGACCGGCTTTCCGTCAACGACCTTCGGTCCGGTCCAGCCCTTCGGCGTGCGGAGCACGATCACGGGTGTGGGCTGCCGGCGCGCGTGACCCGCCGCGCTAGCCTCGTCTTTGATACGGCGGATCTCGGTCACGGCGCGATCGAGCGCGCCGGCCATCTGCTGGTGCATCACCGCGGGGTCGTGGCCCTCGACGAAGATCGGCGTGTGACCATAACCCTCGAGGAGGGCCCGCAGCTCACGCTTGGGCATGCGCGCGAGGACGGTCGGGTTGGCGATCTTGTAGCCGTTCAGGTGGAGGATCGGCAGCACAGCGCCATCGTGGACGGGATCGAGGAACTTGTTCGAGTGCCACGACGCTGCGAGCGCGCCAGTCTCGGCTTCTCCGTCACCGATCACGCAACACACGAGCAGCGACGGATCGTCGAGCGCCGCGCCGTACGCGTGCGCGAGCGAGTAGCCGAGCTCACCGCCCTCGTGGATCGACCCAGGGATCTCAGCGGAGACGTGGCTCGGCACGCCGCCCGGGAACGAGAACTGGTGGAAGAGCTTCGTCATGCCCGCGGCGTCGCGCGACACGTCGGGGCAGATCTCGCTGTAGGTGCCCTCGAGATACACATTCGCGAGCAGCGCGGGGCCGCCGTGCCCTGGGCCGGTGATGAAGATGGCCTCGAGATCCCACTTCCAGATCGCGCGATTCATGTGCACGTAGATGAAGTTCAGTCCCGGTGTGGTGCCCCAATGGCCCAGGAGGCGGGGCTTCACGTGCTCTGCGCGTAGCGGCTCACGAAGAAGCGGATTGTCGAGCAGGTAGATCTGCCCGACTGAGAGATAGTTCGCGGCGCGCCAGTAGCCGTCGATCCGCAGGAGCTCGTGCTCGCTCAGTGGCGCGCCAGTGTCTTCCTTCGCGGTCGTTGCCAAATCCTGCCTCCTCGCGGCCCGCGCTGCGACCCGCCGACTCGCGCCCTACGCTCGCCGGATGCGTGACCGCGTGCTCGTGTTGAACGCCGGCTCGTCGACGCTCAAGGCAAGTGTGCTCGCACGGGACTCACAGGACGCGCTGGCCAGCATCACGGTTCCGATGCATGGCACCGGCGACGCTGCTGACTCGCTTCGTAACGCGCTGCGGGCCATCGTGACCGCCGGGGCCGATCTCGGCACGGTCAGGGCCGCGGGCCATCGCGTGGTCCACGGCGGCTCGATCTTCACCCGCACGACCTTGATCGACGACGCCGTGCTGCTGCGCATCCGCGAGCTCGGGTGGCTCGCGCCCCTGCATAACCCCGTGGCCGCCGAGGTCATCGCCGCGGCTCGCGCCGCGCTGCCCTCCGTCCCGCACGCGGCGGCGTTCGACTCCGCCTTCCACGCGACGCTGCCAAAAGACGCGTATCTCTACGCGCTTCCGTACGAGTGGTATTCGGAGTGGGGATATCGGCGATACGGCTTCCATGGTCTCTCCGTCACGTGGTGCGTCGAGCGCGCGATCGCGCTCCTGGGACGTGACGACCTCGGGATCGTCGTTGCGCACCTCGGCGCGGGCTGCTCGGTGAGCGCCGTGTGGCAGGGACGTTCGGTCAGCACGTCGATGGGAATGACTCCGCTCGAGGGCCTCGTGATGGCGACGCGCGCGGGATCGGTCGATCCCGGCGTGCTGCTCGCTGCGCAGCGAGACCACGGGCTCGACCCGCGTGCGCTCGAGGACACGCTCGAGCACCGCTCCGGTCTGCTTGCACTCTCCGGTCGCACGGCAGACATGCGCGAGCTCCTCGCGTTGGCTCCGACGGACGAGCGTGCCGCGCTCGCGATCGCCGTCTTCGAGCGCTCCGCGGCGGGAGCCATCGCCGCCGCGGCGACCGCGCTCCCACGCCTCCATGCGATCGTGTTCACCGGCGGCATCGGCGAGCACGCCGCGAGTGTCCGCGCCGGCATCGTGCGTCGCCTTGCGTCCATCGGCGTGCCATCTGTCGACGAGAGGGCCGTGGACGACGATCGCGTGCTCGTCGCACGTCCGGTAGCAGTGCTCGTCGTCGTCGCTCGCGAAGATGTGGTGATCGCGCGCGAGGTGAGCGCCCTCACCGCCTGATTCGCCGCTGCGGGCGAGGCACGTATCGGCTTGCCAGAACTTCGCCCGTCCTAGTTACATTGAAGAGAGCACCGTGGAGGGGGCCGTATGCAGAGGATCACCCCGTTCTTGTGACCACCGTCCACCTCGGCGACATTGACACCTCGTATGAGCTGAACGGCGCCGGCGATCCGGTCGTGCTCATTCACGGTCTCGGCTCGAGCGCGCGCGACTGGGAGCAGCAGGTGCCGCCGCTCGCGGATCACTACCGCGTCCTCACCTACGACGTTCGTGGTCACGGACGGACGAGCAAGCCGCGAGGTCCGTACAGCGTTTCGCAGTTCGCGAAGGACCTCGCACTGTTGCTCGAAAGGCTCCAGCACCGGCCGGCGCACGTCGTCGGGATCTCGATGGGCGGGATGATCGCGTTCCAGCTCGCCGTTGACCGCCCCGACCTCGTCCGGAGCCTCGTCATCGTGAACAGCGGGCCGGCCCTCGTCCCGAGCAAGCTCGCCGAGCATCTCGCGGTGTGGTCGCGCATCGCGATCGCGAAGCTGCGCGGTCCCGGCGCGATGGGCGGCGTGCTGGCACCGCGACTCTTCCCCTCTCCCGACCAGGAGCCGCTGCGTCGACAGTTCGTCGAGCGCTGGGCGGAGAACGACAAGGACGCGTACTACGCGGCGCTGCGCGCCATCATCGGCTGGTCGGTGCGCGACCGAGTCGGCGGGATCCGCTGCCCGGTGCTCGTGGTGGCCGCGGACCATGACTACACGCCGATCTCCGCGAAGGAGGCGTACCTGCCCCTGATACCGGGAGCCACGCTCAAGGTCATCGCTGACTCGCGGCATGCGACGCCGATGGAACGCCCTCAGGCATTCAACGCGGCGCTGCGCGACTTCCTCGACGCGCAGAACTCACGCTAGGAACACGCGGGTCGCTGGCCCGGAGGGGAGCAGCTGCCCTCCCGGCGCTACGCCTTGTCGATACTGACCATCCAGTTGATGCCGAATTTGTCCGTGAGCCAGCCGACATCGGCGCCCCCGGACTGGTCGGACAGCGGCATCTTGATCTTGCCGCCTTCGGCCAGGTCCTTGAAGGTCCTGGTCAGCCGGCCCTTGTCCGTGCCGCCCAGAGCAATGGCCATGTTGTCGCCGACTTTGGGCGGGTAGTCGGGGTGGCCGTCGGAGGCGATGATGCGCGCGCCGTCGGCCTCGAGCCACGAGTGCGTGATGCGATCCCCGGGGCCGGCCGGCTTGGATACGCCCTGCTCGTTCATGGTCTGCAGCTCGAGCTTGCCGCCCAGCACCTTTTGATAGAACTCCATCGCCTCGCGGGCCCGTCCCTGAAAGTTGATATAGGGGCCTACATAGTGCTGGCTCATCTTGATCTCCCTGTCACGTCGGCTGGATTTCGTTCGTCACTCCAATGACGGTACGCGCCGAGGGAATGTGGCGCTCCGGCACGAGCCATTTGACACGAGCCGCTTGAAAGGGTGAGGTCGCGAGAAGCGGCCTAACGAAGACAGAGGTGGGCCGGCAGGCTACCCCGTGGCCGAGGGTGGATCAGGCGCGGCGCCCACGCACCGCCCAGGCGCGGGCGACCAGCGAGATGCGACCGTCCGCTGCCACGGGCACGCTCTGCCGCAGCCGATCGCGCAGCTCCTCACGGCGTGTGTCGCTCAGCGATGCGACGTACGCAGGAGCCGGCCCCTGTCCTCCGAGGAACGGTGACCAGAGGTCGTTGAAGTCGTGGAACAACGTTTCGATGTCAATGGGCCGCGTCTCCACCGTCTCGAGATCCGCCTCCATGAATAGCCGTGCGAGCGCACCCGGACTCGCGATCGGGAATCGGCGCCCCTCGTCGAGTTGCGCGGAGGCGGCGTCGACCGTCGCGGCAGCGTCCCAGAAGCGTCGGATGAGCTGCATCTCGCCGGCGTAGTCCCACACGTACGCCGCGATCGTCCCGCCCGGTCGCGTGACGCGCTTCATCTCCTCGACGCCGCGCGCGGGCTGCTCCAGGAAGTTGAGCACCAGACCGGAGACGCAGGCGTCGAACGCGGCGTCGAC
>JBGPZT010000124.1:0-8183 GCA_041493915.1 Candidatus Limnocylindria bacterium
CCCACGCCTTCGTCACGATGCCGACCGTGCCCTCGCTGCCGACGATGAACGGGACGCAGTCGTATCCCGGAAGATCCGCGGTGCGTCCTCCGAAGACCGCGATCTCGCCGTCGGCCAGGACCATCTCGACGCCGAGGACATGATTGACGATCGATCCGTAGCGGAGCGCGTGTGGACCGCCCGCGTTCGTGCCGATGTTCCCGCCGATCGTCGACACGCGCTGGCTCGCGGGATCCGGAGCGAAGAAGAGACCGGCCTCGCGCGCCGCGGCGGTGATCTGGAGATTCGGCACGCCCGGCTCGACGAGCGCGGTCTGGCCGATGGCGTCGATGGCGAGGACGCGGCGGAGCCGCGACGTCGCGACGACCATCGCGCCGCCGCAGGCGATCGTGCCGCCGGAGAGTCCGGTGCCCGCGCCGCGCGGGACCACCGCGACACCCGCCCGCGCCGCGGCCTTCACGCATGCGGCGATCTCCTCCGCGGTGCCGGGGACGACCACCGCGACGGGCGGGTGGCGATCGAAGCCCGCGTCGTACTCGAACACGCGCAGGTCGTCGGGCTGCCAGAAGACATGCTCCGCTCCGCAGATCGCGACGAGCTCGTCAACGAGACCGCGTGACGCGGTCAGGCGGCGCTCCGGCGGTTCTCCGCTGCGGCGACCGCCGCCTCGATGACGTCGAAGTCCTTCGCGCCGAGCTCGTGGACGTTCCCCTGGAACGCGAGGCGCCAGTACTGCTTCGGCCAGCGCTTCACGAACGCGAGCTTCGCGAGCAATGACTCCGCAGCGATCGCGCGATCGGGATCGACGGCGTGATCCTTTTTGATCTTGAAGCGCCAGGGATAGGTGTCTCCAGTTTTCCCGCTGACCCAGATCGGCTCGCTTCCCTCGAAGTACGGCGACGTGATGGTCGCCGTCGCGGCGAACGACTGGATGCCGGTGAGGTACCAGCAGACGCGATCGCCCGGAGCCATGCGCTCGGCCTTGCGGCGGTGGCGGCTCTTCACGCCCTGCTGCGTGAAGCGGAGCTTGCGCGTGCGTAGGTAGTTGTCGGGGCTGGTGACGATCATCCAGCACTTCGTTGGCTCAGGCATGGTCTTCGATCCAGACCGCGCCATCGTCGGAGTGCTCCTTCTTCCAGATCGGCACGACCGTCTTGAGCTCGTCGATCGCGGCGCGCGCGGCCGTGAAGGCGGCGTCGCGATGTGGCGCGCCCGCGGCGACGATGACCGCGATCTCGCCGATGGCGAGATCCCCGACGCGGTGGTGCATCACCAGGCGCAGCGGCGCGTGCTTCGTCTCGAGGCGCTGCGCGATCTCGCGCATCTTCGTCTCCGCCATCTCGGCGTACGCCTCGTACTCGAGGTGGGTCACGCCCTTGCCGCGGCTCCGGTCGCGGACCGTTCCGAGGAACACGACGACGCCGCCGAAGCCGGAGTCGCGCACCGCGGCGAGCGCGTCATCGACCGAGAGTGGCGACGCTGAGACCGCGATCGGCGCCGCGGTCATCGCTCCGCCGGAGACCGGTGGGATCAGCGCCACCTCATCGCCGTCGGCGAGGGGCTCGTCCGGCGTGACGTACTCGTGATTGCGCGCGATCACGACCTGGCGGCCTTCGGCGATCAGGGGATGGTCCTTCAGGATCTTGAAGATCGCGTCCTTCACGGTCGCTCCTGGAGGCAGCTCGAGTTCGATCCGGCCCACGCCGGCGGCCTCGCGGTACGACGCGAATAGCCGGACCAGCACGCGCATTCTTCCGAGTCTATTCAGTGCGAGAATCCACCGGGCATGGACGCGGCCGAGGCACTTCGGGGCGCCGTCGTCGCCGTCATTCTCGTCCTCGCGAACGGCTTCTTCGTCGCGGCCGAGTACTCGTTCGTGCGCGTTCGCGGGACGCAGCTCGAGGAGCTGGCCAAGGCGGGAAGCGCGCGCGCCAAGCTCGGCGCGCACATCTCGGCGCGGCTCGACACCTATATTTCCGCCGCGCAGCTCGGCGTGACGCTCGCCTCGCTCGCGATCGGCTGGATCGGTGAGCCCGCGGTCGCGGCGCTCGTCGAGCCGCTGCTCGGCTGGCTACCCGAGCCCGTGTTCCATGTCGTCGCCTTCACCCTCGCGTTCGGCGCCATCACCTATGTCCACATCGTCGTGGGCGAGCTCGCGCCGAAGTACCTCGCGATCCAGCGAGCGGTGCAACTCGCTCTGCTCTGTGCGTATCCGCTGGACCTGTTCTACCGCCTCATGTTCCCCTTCATCTGGTTCGTCAACACCAGCGCGAACGCCTTGCTGCGCTGGATCGGCATCAAGCCGCGCTCCGACCTGAACGTCCACAGCGACGAGGAGCTCAAGATGCTCATAGCCGCGTCGGCGCGTCAGGGCGTGCTCCAGGAGAGCGAGCGCGTCATCGTCGGGAACGCGCTCGATTTCGCCGACACTCTCGTGCGCCAGGTCATGGTCCCGCGCACCGAGATCGTCGCCGTGCCCGAGGACGTAGACCTCGCGGGGCTTGTCGTGATGGCGCGGCAACACCGTCTCTCGCGCTTTCCCGTGTATCGCGACGACCTGGACCATATCGTCGGCGTGGTCCACGTGAAGGATCTCGTCGGCGTCGACCGCACCTCACGGGCCAAGGCCCACGACATCATGCGGAGGGTGCCAGCGATCCCCGAGACCCTGCGCCTCGACCAGGCCCTCGCCGAGTTCCGGCGGCAGCACGCCCAGCTGGCGATCGTCATCGACGAGTACGGCGGAACGGGCGGCCTGGTGACGCTGGAAGACGTGCTGGAGGAGCTGGTCGGGGAGGTCGGCGACGAGTTCGAGAAGGACGCGTCGCCGCCGATCCGCGAGGAGGCCCCGGGCACGTACGTGGTCGACGGCCTGGTCGGCCTGGCCGAGCTGCGTGAGCGCCTGCACCTCGAGCTCACTGACGAGCCCTACGACACCGTCGGCGGCATGGTGTTCGGCCGGCTCGGGCGTCTGGCGAAGGTCGGCGACTCGGTGGAGGTCGAGGGCTACCGCTTCCTGGTCACCGGCGTCGATGGGCGGCGCGTCTCGCAGGTCCGCGTGCAGCGTCCGCGACCGCCGCGGAAGGCGGTGTGACCCTCCCGACGCAAACCGTTACCAGTCCGTAACGAGCGGCCCACCGCGTGGACGGTGGCACGCGCGTTGCTTGTAGGTAGCACGTGCTTGATCTACTGACGAACGACAGCGTGATCTTCCTCTTCGGCGCGGTCGGCCTCGTGACGACGGCCGTCTCGATCCTGCGCGACGCGCGCAACCAGCGAGAGCGCGTCATCGCCCAGGCCAGCCTTCGCGTCGAGTCCTAGCCGCCCCCGAACAGCCCGCGGACGAATCCGGCGAGCGTTTCCCACCGCTGGACCCAGAACTGCTGCGCCCTGGGGTCCAGCAGCACAAAGAGGCCCGTGGCCGCCGCCGTGACCAGCCCCGTCATCAGGACGAAGGACACGACGCTGCCCCGTCCTGTCAGCCGCTGGTCGCTCACGCCCGGCCGCTCTTCAGACGCGCCACCAGGTTGTCCAGGCGCGCGCGCGAGATCGTGAGGAACTTCGCCAGGTTCTGACGGTCGCTGTCGGGGATCGCCAGCTTCCCGTCCTCACCGACGGCACGCGAGAGCTCGCTGAGCGCCTCATTCAGCTTGCGCGTCGCCGTGATGAGCGCGTCGTCGCGGAGCGGCGGGATCGCCGGCTCCGGCCGTGACCCGCGCTGCTGCGGGTTGAGGATGCGCTCGACGCGGTCGTGCAGCCGGATGAGCGTGAGCTGCCCGGCGAGGATCTGCTTCGCAAGCGAGCGGCGGCGGCGCTTGTCCTCGAGCTTCATCAGCTCGTACGCCGCCGACAGCGTGTCGTACCGCTTCGCGACCATCTCGCGCACATCGTCCGGCGCGCTCGCGAGGCGAAGCCGGTTCTCGACGTATCCCTTGTCCTTGCCGAGCTTGCCCGCAAGCTGGCGGATCGAGTAGCCGAGCTCGTCGGTCATCTTCTTGTAGATCACGGCCTCGTCGAGCGGCGAGAGGTCCTCGCGCTGCAGGTTCTCGATGAGCGCGATCTCGAGGGCCGTCGCGTCGTCGAATCGCTCGACGATCGCCGGGATCGTTTCCTTGCCCGCGATCTTCGATGACCGCCAGCGCCGTTCGCCGGCGATGATCTCGTACTGGTCGCCTGACGGCCGGACGAGGATCGGCTGAAGCACGCCGTGCTCCTTGATGGACGCGGCGAGCTCCTGGAGCGTCTCCTCGTGCCACGTCATGCGGGGCTGCGAGGGATTCGGGACCACTTTCTCGAGCGGCAGCTCGCGCACCGCGGTCGGTGTGCGCGCCGCGAGCAGGCTGATGATGCCGGGCTGCGCATCGCTCTCCTGCTGGAAGATCCGACTCCCGGCGTCGCGGAATGATTTCCTGTGGGAAGACGGACTACTTGTGAGCACCGATCACCTCCTTCGCGAGGTCGACAAAGCTTTTCGCCGCGTCCGACCGCGGCTCATAGACGTTGATGGGAACGCCCGCCGTCGGCGCCTCGCCGATCTTCACGGATTGCCGGATCACCGTGTCGAACACCTGGTGATCACCGAGCGAGCGCAGCGAGTCGAGCATGTCGCGTCCGAGGATCGTCCGCGAGTCGTAGAAGGTCGGCAGCAGTCCGAGGACCTTCAGTTTGGGATTGAGCCGGCCCTGCACGGTCTTGATGATCTTGAGCAGCGCGGCGACACCCTTGAGCGCGTAGTACTGCGTCTGCACCGGGATGATCACGCCGTTCGCCGCCACGAGCGCGTTAAGCGTGAGCAGCCCGAGCGTCGGCGGGCAGTCGATGAGGATGTACGAATAGCGCTGCACGATGTCCTGACTCAGCTTGTCCCGCAGCGCCATCTCGCGACCGATCGCATTGAAGAGCTCGACCTCCGCGGACGAGAGCTCCAGCGTCGCGGGCGCGACGTCGAGATTCTTGGTCTTCGTCGGTCGGATGATCGACGTGAGCGTGAGATCCGGGTCGATGAGGACGTTCGCGATGTTCGTGTCGACCGTGTTCAGGTCGATGCCGAGCCCGACGGTGAGATTCGCCTGTGGATCGAGATCGAGGCACAGAACGCGATGCCCGAGCGACGCGAGCGCGCCGCCCAAGTTGATCGTGCACGTCGTTTTACCGACGCCACCTTTTTGGTTCGCGACCGCGATGATCGTTCCCACTCGCTTCCTCCCGTCGTTTCCGTCCCCGGAACGACGCGCACGTGCGGAAGCGGTGCACGTGACTCCCCTCGCGGCGCCCGACCTAGCATAGCCCGACTTCTGCAAAGACAACGTACAGACAGCGGGGATCGGTTCGAGGAGGTGCCGTCACGTGGCGGACACCGGGGGGGCCTGCGCGTTGCGCCGCCGCCATACCATCGCCTCGGCGGATCTGGGCGCAACGCGCACTGGGCCCGTCGTCGGCCGCCTGTGCGAGCAAGCTCGCACGGCGGCGCTCCTAGGGCCCGTAGCTCAGGGGTTAGAGCGGCGGACTCATAATCTGCTGGTCCTTGGTTCGAATCCAAGCGGGCCCACAAGAAACCGGGCCTTTGGCGAGGCCCGCTCATCGGATCTCCGTGCTGGACCGCGAGCGAGCATGAGTGGAAGAGTGACGACAGTGAAGCGATTTGTGCCTTTGATCTTGTGCGCCACAACGCTCGTTGGAGTCAGCATGGCCATTTTGCTGGAAACCGATCGCTCCGAGCGCGTCGCGAACGATCTGCGCGAGCAGAGGCAGCGTCTCGACCGGCTCGAGGCGTCTCCACACGGGCCGCCCCTATGGGTTCCGCCGCCAGATGGAGCGCCGAGAACGACAGCCTGACCGTCTCCCTCGCGGACGTCGAGCGCGCCCGCGCCGTCATCGCCACGCACATCACCCGAACACCGCTCCTCACCAGCCGCTCGCTCGGCGAGCGCATTGGCGCACGAGCCTTCCTCAAGGCCGAGAACCTCCAGCGCACCGGATCGTTCAAGCCGCGGGGCGCCGTGAACGCGATCCTCGGCCTGACCGC
Organism: Candidatus Limnocylindria bacterium; assembly: GCA_041493915.1. Lineage (GTDB taxonomy): Bacteria > Chloroflexota > Limnocylindria > P2-11E > P2-11E > CF-39. Next base: position 6,026 of record JBGPZT010000124.1, read on the forward strand.
CGCGCAGCGCGCGAACGGGATCGTGACCATGAGCGCCGGGAACGCGGCGCAGGCGATCGCCTACGCCGGCCGCGCCGTTGGCGCGAAGGTGACCGTCGCGATGCCGCAGTCCGCGCCAAAGACCAAGGTCGAAGCCACCCGGGGCTACGGCGCGGAGATCGTGTTCGCGCCGGACATGCTGGGCCTGCGCGCGCTTGTGAAGGAGATACAGGAGCGGCAGGGCTCTTATTTCCTTCACCCGTACGACGACGACGGGATGATCGCGGGCCACGGGACGTGCGCGCTCGAGATCCTCGATGACCTGCCCGACGCCGACCTTTTCGTCGTCGGCGTCGGTGGCGGCGGACTCATCTCCGGGATCGCCGTCGCCGTGGCGGCAAAGCGACCGGGCGCGCGCGTGATCGGTGTCGAGCCGGAGGGCGCGAACGCCGTGCGGCGCGCTCTCGACGCTGGCTCGCCGGTCCCGCTGGAACGCGTTCAGACCGTTGCCGACGGGCTCGCGGCGCCGATCGCCGGCGTCCGCAACCTCGAGATCATCCGTCGCCATGTCGAGGACGTGATCGTCGTCCCCGACGAGGTGATCCTCGAGGGCGTGCGCTTCCTTGCGTCGCGGGCCAGGCTCGTCGCGGAGCCCGCTGGAGGAGCCGCGGTCGGTGCGCTGATGTCCGGGGCGGCGAAGGCGCGGCCGGGCGAGAACGTCGTCGCGATCGTCTCCGGCGGCAACGTCGATCTCTCGCGTTTGGCCGAGTTCTTCCAGGCGTGAAACGGGCGGTGCTGTACGCCGACGGGGCCTGCCGCGGCAACCCAGGGCCCGCGGGTTCGGGCGCCGCGCTGGTGAACGAGGAGGGCCACGTCGTCGCCGAAGCGATGCGCCATCTCGGTCATGGCACGAACAACGTGGCCGAATACACCGCGCTGATCATCGGCCTCGAGGAAGCGCGCCGTCACGATGTCGAAGAGCTCGAGGTGCGCATGGACTCGAAGCTCGTGGTCGAGCAGATGAACGGGAAGTGGCGGGTGCGCGACGCCAAGCTGATCCCGCTCGCCATCCGCGCGCGGGAGCTGTTCGCGCAGTTCCCCAAGCGGCAGATCCGCCACATACCGCGCGACCAGAACGCCGTCGCTGACGCCCTCGCGAACCGCGCGATCGACGAGGCCAGGTGAACGACAGCGAAGATCCACTTGGCTCGCTCGTCGCTCGAAGTGTGGGCGGCGACGTCCAGGGCGTGCGCGCCGAAGAGCTCCCCGTTGAAGAAGGGATCGAGCGCAGGCGTCTGCATTTCACGCGCGACGGTCGCATCGCGAGCGCGCTCTTCGAGCGGAGCCCCAAAGGCACCCTCGTCGAGGTGCAGCTTCTGCCATTTCTCGCGCGCAAGACAGAGCACGTATTGCGCGTGCACTCGCGCGGGATCCCGCCGCCCCACACTTCGCTGGGCCCGTGGCTCCTACTTGAGGATTTGAGCGACGCGCAGGGCGCATGTGACGGAGACGTCGCCGACATCGTGCGAGCGAAGATCGCGGTCGAGCGCGCCGTCGCCGCCGACGGTCCGGCCCTGCGCGCGCTCAGAGTGCCGGTCCGCACGCCGCTCGACGTCGTACGACAGGAAGGCGGCGACGCGAATGCTGAGGATGCCGCGCGCCAGCTCGCCGCCTGGCCCGTTGTGCTGGTCCACGGTGACCTCACCTGCGCTCGTGCGCGACGGGTCGACCGTGGCGTCGTCCTGGTGCGCTGGTCGGCGGCGCACCTGGGCTGCGGCCTGCTCGATGCCGTTCGCCTTGCGGCCGACCTGCGTGATGGAGGCCGGGCCCGCGACGCCGACGCGGTGATCGACCGGTACCTCGCGGACAGCGGCGGGCCGGACGACGACGCGCTCGTGCGCGCCGCGAAGCGGATGGACTCGCTGCTGCGCGACGCGCCCCGCCGTTAGAATGGTGGTCCGAGCAGGCCAGACGGTCGCGGCGGCGAAAGCCGTCGAGGAAAGTCCGGACTCCACAGGGCAGGGAAGCGGGTAACACCCGTCCGCCGCGAGGCGAGGACCAGCGCCACAGTGACGATCCGCGCAAGCGGGTGAAACGAGGCAAGCTCTTCCCGGAGCAAGGCGATGTATGGGGGCGATGGCGTGGCCCGCGCCGTCCCCGGGTGCGCCGCTAGAGGCGG
>JBGPZT010000148.1:0-6627 GCA_041493915.1 Candidatus Limnocylindria bacterium
GCGACGCTCCGCTACCTGAGGGTCGAAGCCGTAGTTGGCGCGGATGTACTCCGTGGCCGCGTCTTCCGCGTTCGGCCCGAGCGCGTAGTAGCTCCCGCTCACCCAGCGCGGCGTTCCCGGCCGACCTGCGGCCGCCCAGGCCTCGAGGATGAGCTGCCACAGCTCGCGCATGCGCGCCGGCTCGCCCCCTCCGGGGGCCATGAATCCGTCGCCCCATGCGGCGATGCGCCGTGCCACCGCGTCGACATACCCGCCGATCAGGACCTCGGGCCCACCGGCGCGCGCCGGAGCCGGACCGATCGCTCCGATGTTCTCGGCGAGCGGCTGTCCGTCCCAGATGCGATGGAGTGTCGCCAGCTGCGTCTCGAGGCGGCGGCCGCGACGGTGGAACGACTGGCCCGTAGCGCGGTAGTCGTCCTCACGGACGCCGATCCCGACGCCGAGCGTGAGCCTGCCGCCGGAAAGGGCGTCGATCGAAGCGGCCTGCCGCGCGAGCAGCGTCGTCTCGCGCGTGGGGGCGATGACGATGCTCGTGAGGAGCCGGATCCGTTTCGTCACGCCGGCCGCGGCCGCAAGCATCACGAGCGGCTCCTGCGCGTCGTAGACCACCCGGTCCGACACCGCAAGGCTCGAGAACGGTCCGCGGTCGGCACGCGTCGACCACTCGAGGAGCAGGCTGGTGGAGGCGGCCGATGCCCGCGTGGGCAGGCCGATCCCGATACGCACGATCGACCGCCCCGCTAGACGGGCGGGCCGTACACGCCGGCGCGCAGCACCGCGTCGCGCAGGAAGTACCCGCCGGCCTCGACGGCCGCGACCGCCGCGACGAGCAGGGCGGCTGCGACCGCGCCGTCTCCGAGCGAGCCTGCGGTCTGGAGCCCGACGATCGCGAGCGGTGCGAGCAGGCCGACGGCGACGACGCCTCCGAGGAAGCGCGAGCGGACCGGACCGCGGAGGAGCATCCGCACCGAGGCTCGCGCAGGGAGCGTCGCGGTGCTCATGCCCTGGACATACAGGGTGAGCACGATGAGGTTCCCGGCGAGGAGCGCGAGGACATACGGCCACACCGCCGTCCCAACGGCCTGCATCGCCGGGAGGCCCTCGACGACCCAGGCCATCGCGGGCAGAGCGGCCATGCCGGCGAGGAGCGAGGATCCGGTGAAGAGGACGGGCACGAGCGGCGTGTTCCAGAACGCGATGGCGTTCCAGGACGAGATCACGAGACCGCTATAGAGCATGAACGCGAGGGCGAACGCGAGCACCATCCCGCGCAGGACGTTGCCCGCGAGAGACCCCTCGCCCCAGGGCAGACCCTCGGCCCCCGGGACCGTCGGCAGCGCGAGGAGAAGGCGGAGCGCGAGGAGCACGGTCACCAACGTCACGCCGCGGCTGATCCAGCTCGTCTTCGGTCGCCTGAAGGCGAGGTAGAAGCGCCACCGCGAGACGGGTCCGAGATGATCGAAGATGGCGAGGACCGATAGGACGGCGAGCGCGAGGCCGATCCACATCCCGACGGCGGCGGTGCGCGCGCCGAGGGCCCCGGACCAGCGGAGCACGACCTCGAGGAACACGAAGGCGGAGCCGGTCCCGCCGAGGTACAGGTAGAAGGCGACGCGTGCACCCCAGTGCTGCTGCACCGGGAAGCTGAGATCGAACCGCCGGCCGACGTTGCCGTGGCTACGCCGCTCCCGACGCCAGCCGGTCCACGCCCGTTCGAGGTTGTGCGCGTTCATGCCGACCCACCCCGATGCATCCCGCCGACCGGGCCGCCCCCGTCACCGACGAGGTAATAGAGGGACGGGTCGGTGCCGAGCTCCTCCCGTGGACGGAAGTGCCGCCGCTGGTCGAGCTGGCGGACGATGTCGCTGTCCGGGTCGTCGAGATCGCCGAAGCCCAGGGCGTCCGCGGGGCACGCTTCCACGCAGGCGGGCGGCTGCCCGTTGTCGATGCGGTGGTAACAGAAGTGGCACTTCTGCGCGGTGCCTTCGCGGAAGTCGGCGTACCTCGTCTTCTCGTATGGCGTCAGCTCGCCGAAGTAACCCTCGCCGCCGTCGAACCGGATCGGCACGTAGTAGGGGCACGCGGTGAGGCAGGCCATCGTGCCGACGCACACGCTGCTGTCGATGTAGACGATGCCGTCGGCGCGCTTCACGATCGCCCCCGTCGGACACGCCTCCACACACGGGGCGTTCGCGCAGTGGTTGCAGCGCACGGGTGTGAACGTCCGCCGGGCATTGGGGTAGGTCCCGATCTCCTCCTCGAGGACGCGCATCCAGTGGACCTCGGGCGGCGTCCCGTTCTCCGCCTTGCACGCGATCACGCAGGCCTGACATCCCACGCACCGCTCGAGGTCGACCACGAATCCCATCCGCGTCATCGGCGTCCCCCTCAGGCCTTGCGCACGGTGAGTGGTGCGCACATGTCGATCGCCGTCGAGAGCGTGTCCATGTGCTCCAGGTCGTAGGGCAGCAAGGAGTTGAAGTTCACGCCTTTGCCTTTGGTGCGGGTCTTCCCGCCGGACCAGTGTCCGGCGTGCCCGGCGATCCCGATCACCTGCGGGTGGATGCACTCGGTCACGCGGGCGCGCACCCGCGCGCTCCGGACGGGCGAGTGGAGCCAGACCCAGTCGTCATCCGCGATCCCGAGCCTCGCGGCCAGCCGCGTGTTGATCAGCACGCCGTATGACTGCGGCAGCTTCTCGCACAGCTCGTCGATCCAGGGGTTGGCGTTGCCCTGTCCCCCGTAGACGTAGGGGAGCTTGTAGTGGACCCCGATGGCGTCGATGTCGCCGCGCTCGAGCGATCCGTACGCCAGGCAGGGCATCCACTTCGGCAGCGGATCGTAGTCGGACAGATCCCAATCGATCCGCATGTCCGCGAGGACCACCGCCAGCTCCTGCGCGCGGTCGACGAAGTTCTCCATGTAGACCGGGATGCGGCCTCTGATGAAGCGGCCGGGGTACCGCGTCTCCATGCTCCGCTCCCACACGAGCAGCCCATGCTCTTTGAACCAGTCCCAGCCGTGCGTCTCCCCGTACGTGCTTCGCGCCTGACGGTCGAGGACTTCCTCATGGGTGTAGCGGCGGCCGGCCTCGAGCAGGTGCGGCGGCTTGAGCTTGAGGATGAGGTTCAGCGCGAGGTTGACGTCGTCGAGCAGGCCGGCGCGCTCGTAGACCTCCGCGATCACGTCGATCTGCTCGCGGACGCCTTCCGGCGGCGCGATCACCTGCTGCTGGATCGCATGGAAGGCCACGCCCTCTCCGCACACCGCGTCCTGAGACTCGAAGGCGCTCTCCTCCACGTATGTGGTCATCGGTAGCACGATGTCATCGAGCTCGTGGGTCTCGTTGATCTCGATCGCGAAGCCGACGACGAGATCGATGCTCTTGTACCAGTCGGCCACGGCGTTGACGTCGCCCCATCCACCGGTGAGCTGGTTGCCGGCCGTATGGATGAGCATCTCCGTGCGATCGGCGATCCCGTACTTCTGTGGGTCCCGGCTGACCTCGGGCACCAGGGTCCTCGTGTGCGCGGCGGCCGGGTACAGCTCGAACAGGTCCATGCGGCGCGGTTTGGCGGCGGGCCGGCCGGGGAAGGCCGTCGCGTGCTTTCCGGTGTGACCGCCCGGCACCATCATCCCGTCCGGACCGACCGCGGGCCATGTCACGTCCGGCCACTCGATCGCCGTCGACCGGCTCTGCACGCCGCCCGGGACGTTGATGCATCCGACGACGATGTTGACCAGCTGCAGCGCCCAGGTGTGGTGCCACGCGTGTTTGTGACCCTGCGGTCCGCGGCACCAGTTCAGGGCCACGGGCCGATACGGGAGCTCGACCCCGTCGATGACGATCGTGCTCCCGATCTGCGCGGCCTCGCCGAACTCGCGGGCGATCCGCCGGATCCGCTCGGCGGGGATGGTCGTGATCTGCTCGACCAGCTCGAGTGGATACTCGGCCGCGCGCTCCTTCAGGAGCTGGAACGCCGGCTTCGCCGCGATGCCGCGGACGGAGAGCTCGCCCTCGAGGGCCGGCGTCGCGAGGCTCGGGTCGTCGTGGACCTTCGCCGCGCCGCTGCTCACGTCGAACACCAGCGGCTTCCCGGTCGGCTCATCGCGGACATACCGCCCATCGGCGCCGACCAGGTACGGGGCGTTCGTGTGCCGCCGCAGGTACGGAGCGTCATAGAGATGCGCCTCGTTGAGCAGGACGTTGAGCATGCCGAGGCCGAACGCGGCGTCGGTGCCTGGCCGGATCGGCAGCCACTCATCGGCCTTCGCCGCTGCGTTGTTACCGATCGGGTCCACGACGACGAGCTTCATGCCGCGGTCGACGCGGGCGCTGGCGCAGTCGGGGACGCTGTGGTTGAACCCCTCGCGGGTCGCGACGCCCTGTTGCGTCCCGACGTCGATGAGGTAGTTGCAGTGCGCGAAGTCGACCTCGTCCCACCATCCGCCGGCCGTGAGGTAGTTGATGGTGTGGATCGTCTTCCCGCACGTCCCCGAGATCCCGGTCTGGTGATACGGCGTGCCGACGACCGAGGCCATGGCGCCGATCCATCCGGCGAAGTCGCCGTCGGCCCAGGTCTGCAGGTAGAGCTTCCGCGGGTCCTCGCTGGCGACCTTCCGCAGCTTCGCGCTGATCGTGCCGATCGCCTCGTCCCACGAGATCTCTTTCCAGCGCGGGTCGATGCCGATGCCCTTCTCCGGGTTCGTCCGCCGGAGCGGATGCGTCACGCGGCTCCTGTTGTAGTGGGTCATGATCCCGGACTTGCCCTTGGCGCACATGCGTCCGCGGTTCCTCGGGGCGTCGGGGTTGCCGATGACGTTGGCGATGCGCCCGTCCTCGACGCGCACGAGCACCTGGCACGCGACGAGACACATGCGGCAGGTCGTGGGCACCCAGTCCGCGCCCGGACGCTCGTGGCGGGTCACGCCGGGGCGCGGCACCGTCTGCCGCTTGGTGTCTCTCCCTCGCACGAACGTGGGCATCGGCCGCTCCACTCTCTAGCCGCCCTCGAACATCGGCACGAGCATCAGCTCGACCTGGCCGTCCGTGAGATACGTGGCGCCGTCGCGGGTCTCCGGGAGCTGCGCACCGTTCAGGAAGACCGCGACCTGGGACTGCAGATCCCCGTCCTTCGTCAGCACGCGCTCGGCGAACGCCGGCTCGCAGACGGCCGCGAGCTCGCGGGCGAGCGTGCGGACCGTCGACCGCGCGGGTAGCAGCAGGTCCGCTTCGCGGCGTCCGGCGAGCCGCCGGAGCTCGCCCCGCAGCACGACCTTCACGGTGACCGCCGCGCGCTCGGTGCTCGTCTCCACCCTGGGCGGACCGTAGGGACGAAACATGTCAGGGTCGTGTCCGACGTTCGCGTGCGCGACCGACCCGCGCCCGACGCGATGGAATAATGCGACCGTGTTCCAGGAATTCGCTAGGACGGTGCATGTCGACGCCCGGCCTGATGCCGTATGGTCGGCCGTCCGCGACGTGCGCCGCGTCGCGTCGTGGATCTCGATCGTGCGCGAGGTCCGAGACGTCGATCCGCCTCGTCGTTACGCCACGCTTCTCGAGGACCGGATCGGTCCGTTCGCGCTCCGAGCCGATCTCGACGTGACCGTCGAGTCGCCGGACGAGCGCCGGCTGCACGTCACGGCGGCCGGCGAGGATCGACAAGTCGCGTCGCGGATCGCGGCTACGATCGAGCTCGCGGTCGAGCCTGACGGCGCCGGGACGTCACTCGCAGTCACTGGACGGTACGAGGTCACCGGCCGCGTCGCGACGCTCGGAGCGGGAGCGATCCGCAAGAAGGGCGATCGCATCCTGGAGGAGTTCTTCGCGAGCGCGAGCAAGGAGCTCGATGGGCGCGGGCCCAGTGTCCAGCCGGTACAGTCGCCTTCGTCATGACCGCACGCGCTGGGACCCTTGCTGCGACGATTCGACGTACATAAGGTCACTTCGGTCGCCGAGGCCGTGGAGCTGCGCCAGCGTTTCGGCGAGGACGCCGCGATCTACGCCGGTGGCACCGAGATCCTTCTCGCCATGAAGCTGGGCGTCGCTCGCTGGCCGCATCTGATCGACGTGAAGCCGATCGCCTCCCTCGGCGAGATCAGCGCGACGAAGGACACGCTGCGCATCGGCGCCACCGCGACGCACTGGACGATCGAACGCCATGCGTTCGTCGCCCGCGTGCTGCCCGCCCTCGCGCGGCTCGAGGCGAACGTCGCGAACGTCCGCGTGCGAGCCGCCGGGACGCTCGCCGGAAATCTGGCGTTCGCGGAACCGCACGCGGATCCGCCCGCGCTCCTCATCGCCCTCGGCGCGCGCGTGGTCCTCGAGGGCAGCGCGGGCTCGCGATCGCTCCCGGTCGTCGAGCTCATCACCGGCATGTACGAGACCGCCATCGCCGCCGACGAGATCATCGTCGCGATCGAGATTCCGCTCCCCGCTCAGGACGCGCGCGCCACGTATGTGAAGTTCCAGATCCTCGAGCGGCCGAGCGTCGGCGTCGCGGCGGTCGCGACCGTGCGCGACGGCCGCTTCGTCGGCGCGCCGACAATGGTCGTCGGCGCCGTGGACGAAATGGCGCGCTCGGTGCCGACCGTGCAGTTCGCCGGCGCGGACGCGCGTGACGC
>JBGPZT010000246.1:0-2405 GCA_041493915.1 Candidatus Limnocylindria bacterium
AACGCCTTCAGCGCGAAGGCGGTCGGCCACAGGGCGCCTTCGTCGAGGTTCGCCGCGTCGCTGAAGCCGAGCGTCGCGTACCTGGTACTGAACTTCTGCGCGCTTTGGAAGAAGCAGACGACCTTGCCATCCTTGGCATACGCGGGCATCCCGTACCAGAGTCTCGGCGAGAGGGCTGGCGCGCTGGCTTTGATGATCGCGTGGAGCCGCTTGCCCATGGCGCGCTCCGGATCCGGCATCTCGGCGATCTTCGCGAGCACGGCGCTTTCCCCGTCCGCCTTGTCGGCGGCCGCCTTCAGCTCTCTCGCGCGCTCCTTCATCGCGGCTCGTTCCTCGTTCGTGAATCCCTTGGACGTCTTGCCGATCGCTGTGGTGCTCTTGGCGGACTTCTGCGTGCCCTTTTTTGCAGGTTTCCTCTGAGCCATGGTGTCTGCTGACCTCCTGCGCGCCTGCGGCGCTGAGCCGTGGCCCCGACGTTACGGATCTGAGCCCCGCCTCTCACTTTAGTGGGTCGCCGTCCGCGAGGGTGCGGTGGGCGGCAGCTTGATGCTTGGGGATGCCTTGCCGGCGTTGGGTCAGGACGACCCGCCTGATGGGCCGCTCTACTTCTTTGTGGAGGCGTACTTCCGCGACTTTGCAAGTGGATCCGACAGAGCCACAAATCGCGCCCGAGGCCCTATGTTTATTGACTCGGAGGGGTGGCAGAGCGGTCGAATGCGGCGGTCTTGAAAACCGCTGAAGTCGCAAGGCTTCCGTGGGTTCGAATCCCACCCCCTCCGCAGTCTAAAACTGACGGACGTCGTTGACACTAGGTCCGATCAGCGAGTGTCATGATCGCCGCCACCAACTCCGGGAGGTCGATCGGCTTCGCCAGGCACCGCTGGAAGCCGGCGGCCATCACGCGCTCACGGTCCTCGGTGCTGGCATAGGCCGTCAGCGCGATCGCTGGGGTCGATCCCCCGCGTGCGGGGTCCAGCGCCCGCACGCTACGAATGAAGTCATAGCCGTCGCGCTCGGGAAGTGCGAGGTCGCTCAACAAGACATCGGGCTTCACGCGCTCGAGCGCGCTCAGCGCGGCCGCGACGGTGGCGGCGGCCGTCACCACGCCGCCGCTGTCCTCGAGCATCACCGTGATCACCTCCCGCGTGTCGGCATCGTCTTCCACGACGAGCACGTGCCGTCCCGCGAGACCCTCGGTCGGAACGGGCGCCGCAGCCGGACCCGGAGCCTCATCCGCCGCCGGGCGTTCAACGGCCAGCGGCAGCGTCACAGTGAAGGTCGCCCCGTGGCCCAGCCCTCCGCTCGTGGCGTTGAGAGCCCCGCCGTGCAGCTCAGCCAGATGTCGGGCGATGCCGAGCCCGAGCCCGAGGCCGCCGTGGCTGCGTTTACGAGGTTCGGTGCCGAACGGAGCGAAGACCTGCGGCAGCTGTTCGGACGAGATCCCTGCGCCCGTGTCGCTCACCTCGATCTCGACCTCGGAGCCCCGGCGGGCGATCCGCACCTCGATCCGGCCCCCGCTGGGAGTGAACTTCATCGCGTTGGATACGAGGTTCCCGACGATCTGCTGCACACGCGCGGTGTCGCCCTGGATCGGGCCGGCGCCATCCTCGATCGACACGACAAGCCGGATCCGCTTCGCGTCGGCCGCCGGACGAAGGTTCTCGATCACCGTCTGCACCGCTGACGCGACCAGCATGGGTGCGAGATCGAGCTGCAGCACGCCGGCAGTGATCCGCGAGACATCGAGCAGCTCCTCGATCAGCCGAGCCTGGAGGACGGTGTTGCGCTCGATCACGTCCAGCGCTCGCCCGGTGCGGGCCGTGGAGAGACGCCCAGACCGGAGCAGCCTGACCCAGCCCAGCATCGATTGAAGGGGGCTGCGCAGCTCATGTGACAGGACCGCGAAGAATCGGTCCTTCGCCTGCGTCGCGTGTTCGGCCGCCGCGCGCAGGGTCTGCTCGCGCTCGTTGGTCTCCTGGAGCGCCCGCTCGAAGCGTTTGCGCTCGGTGACGTCGCGCGCCGCGGCGAACACGCCTTGCAGTCTCCGGTCTCGGTCGTAGAAGGTGGTCGCGTTGTAGGACACGACCGTTGTCTTGCCGTCCCTGGCGCGCGCGGTGAGCTCGTAGTTCGTGACCTTCTTCTCGCCCAACACCAGCTTGATGGCCGCTTCGGCCCGCTCGGGATCGGTGAAGTAGTTCTTGAACGGCGCGCCGATCAACTCATCGCGCGTACAACCGGTGAGCGCCTCCATCTGTTTGTTGACGTCGGTGACGATGCCGGATGGATCGGTGGTCATCAGTGCGTCGATGTTGGATTCGAACAGGGAGCGAGTGTAGAACTGATGATCACGCAGCCGCTGGCTGAGCTGCTTCTGCTCTGCCTCGATCTGCTTACGCGCGGTGTTG
>JBGPZT010000064.1:0-14273 GCA_041493915.1 Candidatus Limnocylindria bacterium
CTCGCCGTACTGGTCGTCGCCGACCTCGGCCTCGGCCATCGCGCGGCGCATCGCCGGCGTCGGCTTCGTGAACGTGTCACTGCGGAACTCGAGGATCTTCATAGGGCGAGCGCCTCCTTGATGCGAACGACCGCCGCCACGAGCAGCGGCGCGACGAGGATCGCGGGCAGGTAGTCCGCGACCTTCACGTCGCGGATGCTCAACAGTTTCAGGCCGACACCGATGATGAGCAAGCCGCCGACCGCGCTCATCTCGCGGAGCTGCAGCTCGGAGAGCAGGCCCGAGAAGGCGGACGCGCCCACGGCCAGGCCGCCCTGATACAGGAGGATGAGCGGGATCGTCAGGAGCACGCCCCAGCCGAGCGTCGCCGCGAGCGCGATCGCGGTGAACCCGTCGAGCACGCTCTTGATCGCGAGCAGGCTGGCGTCGCCGGTGAGGCCGTTCTGGATCGAGCCCAGGAACGTGAGCGGGCCGACGCAGAACACGATCGATGCGGTCACGAACGCCTCGGCCACCGTTCCGCCGCCGCCGCGCGCCGCGAAGCGACGCTGCAGCGCCGCGCCGAGATCGCTCAGGCGCCGGTCGACGCCCCAGAGCGATCCGATGACGCCGCCGAGCAGGATGCTGCCGAGCATGTAGAGGAGGTTCGACGTGTCGATCGCGAACTTCGCGCCCATGGCCAACGTGAACAGCCCGACGCCGCGCACGACGTTCTCGCGGAGACGCTCGGGGAGCCGGTCGCCGAGGACCGTGCCGAGCAGTCCGCCCACGAGAACGGTGAGGGCGTTGAGGAGCGTCCCCGAAAGCGCGGACAACTCTGCGTAGTATGCGAGGCCCATGCAGTGCACGAACGAACTCGCAGACTCGCTCTTGCGCGACGCTCCGGCGGTCTATCAGTGACGAAGATCGCGGTCTGGTCCGCGTTCGGCGGTATGGCCGCCGAACTTCCGAAGGCGCTGCCTGATGATGAAGTCGCGGTGCCGAAGGACGAGTCGGAGCTCGCAGAGGTCGCCGACGCCGAGTGTGCGATCGGCACGAATAACGGCGCGCGCGTTCGAAAGCTGCTCGACGCGGCGCCGAAGCTGCGCTGGTACCACTCCGTTGGCGCCGGCGTCGAGAACCTTGTTGGAGTCACCGAGTTCCGCGAACGAGGCATCACGCTGACGAACAACAGCGGCTCGTACGACATCCAGATCGCCGAGCACGCGCTGGCATTCATCCTCGCCGGCGCGAAGCGACTGCACCTGTATCGCGATCAGCAGGCCCGGCAGCAGTGGAAGGAACATCAGCAGGACGAGCTGCGTGGCGCGACGCTCGTCGTGTATGGGCTGGGCAGCATCGGCGCCGAGATCGGCCGCCTCGGCTCGGCCCTGGGGATGCGGGTCATCGGCGTGCGCCGCCGCGTTGTGCTCATGCCGGGCGTCGAACGCATCGTTCCGCCCGAGCTCCTGAAGGACGTCGCGGCGGAGGCCGACTACCTCGCCATCGCGGCGCCGCTCACACCCGCGACCAAGGGCGCGGTGTCGCGCGAAGTGATCGGGCGCATGAAGAAGACAGCGTGGATCGTGAACATCGCGCGCGGCGCGATCTTGGACGAGGACGCGCTTGTCGACGCGCTGCGTCACGGACGGCTCGGCGGCGCGGGCCTCGATGCGTTCAGCACCGAGCCGCTGCCGGCGGATCATCCGCTCTGGACTCTGGAGAACGTGATCATCAGTCCGCATTCCTCGAATTCGTCACCGCACGTGCGGGAGCGCACCCTCGCGCTCTTCGTCGAGAACCTCCGCCGCTTCAAGGCCGGCGAGCCGCTGCTCAATCAGGTCGACCTCGAGGCCGGGTACTGATGCGTATCGCTCGCGTGAAGCTTGCGGCGCGGACGGCCGGCTTCACCGAGTCCGTCATCCGCGAGATGACGCGCCTCAACGCGATCCACGGCGGCATCAATCTCGCGCAGGGCTTCCCGAACTTCGCCGCGCCGCAGGCGCTGAAGGACGCCGCGAAGCGTGCCATCGATGAGGATATCAACCAGTACGCCATAACCTGGGGCGCGAAGTCGCTCCGCGATGCACTGTCGCGTACCTACGCCGAGCTGTACGGCATGACGGTGGACCCAGAGACGATGCTGACCGTCACCTGTGGAGCGACGGAGGCGATGATCTCGACGCTCCTCGCACTCGTCGATCCGGGCGACGAGGTCATCGTGCTCGAGCCGTTCTACGAGAACTACGGGCCGGACGCTGACATCGCCGGCGCGCGGCCGGTGTACGTCCCGCTACGGCCGCCGGAGAACCTGTTCGACCGCGACGAGCTGCGCAAGGCGTTCGGTCCGAGGACGAAGGCGATCATCGTGAACACACCGAACAACCCGACCGGACGCGTGTTCACGCGCGACGAGCTCACGTTCATCGCGTCGCTGTGCATCGAGCACGACGTCGTCGCTGTCACCGACGAGATCTACGAGCACATCCGCTATGAGGGCGAGCACATCCCGATGGCGACGCTGCCCGGCATGGCCGAGCGCACGGTGACGATCTCCGGCGCGAGCAAGACCTTCTCGGTCACGGGCTGGCGCGTGGGCTGGATCGTCGCGCCGCCCGAGCTCACCGCGGGGATCCGCAAGGTGCACGACTTCGTCACCGTCGGCGCGCCCGCGCCCCTGCAGGAGGCGGTCGCCACTGGTCTCGCGCTCGGGCGCACGTACTACGATTCGCTCGCCACCGAATACCGCAAGCGGCGCGACCTGCTGGTGCCTGCGCTCGAGGCGGCCGGTTTCGCGCCGCGTCGGCCCGAAGGCGCGTACTACGTGCTCTGCGACATCACGCCCTTCGGCTTCGACGACGACACCGCGTTCGCGCGCTGGCTCGTGTCGGAGGTCGGCGTCGCCGGCGTGCCCGGCTCCTCCTTCTATTCGGAGCCCGCCCTCGGGAAGCACCTCATCCGCTTCACGTTCTGCAAGACGCACGACGTGCTCGCCGCCGCGGCGGAGCGGTTGCTGCGGACCAAGGAGCTCGCGGCGAAGCGCCGCTAACGGCCCAGGCCGAGCGTTGAGCTCGCACCCTGCCGACCGAACCGTCCCATGGGAGTCTTAGCAAATGTCACTGAATCACTGCTTGACAGCAGACAGGATGACAGAGCAAGTTAACGGCCGCTAAGAAGCTGCGTCGCGCTGTATTCGCGTGTGAGGGAGGCCGGGGTTGGGCAGTCAGCGGCGCTTTGTCAGCGATTGGGTCTCGCGAGGGCTTGTGACCCTCCTGGTTATCACGTCCTTGCTGATCTCTCCTCCCGGGCCCGCAGCAGCCGCAACGGGTGATCCTTTCCGCTTCATCTACGACCAAGCCGGTCGACTCGTTGCCTCGGTGACGCCAACGGACACAGCCATCTATGCCTATGACGCGGTCGGCAACATCACGACGATCACGCGCCAGGCCGCGACGGTCCTGTCGGTCATCGAGTTCGCCCCGCACGCCGGCGCGGTCGGCGCGACGGTGACCATCTACGGCACAGCGTTTAGCCCGACGCCGTCTCTGAACACCGTGAAGTTCAACGCGACTACCGCGACCGTGATCTCCGCGACGACGACCCAGATCGTCACGACGGTCCCCGCCGGCGCGACGACCGGCACGATCTCGGTGAAGGTCGGAAGCACGACCAAGACGACCACGGCGGCCTTCTCGGTCGCGAGTCTCGCTCCGACGATCACAGGTTTCAGTCCCGGTAGCGGAACGAACCCGACGCCGGTGACCATCACCGGAACGAACTTCGACGCCCTGCCGCTCAACAACAACGTCCGATTCAATGCGACCTGGGCGAAGGTGACTGCCGCGTCCGCGACGAGCCTGACGGTTCAGGTGCCGCCCGGGGTCGCGTCCGGACCGATCAGCGTCGGGACCGTCAATGGCAAGGTGGTCACGAGCAGCGAATTCATCGTGCCGCCCGCCCCGTACGTCTTCGCCGACATCGCGCAGACGATCCACATCAATCCCGGATCCAGCGGAACGGCACTGGTCGGCGCGGCGGGAAAGATCGCGCTCGTCCTGATCACCGCCTCGCAGGGACAGCGCATCTCGATCAACGCCGCGCCAGCACAAGGCGGCTTCGTCGATTTCTCCGTGATCGCTCCGGATGGGATCAACGTGTACGGCCCGATCAGTTCCGGCGGCGGAGGGATCTTCACGGATGTCATTCCCGTCCAGGAGACCGGCATGCACACGCTGCTCATCGATCCCCAGGGAACGCTCACCGGCTCGTGGACGGTCAACGTCTATGACGTGCCGGCGGACTTCACGAGCGCGATCACGCCGACGGTGGGCGGGGTGGCCGTGCCCGTCGCGATCACCGCGCCGGGTCAGAACGCGCACATCACCTTCACCGCCAGTGCGGGTGCGCGCATCAGCTTCTTCTCGACAGCTGCCTCCTGGACCGTCGTGTCCTCGGTGCGGAGCCCCGACGGCACATACGCCATGGCGCCGGTGCTGTCCAATGGCGATGTCTGGTCTGACGTGGTGTCGCTCCCACAGACCGGCACGTATTCGATCGACCTCGATCCGGTCGCCACCGGTACGGGCACGCGGACGTTCACGGTCTACCTCGTACCGGCCGACTTCAGCGCGGCGATCACGCCCACGTCAGGGAGCGGTACCGCCGGCGTGGTCAGCATCGCCGCACCGGGCCAGAACGCCCGACTGACTTTCGCCGGCACGAGCGGGCAGCGCGTCGCAGTCTTCGCACCGATCGCCGCGTGGGCCGCCACGGCCTTCGCCATCCGCAATCCCGATACCACGACGTATGCGTTCCCATGGACGCAGGCCAATGGAATGCTCTGGACCGACGCGGTCTCGCTCACGCAGACCGGCACGTACATCATCGAGATCGACCCGAGTGGCATGGGTATGGGCGACCGCACCTTCACCGTGTACGACATACCGGCGGACTCCGCGGGCTCGATCACGATCGGCGGTCCGGCAGTCACCGTCCCGATCACGACACCGGGCCAGAACGCCACGCTGACCTTCCCGGCCACCACTGGGCAGAAGATCACCGTGACCTCTGCCTACACCGGCTGGGATGTGATCTTCGACATCCGCAATCCGGACCTCACGTTCGCGTACAACCAGATCCTTGCCCGCGGCAACCTCTCGACCGAGATCATCACCCTGACCCAAAACGGGACCTACACGATGAACATCAATCCCGATTTCACCGGTGTGGGCAACCGCGACTTCACGGTCACGGATCAAGGCTTTGCCGCGCTGCCTATCGAGCTCGGGTCCGACGTGGCGGTATCGCCGCCCTCTGGAACCACGCGCAGCGACTTCGGCTCGCTTCGACCCGCGGCCAGCCTCAACGTCCCCGGCCAGGATGCCCTCACGGCCGATCCCGAGGACGCGAACGACAGCTGGACCCCGGATCCGAAGGGCGCCAAGGCGTGGCGCACGAACAACGCAGACCCCGTGATTCGTCGCGACGCGCCGCTCGTCGCCGCGCCGGGCGTGACCGCTCTCAGTGGCCAGATTCTCGCGCTCAACGGGCGCCCTCTCGAAGGCGTGCGCGTCGCTGTCGAGGACGCTGCGACGGCGACGGACAAGAACGGTCGCTTCTTGCTCGCACCGCTGCCGGTTGGCCACAGCGAAATGATCGTGAACGGCACCAGCGGCACCGCACACCCCAACAAGAGCTACGGCATTTTCGAAATCGGCGTCGACATCGCTGACGGCCGAACCAACGCGCTCGCGTACACGATCTGGCTCCCGCGGATCGACGATGCAAGCGCCGTGACCTTCGCCTCGCCCACGACGCGCGAGACGATCATCACGACGCCCAGCATCCCGGGGCTCGAGCTGCACCTTCCGGCCGGGTCGGTCGTCAAGGACATGGACGGGAAGATCGTGACCCAGATCAGCTTGACGGCGATCCCGCTGGACCGCACCCCGTTCCCGCTGCCGAAGTTCGAGGAGATCCCGATCTACTTCACCGCCCAGCCAGGTTCCGCGTACGTCCTACCCGACGGCGCACAGATCTGGTACCCCAACTACACGCACCTGCCCGCGGGCACGCGCGTGAACTTCTGGAGCTACGACCCCGAGGGCGAGGGCTGGCACGTCTACGGTCATGGCTCGGTCACGGACAACGAGCGCCAGGTCCGGCCCGACCCGGACACCTTCATCTATGAGTTCACCGGCGCGATGTTCAGCACGCCCTTCACCCCGCCGGCGTGGTGGCCTGCCGTGGCCGATTTCTTCACGGGGGGCGATCCCGTCGATCTTGGCAGTGGGCTGTTCGTCATGGATCACACCGACCTCGCCCTCCCGGACGTGACCCCCATCAGCCTGACCCGGACCTATCGCCAGAACGACAGCAACAACCGCGGCTGGGGGCCCGGGTGGAGTCATCCGTACTTCGTCTATCTCGCGTCACCAACCTTTGACTATCAGCAGGTCGACCTGATCCTGCCCGACGGCGGGCGCGTGCACTACGTGCGCACGTCGCCGGGCACAGGATGGTCGGACGCGATCTTCGAGCACACCGGCAGCCCGAGCGCGTTCTACAAGTCACACATCGTGTGGAACGGCAACGGCTGGGACCTCACGTTGAAGGACGGCACCAAGCTGGTGTTCCTCGACAACGGTCCGCTCACCTTCATCGTTGATCGCTACGGCAATCGCACCTCGCTGATCCGCACGGCGGCCGATCCGAAGGGCAACATCCAGGTCATCCGCTCGCCAAATGGGCGGTGGATCCAGTTCACCTACGACGCGAACGCCAGCCTGAAGCGAATCACGCGCATCGAGGACAACACTGGGCGCGGGGTCACGTACGACTACACCGCTCCTGACTCGACAGGTCGACTATGGAAGGTGCACGACGCGTTCGGCGGTGTCACCGAGTACGGCTACGACGCTTCGGACCGGCTGCGCACCATCAAAGATGCGGGAGGCATCACGTATCTCACCGTGGCGTACGACGCCAACGGTCGGGTGCAGACGCAGACCCAGGCGGATTCGACGACCTTCCAGTTCGCCTACACGGTCGTCGGCGGCAAGGTCACCCAGACAGACGTGACGGATCCGCGCAGCTTCGTGCGCCGCGTGACGTTCAACGCGTCCGGGTACGGCGTCACTGACACCGCGGCGCTCGGCCAGTCGATCGCGCAGACCGTGAGCTACGAGCGCGATCTGGCCACGAATCTGATCCTGTCCGTCGCTGACCCGCTCTCGCGGGTTACGCGCAACACGTACTACCCAAGCGGCGATCTCTGGACGACGACGAGCCTCTACGGCACCGCGGAAGCCGTCACGACGACGTTCACCTACGAGCCCGTGTACGGCCAGTTGGCATCCGTGACCGACCCGCTGAACCATGCCACGACCTTCGGGTACGACGCTGCCGTCAATCGCGTCTCCGAAACCGATGCCCTGCAGCACGCCACCACGTTCAGCTACACGACTTCGGGTCAGCTCGCGACGGCGACGAATGCTCTTCAGAAGACGACGACATTCACGTACGACGCGGGAGATCTGGTGTCGATCACGGATCCGCTGGGTCGGATCACAAAGCGCTTCTCGGACGCGCTCGGCCGGCCCGTCACCGTGACGGACGCGCTCGGCAGCCGAACGCGCACGGACTACGACGCGCTCAATCGTGTGACCAAGGTGACGGACCCGATCGGCGGCGCGACCCAGTTCACCTACGACGCGAACGGCAATCGCCTAACGGTCAAGGACGCCAAGAACAACACGACGACCTACACCTACAACAACCTCGACCAGCTCGCCACGCGCAAGGATGCGCTGCTCAAGACCGAGACCTACAACTCGTATGACCCGAACGGCAACTTGCTTGTGATGACTGATCGCAAGAGTCAGGTGACCGAGTTCCGCTACGACGCGCTCGACCGTCAGTCGTTCGCCGGTTTCGGTCGCACCGGAACCGCCCCGAACTTCAGCTACCAGAGCACGATCAGCTACACCTACGACGCCGGGAACCGGCTGCACATCGCGACCGACAGCGTCTCCGGCGCGATCACGCGGGAGTACGACGGGCTCGACCGCATGTGGTCGGAGACCACCGGCCAGGGCGTCGTGACCTACCAGTTCGACCTCGCCGGACGGCGCACCCAGCTGCAGGTCGCGGGGCAGGCCGCCGTCGTCTACGGCTACGACAATGCCGACCGTCTGCAGACGATCACCCAAGGCGCGACCGTGGTCGGCTTCGGCTACGACAACGCCGACCGGCGGACCTCACTCACGCTGCCCGGCAACCTCGAGGTCGCCTACGGCTACGACGACGCATCGCAGCTGACTGCGCTCACGTACAAGAGGTCGGGCGCGACCATCGGCGATCTCGCGTACACCCACGACGCGAGCGGCCGCCGCGCGACGACTTCCGGCAGCTACGCGCGACTCAACCTGCCCGCAGCGGTCAGCACGACGATATACAACGCCAACAACCAGCTCACCAAGTGGGGCACCAAGAACATCACCTATGACCTCAACGGCAACATGCTCGGCGACGCCACGAATACCTACACCTGGAATGCCCGCGATCAGCTCAGCGCGGTCACGAAAACTGGACAGACCCTGCCGTCCTTCACCCACGACGCCTTCGGCCGGCGCCAGAAGAAGACGCTGGGCGCGACGGTCACGAGCTATCTCTACGACGGGTCAAACACTGTCCAGGAGCTCACCGGCGCAAGTCCGTCGGCGAACATTCTCGCTGGTCTCGGCGTTGACGAAGTCTTCCAACGCTCCGAGGGCGCGACACCGCGCGCGTTCCTGTCCGATGCGCTCGGCGGCACCCTCGCGCTCGCGGACAGCGCCGGCGTGGTGCAGACCAGCTACACCTACGCGCCGTACGGAGAGACGACCGTCACCGGCAGTGCCTCGAACAACACCAGCCAGTACACCGGGCGTGAGAACGACAACGACGGCCTCTACTACTACCGCGCGCGCTACTACCACCCGCTCTTCTCACGGTTTGTGAGTGAGGACCCCCTTGGATTCGGTGGTGGAGATTCAAATCTCTATTCGTACGTTCGAAGCAATCCAACTAATCTCACGGATCCAACCGGTGAATTGATCGCACCCTGGGTGGCGGCGTGTGCCACCGGCGGAATCGTTGCAGCACTCTCCGACGGTGTTCTCAACTCGCTTGCCGGTCGTAAGAACGGCATACGCGGGACGCTCGCGTCGCTCGCCTCAGGTTGCGTCTCTGGGCTGATCGGGATGGGCGTCGGTCTTGCGGCGTTCCGAGTCATCCGTCCCGCGCTCCCAACCTTCAAGTACCTCCGCCCACACGTTGAGAACGCCGCGCGAAGGGCGACCAACGGTATCGCTACAGACCGAACGGTCGCTTCAGTGATCGGCAAGGGTGCGAAGATGTGGGACAACGCGTACAACAACATCTCGTTCTTCTCGCAGACCAAGGCCGGCAATACTCTGCAGGTCGCAGTCACAACGACGACCGAGGATGGCTTCAACTGGGTTGTTCAAGGAGTAGTAGGTCGTCCATTTCCCCTGCAAGCGGTGTTGCGAATGGCAGAGAGAGGAGGTCGTGGAGGGCCGCGATGGACCCCGATTCCATGACAGCGTCAGAGACCAGCATCCCTGACGGGTGGGCGTTGCTGGTCGGACAACCGCGTGACCGCGTCAAACCACTTACGTATGACTTGCGAACGTCTGCGGCCGCGATTACAGCCTTGGGCGACGCTGGCGTTCAGCCGAACGACGCATTCGCGCTGGATTGGAGACGTGCAGACGCCGATGAAACGTTCTTGGTGCTTGCGCCGTCGAATCGATTGCTCACAGTTAACCCCAAGATGCGCCGAGTCGCACCAGCTTCGCGCCAGGACGCACAACGATTCAGCAGCGAAGTAGCGTATGCGACAGCACTCCTTGAAGGTCCGCTCATGATCGAAGAGTCGTCTGTGCTCACGCGATGGCTTCGCGAGTCATCGGAGCCGCTCCCCCGCAGGCTACGGAGCGAATTCGTTGCTCGACAGATAGCCCCAGCCAAACTCGCTCTTGCCGATGCGCTCATTCGCAACATCGACGAACTGCTGGTTCTTGCATGGTCCGACGCGTCTGGACCACTTGAGTTCGTTTACGACTTCAGTGTAGGTCTCAGCGAGGACGCTGGTGTAATTACGACTTGGCGCACGCTGAGCTCGAGTGAAAAAGCGTCCTACGGCCGCGAGTTCGCAGTTGCGGCGAGTCTGCCACCTTGACTACCAGTGGCGTGGTGTGGGTTTTATCTTTGCCCTCCAGGCGATCCGGCGTTCTGCCGTTGTGCTCATGAGGTTTCCGGCGATCCCGGGTCGACGCCGGCTCGCTTGACCCCGACAAGCGACGTCGCGCCGCAGTCGATTAGGAATCGGGAGCCATCGGCGTCGACGAGGATGACAGGTGAAGCGCCTGCCGCTGCCGAAGAACACGGGTCTCCGCTTGCGATGAAGCAGGCGCGCGCCGTTAGTGTCCGGGCCAGCCCACAATGCGATGAATGCGGTCAAGCTTGGTAGGCAACTCGCCAGTGAGTCGCAGTTATCGGACGCGCTGGCAGGAGTGGGACGCGTGGTCGCTCGCGGCGACAAGATCCGTGATGTGCAAATCCTCATACAGACCTACGGTGGCAAGGCCGCAGACTGGGTGAAGATGAGTAGCAGCCGCTGGAGTGGGTCCGACGGGATGCAACTGGAGACCCATTGGTACGAGAATGTCGCTACGGGACTTCGAACGGAATTCAAGAGCAATTTCTGGTGGAAGTAGCGATGAAAGTCCGCTGCGTGCAAGCGCGCCTTTCCGACGAACAGGTCTCGGCCTTTGGACCCAACTTCATGGCGAACCAGACGTTCGAAGTTACCCTCGGCGCCACGTACGATGTATTGGGGCTGATATTCACGTTCGAGGCCCCGGCCCGCGGTACCGGAGGCTACGTCGTCATCGCACCTGCCGAGGACCGCGTCGCAATAACTCCGCTGCACCTATTCGAAGTCCTTCAGGCGCGGGTGCCTGCTACCTGGGACCTTAGCGTCAGCTCCGACGAAGTCGAGTTCCTTCCGCCGGAGCTGAGCGCACCTCACTTCTTTGACGATCTGTCCGAGCGGCGACCCGAAGCGATTGCCGCGCTTCGCAAGGCGCGTAGTGATCGAGGGGGTCGATCCTAGCTGGGCGCAGCGTCGGATCCACCAGCTTCACGACACCTAGGCCGGGCCTCGCTTGGCCTCTCAGGCAGACCACTCTTCCTAACGCCGCAACAGGGCTGAGTCCGTTGCGGGCGCAGAGACTCTTTGTGAACTAACCGTGGCCAAGGGTATTACCGACGAGATACTCGACATCGTGTGGCCGGAGACCGGCGGACAGGACATTCGTAAGGGCGTGCTCGCGTACGCCCTGTTCGCAGATCCCACGCGACAGAGCCCACCGTTACCCGCCGATGTCTGGCCGCCCGGCACTCGGTTCGATTCATCCACACTCACTGACGAGAACTGGGTAGTGATCATGTGGACGATCCTTCCGAGCGAGTGGCCACAGCCGGATCGTTGGTGCCCGACGCTTGAGCGCACTCTGAGTGCCCTCAGCGACGGCGAAGCCGCGGTAGCTTGGTGTGCATTGGAAGGCTCGTTCGAAGTACCGCCCGCCCTGTTCGACCCTGACGGAGGGCGCGACGAGGTCTATGCCGCGTATGTGCCGGGCCGTTTCGCCTGTAGCGCGCGTCTGGGTGCGTCGTACGAGTCTGTCTCGCGGGCCGAGATGATTGAGTTCAAGGAGCATACGAGGCAACGCTTCGGCACGGACCGGCGGCAATAGTCGCGGACACATCTCTCTCGGCAAGAAAGAACACCCTTGGCGACACGATCGGATCCGCAGCCGTTGGATGCGCCACGAGCGTTGCGGGCTTCTTTGGTACATGGGCAATTGTTGGTCGCGCTCTCCAAGAACTGACGACGGCGGCCGCCGCGCGCCTCGCGTCCAACCCGGCTCTCGCGCAGGCTCTTCTGCGGCCGGGCGCGCACGCTGCGGGCCAGTCATCAGCGGGCCCTAGCCCGGATGCAGTTCGGTCACGCTGTCCATCCGGCGGTTGCGGACGCCGAGTTCTACCGTTCGACGTATTGGTCCACTCGACAACGCGATGTCAGCTCTCCACTTACCAGCGCCTGCACAGGCATTGCATGAATTCGTAATCCCGAAAGGCGCTGAAATCTTCGTCGGCCGAGTTGCTGGCGGCGCGACCTGGGCAACGCAAGTATTCATTCGCGACACTAAGGTCCTGATTGGCAGGTGACGTATGAGCCAGAGCAAGGACGTGGTCGCCGCATTGCGGGCCGTCGAGGAGTTACTGCGTAAGCATGCCGTCAAGTACGCGACGGCGGTCACGTCCGTCCGTCAAGATATTGAGTCGCAACGCGACCAAGATTCCGTCAACACGCGCGCGAGCGTGCGGTCGCTGTTTGGAGGAATGGGAACACTGACCGACGTTCTCATCGCCAAGAAGAATGGCCACCTCGTTGAGGATGAACGCGGCGCCAATGACGAACTCGAGCGCCTGGTTCATCAGCTCTGGGTGAGCACGGAGAACGATCCGTAGAAGCTCAGAAGCGACATATCCGGTGCCCTCAGAGCCGTCCTCCGAAATCGAACTCTTCTGACCGGGGCACATGTCTTCTGGATCCGCTCAATACCCTCACTAGAGGCTCGCCTATGAAGTCGCGAATCGACGTAGAGCCGGCGTTCTGGGCCTGGGGCGAACGAGGGATTGCTGAGGCCGCGCGGATAGGCGGCCCGAACCGTCAGCGGAAACGAACGTGCGCGACGAGTGGACGGTGGTCGGACGTCGTGACCTGAAGGATCTGCGCGCTCAGCACCTCAACATCCTTCGTGACGAAGATGTAGTCGAGCTGCTCCTCGCTCGGCGGATCGAACGGGCTCCCGGATGACGCGAAGGTCATGGCGGCGCCGAGCCCCTGCCCGTCGAGCGCATCGATGAGACCGGCGGCGACCATCGTCGTGACAGCGGGCGCCTTCCGGTCGTCGTTGTAGTCGCCGGCGAAGATCGCGCGCGGCCGGCCGCGTGCGTCCCAGAAGGCGAGGATCGCCGCCGCCTGGTCGCCCCGCTCCCGCACCTCTTCGCCGCGGTCGTACGGAGTCAGGTGCGTCCCCGTCACAAGCACGTCGCCCTGCGGACCGGCGATCCGCGCCCACACGAAGCCGCGCGGAATGCCGCTCGCCGCGATCTGAAAGTGCACCGTGCCCGATTCCGTGATCGGATACCGGCTGAAGATCGCATTTCCGAAATGCACGCCGTTCATCGGCCCGAAGACGCTCTGGTATGCGCCGAACCGCCAACGCAGCCACGAGTAGCTATCGACGCCGCCCGACAGGTCCCAGACGCGATTCACTTCCTCGAGCGTCACGACGTCGGCATTGTTCGAGGCGATCACATCGGCGACGCGCGGCAACGCGGGGAGGCCGTGGAGGTCGAAGCCCTGGTGGATGTTGTAGTCGAACACGACGAGGTCCCCCGACGCGGGCGCGACCGCGCGTTGGGTCGAGTCGGCGGGCACGAAGCTCAGCGCCACACCCGCGAGTCCCACGAGGCCCACCGCTGCCCACGCGCGCCGCTCGGGCGCCACCGGCGCCGGCGAGCCGAAGGTGTGGACACTCACGGCCCGCGAAGCGCGCAGCGCCGTCAGCGCGACCGCCACGATCGCGACCGGCCACACGTACGCCGCGGTCCGGTTCGCGTAGTCCGCGTAGGCCGCGAAGGTGAAGACGAAGAACAGCAGAGCGCCGGCGTACGTCGCGAGGTAGGTGCGCCGCCCTCCCGACGAGCTGAGCGCACCGGCGAGCAAGACGGTGAGGCCGGCCTGCGCGGGCACGACCGCGAGCGTCGCGATGCCGCCGAATGGGAGTGCTATCACGCAGAGCAGCGTCACCGCACCGACGAGCGCCATCGGCACCCGCCCCGGGATCCACGCGAGCGCGAGCGCGGCGGCGACGAGCGATGCCTCGATCACGAGACCGGCGGTCGCGAGCTCCCAGCCGCCCAGCGCCTCGATGAATCCGATGTTCGCCAGGAGCGTGAGCTGCAGGAACAGGAACGGACCGATCGCGATCGCGCCCCACGACGTCCCGGTCGGAGCGTCGTGGGGCGACGGCGCCGCCATGCGCGTGGCGAGCACGAAGGCCGCGGCGAGCGCGGTCGCGGCGAGCCAGCCTCCGGCGCCGACCAGGTACGGAACGTCCAGGCCGTGCAGCGCCAGCTGCCCCGCGACCTGTGCC
>JBGPZT010000071.1:0-12756 GCA_041493915.1 Candidatus Limnocylindria bacterium
GGCTAAGGTCCGCTTGACTGGCGCGTTAGGTTCAGGGGGTGCGGTCCGTGGTGGGAGCCGCCAGTGACGCCCTCAGTGGACGTGGCCGCAGGATTCCGCTCAGCTTCTACCTAGTCGGGCTGCTCCTCCTCTTCCTGGTGACCGCGGCGGGAAGTGCGTTCTTCGTCCGCGCCCAGGCCGAACAGGACGCTGAGCAGACCGCGCGTGAAGCGACGCAGCTCGCCGCCGATCTCGCCGCCGCCAGGGTCACGGCAGCATTGACGCAGCTCGAAACGACCGTGTCGCGTACGGCCGCGGATACCGCGACCGCGTCCGTATTCGTATCGGGGTTTGCCTGCAACGTTGCATTCGGCGCGACGGGTGTGTTCGAGCAGACCCATCTCGACGTCATCGCGCCGAACGGCAACATCATCTGCTCCAGCGCGGGACCCACTCCTGCTGGTGTCGCGTACGACCTCTCGTTCTGGCTACCAGAGGCGCTCCGCGGTGCGGTGCTCGTCGCGCCGGTGCTGGATGCGCGGACGGGCCGGGCGAGCGCTGTCAGCGCCGCGCCGGCCGGCGATCGCGGGGTCGTCGCGGGGTTCGCCGACCTCACCGAGCTCGGGACGACGCTGGCGGCGCGATTCGCCGGTCCGCGCGGGCTGGAGATCCTCGTCACGACCGCGGATGGCAAGACGGCCCTGGCGCGCTCGGTGGATGCGGAGCGCTGGTCCGGCAGGCCGATCGATGGCACAGCCTTCGCGACGACCGGCGGGTCGACACGTCCGGATCTCGACAACGTCCCTCGCGTCTACGGCGAAGCCACGGCCGGCGCTCGCGGCTGGAGGGTGTACGCGGGTGCGGAGCAGAGCGTCATCGCGTCGAGCGCCACCAGCCTGTTCCTCCGGGAAGTGGCCGCGATGTCCGTCGGCTCCGTCGCTTTCCTCATCGGAACCCTCTTCGCCCATCGACGGATCGTCGGACCGGTACGCGCGCTTAGCCGGTCGGTCAACGCTGTGACCGATCCGGCTTCGGCGCAGCCCGCCAGCGTGACCGGTCCCTCCGAGATCGCACAGCTTGCTCAGGACTTCAACGAACTGATCATCACGGTCATGACGCAGCTCGCCGATCGCCGGCATGCCGAAGCGGGCGCGCGCGCGATGCTCGACGCCTCGATCGACGCGGTCGTCGGCATGGACGAGGCGGGCAAGATCGTCGAATGGAGTCGCCAGGCGGAGACGACGTTCGGCTGGACGAGTGCCGAAGCGGAGGGTCAGCCCCTTGTCTCGCTCATCGTCCCCGAGCGCTATCGGGCGCGGCATACCGCGGGACTGGAGGCCTACCGACGCACGGGCGTTGGCCCGCTCCTGGGAAGGCGCATCGAGCTGGAGGCGTGCACGCGCGATGGGCGCGAGATACCCGTCGAGCTGGCGATCACACCGGCGGAGACACCGTCGGGTCACGTCTTCACGGCGTTCATCCGCGACCTCAGCACGCGGCGTTCATCGGAGCTGGAACGGCTTGCGCTCGAGGAGCGGCTGCGACAGTCGGAGCGTCTCGAGGGCATCGGCCGGCTTGCGGGCGGGATCGCGCACGACTTCAACAACATCCTCGCGGTGGTCATGAACTATTCGCAGTTCGTAGAGGACAGCCTGCCCGCGGGTAGCGAGGTGCGCGACGATGTCGTCCAGATCCGTCTGGCGGCGGAGCGCGGCGCCACGTTCACCCGGCAGCTGCTCACGTTCGCGCACCGAGGCGCCGTCGATCCGCAGGACGTGCAGCTCAATACGGTCCTCGGCGAGCTCCGGACGATGCTGCGAAGGACGATCCCGAAGAGCGTGTCGATCGACCTGCGTCTCGCGCCCGATCTCTGGACGACACGGATCGACCTCGGGCAGCTCGAGCAGCTCCTCCTCAATCTCATCGTTAACGCTTCTGATGCCATGCCGGACGGAGGGACCGTGGTTCTGGAGACGGCGAACATCGAATGCGACGATCAAGCCCCCACCGGGCCGGGCGTGATGACAGGTCCCTGTGTTCGGCTCGAGGTCACCGATACCGGTTATGGCATGTCGAAGGACGTGATCGCACGCGCCTTCGAGCCATTCTTCACGACCAAGGCGAAGGGAAAGGGCACCGGACTCGGTCTCGCGACGGCGTATGGGATCGTCCACCAGGCGCAGGGCGCGATCTCGATCCAGTCCGTCGTCGGACGCGGGACGACGGTGCGTGTCGATCTGCCGGCGCGGATCGGAGTGGAGCCGGAGCCCGCGACGGTCCGCGTGTCGTCGATTGCCGACGCGGCGCCGAGCAAGGCGATGGTGCTCGTCGTCGAGGATGAAGCCGCGGTGCGCGCAGCGGTCATCCGCATCCTGTCCGATCGTGGCTACAGCGTGCTGCAGGCAGCCGGCCCCACGAGTGCGGCGGAGCTCGCCAGGTTGTGGGCCGGTCCTGTCGATCTGTTGCTCACTGACATCGTGATGCCCGACATGTCGGGCGACGAGCTGGCGCGGGAGCTGCGCAAAGCGCGGCCGCACCTGCGCGTCGTCTACATGACCGGCTACAGCGGCGAGATCGACACCGCGGTGCTGCGGACCGATGGGGCCGTCATCCACAAACCATTCACACGCGGCTCGCTGCTCGCTGCGGTCGAGGGAGCGCTCGCGCAAGAGTCCTAGCAAGGGCGGTCCGTACCACTAGACGAGTCCTCATGCGGAGGTACCCATGGTCCGCCCGTCCGCGACCGGCCTCGCGACCTCCTTCTACCGCCTGTATCTCCTCGAGGCGCTCGCGTCGACGACCGCGCGGCCGGCGACGCTGCTCGCCGCGATCTCCGCAGAACGCCTCCCGCTCGCGAGCGGGGCGTTCGGCCGCGCGCTCCAATCCCTCCTGGAGGGCGGCCACCTGGTTCCCGCGCCGGAGGCGGCGGTCGCTCTCACGCCTCTCGGCGCCGCGGAGCGCCTCTCCGAGCGGGAACGCTGGCGCGCGGTCATCCCCACCGTCCTCCGTCTCATCGCCGAGCCCGAGCCCGGCCCACGACCCGCGCCGGTCCTCGCGGACGCGCCGGCGGTCGCGTATCGCACCGCGGCCGTCGCCGAGTCGTACCTGGATCGCGTGCTCGTCACCGCCCTGCGGGAGTGCGTGGCGAGCGCGCGCGACGGCGGGCGCGCCTTCACACTCGCCCTGGGCGTCGCCGATGTGGACACATCGTCGGAGGCGACGCGGCGTGCGATCGTGCATCGGTGCATCCGCGCGACACTGGGCGGCGCGTCGACCCTATTCGGTGGAGACACGAGCGCCTTCCGCTACGGCGACAGCGGTGTCGCGCTCGTCGCGCCCATCCTCGGGGACGAAGGGCGTGGCGTGCGCATGGCGACCCTGCTCCGAGCACGACTCGATGAGCTGCTACGGACGATGACGGTCAGCGTGCGCGCGTTCACCGGCGCACGCTGGCAGGTTCGTGTGGGTCATGCGACCTGGAGCTCGGACCTCGTGACCAGCGGTGCGGTGCTGCGCATCGCGCAGGACGCGCTCGCGCGCGACGACGCGGAGCGAAGGCCGGCGGCCTAGTTCGCGTGCGCTCGCCGCAGCGCTGTGCGAAGCCGGACGATGAGCTCCTGCGGGGCAGCGGGTTTCGCCAGCCAGTCGTCTGACGCGCCAACGAGATCGCCGAGTCGCGCGAACTCACCGTGATGACCGGACATGAAGACAAAGGGGATCGCGCCGACCGCATCGCGGAGCTGCCGTAGCGCCGGAGCGTATTCGGGCTGAAGCTCGATCAGGATCGCGTCGGGCCGGAAGCGGCCAGCCGCGTCGATGGCGTGGACGGGATCTGGCGCGAGGTCGCAGGTATGACCGGCGTGCTCGAGCACCCGCGCGAGCGAGCGGCCCAGCTGGGGATCGTCGTCGATGATGAGGATGCGGCTCATGTGGCAAGCACCGAGTCAACACGATCGATGAGCTGTTGCTTCGAGAACGGCTTGGCGAGGAACGGCGCGTCCTTCACGAGGTCGCTCGCCTGCGGATCGCCTGAGACGAAGAGGAACTTGACGTCGGGTTGCAGCTTGCGAAGACGGCCCGCGAGCTCATGTCCGCGCCAGTCCGTGAGAAAGATGTCCGCCACCACGAGGTCGATGGCCCCGGGTCGCTCGGCGCAGATCCGCAGCGCGTCGCTACCGGTCGCGGCGTTCAGGACGTTGAACCCCTGGCTGGAGAGGATGCGGTTCGTGGAGACACGAAGACTCTGCTCGTCGTCGACCACGAGGACCGTGGACACGTTGCTGTGACGGACCGACGTCGTCGGTAGGGGCGCGGCCGGCGGCGCGGGGGCCGCGGACGGCACCGGAACATATCGCTGTAGCCATGGAAGCACCGCGTCAGCCGGCATCGGCCTGGCGAAGAAGTAGCCCTGGGCGCGGTCGCATCCCAGGACCGTCAGACGCTCCAGCGTCGCCTGGTCCTCGACGCCCTCGGCGACCGCGTCGAGGCCGAGCGCGTGACTGAGGTCGACGGCGGCGCGGACGATCAGCGAGGTCTGCGGTTCATGCAGCAGACGGCTGATGAAGGACCGGTCGATCTTGACCTCGTCGAGCGGCAGCGCGTTGAGATAGCTGAGGGATGAGTAACCCGTTCCGAAGTCATCGACGGCCACGCGGACGCCCAGCTTCTTGAGCCCGGAGAGCGTCCGCGACACCTGGACCGGATCGGTCATGACGTCGGTCTCGGTGACCTCGACCGTGAGCTGCGAGGCGGACACCCGGTGCTCCGCCGCGGCCTGCGCGATCACGGTCTCGAGGTGCGACGAGGCACCGATCGCCCTGGCGCCGACGTTGATGCTGATGCGGACCGGGTGCCCGACGCGGGCCCACTCCGCGCTCTGGCGCATCGCCTCACCAACGAGCCAGTCCGTGAGCGGCACGATCAATCCCGTCTGCTCCGCGAGCGGGATGAAGTCCGCGGGCGGGACCAGCCCGCCGTCGCGCTGCCAGCGCATCAGCGCCTCGAACCCGACCACGGTGCCACTCGTCACGTCGACCAGCGGCTGGTAATGGAGACGCAGTTCGTTGCGGTCGAGCGCTTGCCGGAGCTCACCGAGCGTCCGCAGCCGCGCTGCGCCGTCACGCGAGTGCGTCTCGGACGCGACAGCCCAACCAGCCGTTAGGCGGCGCGCCGATCGCTTCGCGGACTCAGCCGCGCTCACGAGCGCCGCGCTCGTCTCTCCGTGCTCGGGTGAACGCGCGATGCCCACGCGTCCCTCGACGTTGACCAGGGCGCCGCCGATGAGGAAGGGCGCGCGGAAAGCATCGAGCGCGCGGCTGGCCAAAGCAGCGTCGGTTCCCGCGGCTTGCGTCAGCACCCCGAAGTCATCGGTCCCGAGGCGAGCCACCAGAGCGTGCGTGAATGTGGCCCCCAGTCGTCGAGCGATGACCTTGATGATCTCGTCGCCGACGGCGTGCCCGAGGCTCTCGTTCACGTCGCGGAAGCCGACCACGTGGACCAGCGTGACCTGAGCGCGCACCCCCGCCGCGAGCATGCGCTGAAGCTGCTCGTCGAACCTGTCGCGGTTAGGAAGCTGGGTCAGGCGATCGAATGTCGTGAGCCGCGCGATGCGCTCCTCGTCATCGCGCAAGCGCGCGATGACGAGGCCGACCGCGAGGAAGAACGCCGCCGCAAGCAGAGACGCGCGGAACGCGACGTCGAACTCGGTCCCCACCGCCACATACAGGAGCGTGTTGGCGACCGCCGTGAAGACGGCGGCCAGCGCCGCGGCGCGCATCCCCCAGAGCCAAGCCGCGAGCATGATCGAAGCGGTCGGGATGACGCCGACGAACGGGCCGAGCAACGCGAACACGAACGGATAGACGAGGGCATGTGCCACCTGGAAGGCGGGCACCACGGCCCAGATGATCGGGTGCCGTCTGTTTTCGATCACGTGACAACGGTATGGGCCTTACTGCCTCGCAAGTAGCGCTGAACGTACGGTCCCGCAGCCCGCTATCGGCAGGGTGCCCCACCCCGCAGCAGTAGTGGTACCTAGGGGCCGATCAGGCGGAGCTCGGTCGCGCGTACGACGGCCTCAAGCCGGGAATGCGCACCGAGCTTCTCGAGGATGTTCTGGATGTAGCCGCGCGCGGTGTTCACGCTGATCTTCAGCTCGCCTGCGATGCGTTCGGCATCGGCTGCCGAGCTCATGAGCACGAGGACCTCGTGTTCGCGCCGCGTCAGCTGCGGCAGGTTGCGCTGGTGCTCGGTCCGCTGGCGTGTTCGCTCGCGGCCGAGGCGGAGGAGCGTCGCGAGCTCATCCGGCGGCAGGAGGATCTCGCCGGCCGCGGCGTGCCGGATCGCCCTCACGATCTCCGCCGCGGGCGTCGTCTTCAAGACGTAGCCGGACACGCCCACTTCGACAGCGGCGATGAGCTCGTCCTGGCTCATCGCGCCGCTGAGCATGACGATCGCCGTGCGGGGGTGGGCCGCGAGGATCGCCGCTGCCACAGTGACGCCTGACTCGCCCGAAAGGTTCTGATCCATCAGCACGACCTGCGGCGTTGTCTCGGCCGCGATGCGCAGCGCGTCCTTGCCGTTCGTTGCGACCTCGCCGACCTCCAGATCGGCCTCTCGCGAGAGGAGGGCCTGCAGACTCTCGGCGACGGCGAGATGGTCGTCGACGATAAGCACGTTGATACGGGCACTTACCACGATGTCACTCTAGCCGCCGGAGACGTCCTCCGACCATGAGCGGTAGTCGGCGCCGTCGCGCAGCGCGCGGCCCTGGCGCTGCGCCGCGCGCCACACCGGACACGCGAAGGCAAAGTGCGCCTGGCACACGACCTCGGGCCGCTCACGCGGTACGACGCCCACGCGACGGAGGGCGAAGTAGACGTGGCACAGCGGGAGTCCGGTGATGTTCGCGAGGCATCCGTCGTACGACTCGACGATCCGCCGTCCCTCACCCTGGATCGCATACGCGCCGGCCTTGTCGAACGGCTCGCCGGTGGCGACGTAACGCTCGATCTGGCGCAGGGAGAGGCCGCGCACCGTGACGCGCGACCGCACCGCGAACTGCCTGCGCGCGCCGCTCGCGGCGACGACGACGACCTCGGTGCGCACCTCGTGCTCGCGGCCGGACAGCGTGGCGAGCATCGCGATCGCGTGCGACTCGTCCGTCGGCTTTCCAACGCGCTCGCCGTCGAGATCGAGCTCGGTGTCAGCGGCGAGCGTCACGTCGCCCGTCCGCGCGACCGCATCGGCCTTCGCCTCCGCCGGCGAGTCGAAGCGCTCTTCCTCGACATCCGGCGCGGTCGACTCGAACGGGAGCCGCAGGAGCCGCAGGAGCTGGATGCGTCGTGGCGAGGACGACGCGAGACGCAGCATCTACGCAGGGTAGGCCGAAGCGGGCGTCTGTCTCGCCCCGGATCCCGATCACCTCATAGATACGCATCCGCGTGATATACATAGACAACTGTGGCTGGAGCTCCCGTGAAACCTAGGCAGGAGGCGATCCGCGTCGGGGAGGCGGCGGAGGTCCTCGGGGTGTCCGTCGACACCCTCCGCCGCTGGGAGTCCTCCGGGCGGTTGCGGGTCAGTCGGTCGAAGGGCCACCAGCGGCTCATTCCCATGTCGGAGGTCCGTCGCCTGCAGGCGGAGCGCCGGCAGAGCAAACGCGAGCGCCCGATCGTGGCGCAGTCCGCGCGCAACCGCCTTCCGGGGATCGTGACAAAGGTTGAACGTGATCGCGTCGCCGCCGTGGTCGAAGTGCAAGCGGGCCAGTTCCGCCTCGTCAGCCTGATGACCGCTGAAGCCGCCGAGGAGCTCGCGTTCCGTCCGGGGATGTCAGTCGTCTGCGTCGTGAAGGCCACGAATGTCGTCGTCGAGATCGCCCGCGGTGCAGCGACCGCGGACTAAGACAAAAGGCTCGAGGAGAGTTCACATACGTCGCCTGTTCGCCGTCGCGCTCGTCGTCGTCGCGGCCGCTTGTGGCGGCGCGAGCCAGCCCGCGACATCTTCGCTCGCGCCGACCGGGGCTCCGACGCCGGAGCCGCTCGCCGGGGCCGTCACGGTCTTCGCAGGATCGTCTCTCACGGATGCCTTCAAGAAGGCGGGCGACCAGCTCAAGCTCAAG
The DNA here is from genome assembly GCA_041493915.1 of Candidatus Limnocylindria bacterium. Lineage (GTDB taxonomy): Bacteria > Chloroflexota > Limnocylindria > P2-11E > P2-11E > CF-39. The sequence goes on from JBGPZT010000071.1 coordinate 8,099, forward strand.
TACCCGGGCACCGACTACAGATTCAACTTCGGCTCATCGTCAACGCTCGCGACGCAGATCATCAATGGCGCGCCAGCCGACGTGTTCGCGTCGGCGGACGACACGAACATGCAGAAGATCGTCGATGCGAAACTCAACGACAGCGCACCAGCGTTCTTCGTCGGCAATCGCCTCGAGATCGCGGTCGCGGCCGGCAACCCGAAACAGATCGCAGGCTTCGCCGATCTCGCGAAGCCGGGGCTGATCGTGGTTCTCGCGGCGCCGCCGGTGCCCGCGGGAAAGTACGCCCTGGAAGCGCTTCAGAAGGCCGGCGTCACCATCAAGCCGGCAAGCCAGGAGGTCGACGTCCGGGCGGTGCTCAATAAGGTCGCGCTCGGCGAAGCCGACGCGGGCATCGTCTACGTTACCGACGTGATGTCGGCGGCGGCTCATGTGACCGGCGTCGACATTCCCGAGCAGCATCAGGTCATCGCCCGGTACCCGATCGCCATCGTGAGGGACTCGAAGAATCCGCGCCTCGCGAAGGCGTACGTCGACTACCTCCTTTCGGCCGAAGGCCAAAGACTGCTCGCAGAGTTCGGCTTCTCGAAACCATGAGAGCGGCGCGCCCACCACTTGTGATCGCGGCACTTGCCGCGATCGGTGTCGCGTTCTTCGCGCTGCCCCTGGCTGGGCTCGTCTATCGCGTGTCATGGCAGAGCGCGTTGAGTGATCTGGTCACGCCCGAAGCGCTCAGCGCGCTCCGCCTTTCGCTCGTCGTATCGATCGCGGCGACGGTCCTCGGTCTGCTGCTGGGCGTTCCGCTCGCCTGGATGTACGCCCGCGTCGCGTTCCCGGGGCGCAACGTCGTCCGCGCGCTCACGACCCTCCCGATGGTCCTGCCGCCGGTCGTTGGCGGTGTCGCTCTGCTCGTGGCGTTCGGCCGCCGCGGACTCGTCGGCGAATGGCTCGACGCCGGCTTCGGGTTGCGGATCCCATTCACGACCGCGGCGACGGTGATGGCAGCCACGTTCGTGTCGATGCCTTTCCTCGTGCTCACGGTCGAGGCGGGGATCCGCTCGGTCGATCGCCGCTACGAAGAAGCCGCGCGCACGCTCGGCGCGAGCCAATGGCGGATCTTCCGCCAGGTCACGCTGCCGCTTGTCGCTCCGTCGCTGTTCGCCGGCGCCGTCCTCTGCTGGGCTCGGGCGCTCGGCGAGTTCGGCGCGACGATCACGTTCGCGGGGAACCTCCCAGGCGTAACGCAGACTCTCCCACTCGCCGTCTATATCGGCATGGAGACAAGACCAGAGGTCGCGATCGCCTTGAGCCTGGTGCTTGTCCTCGTGTCGCTCGGGGTCCTCGTCGCGCTCCGTGACCGCTATCTACGGCTCGACTGATGCTTAGCGTCGACATCCAGCTCCGGCTCGGCACGCTCGACCTCGCGGTCGCGCTCCAGGCGGCACCGGGCGAGGTGGTCGCGGTACTTGGTCCGAACGGCGCCGGGAAGACCACGCTCCTGCGCGCGATCGCGGGCCTGCTGCCGATCGAGAAAGGCTCGGTCGTGCTCGACGGCGTCGTGCTCGAGGACACCGCCACGGGCACGTACGTTCCGACGGAGCGCCGGCCGATCGGCGTCGTTTTCCAGAGCTACCTGTTGTTCCCGCACCTCACGGTGATCGACAACATCGCGTTCGGGCTGCGCGCGCGCGGTCGCGGCCGCACGGCGCGCGCCGTCGCGCTCAGCTGGCTCGAGCGGATGGAGCTCGCTGCGTACGCCGACGCGAAGCCCGGCGCCCTCTCCGGCGGTCAGGCGCAGCGCGTCGCGCTGGCGCGCGCGCTCGCACCGGATCCACGGCTCCTACTGATGGACGAGCCGCTGGCCGCGCTCGACGCGTCGGCGCGGGTCAGCGTGCGTCGCGACCTGAAGCGAGCCCTCGCGCAGTTCGCGGGCGTGCGCCTGCTCGTGACGCACGATCCTCTTGAGGCGATCGCGCTGGCCGATCGCCTCTTGATCCTCGAGGGCGGAAGCGTGGTCCAGTCCGGCACCGCCGCCGAGGTAACGCAGCGACCGCGGTCGCGCTACGTCGCGGACCTCGTCGGCGTGAACCTGATGCGCGGGCACGCCAGCGGTGGCCAGATCGCGATCGAGGGTGGCGGGATGCTGACCGCGATGGACGGAGCGGACGGCGACGTCTTCGCCGTCGTGTACCCGCGCAACGTCGCGCTCCATCGATCCCAGCCGGAGGGCACGCCGCGGAACGTCTGGTCAGGCCGGATCACGGCTGTCGATGAGCAGGGTGACCGCGTGCGCGTAACGGTGGGCGGCGCGCCGCAGCTGGTCGCCGAGGTGACCCCGGCCGCGGTTCACGAGCTCCATCTCGCCGAGGGCGGCGAGGTGTGGGTCAGCCTCAAGGCGGCGGAAGTGGCGGTCTATCCCGCCTAGGTCGTCGTCCCGGCGCTCCTAGACTCGTGGCCGTGCCCACCAGCCCCAGCGCCACGCGCGCCGCGGTCTCGACGCTCACCGTTGACGAAGCGCTCGACCGCGTCCTCGCGCGCATCGCGCCGCTCGAACCGACGGAGGTCGCACTCCTAGACGCGCTCGGCGCGGTCCTCGCGGACGACGCGACCGCCGATCGCGACGTCCCGCCGTTCCGCAACTCGGCGATGGACGGCTATGCGGTGCGTGGAGCCGACGTGAAACAGAGCGGTGTGAGGCTTCGGGTCGTCGGGACGGTCGCTGCGGGCTCGGTCCCCGTGCGCGCGGTCGGAGCCGGCGAGGCGATGCGCATCATGACCGGCGCGCCGATGCCCGACGGTGCAGATACCGTCGTGCGCGTCGAGGACACCGACAACGGCGCCGAGGCCGTGACGATCAACGCCGCCACGCCGCAAGGTGTCGCGGTCCGCCAGGCGGGCGAGGACCTGCGGCGCGGTCAGGTCGTGCTCGCGCACGGAACGGTGCTGCGACCCGCCGAGATCGGCGTGCTTGCGTCGATCGGTCGTACGAAGGTGAACGTCGTCCGCCGGCCCAATGTCGCCGTGCTCTCGACGGGCGACGAGCTCGTGGACATCGCTGACGAGCCGCGGCCCGGGCAGATCCGCGACTCGAACCGCTACTCGCTCGCGGCCGCCGTGCGCGCGACCGGATGCGCGGCGTTCGAGCTCGGCATCGCCCGCGACACCGCCGACGACCTGCGGCACGCGCTGGGCAACGCGGCGTTCGGCGATCTCGTCGTGACGAGCGGCGGCGTCTCCGTCGGCGACCACGACCACGTGAAGCCGGTCGTGAATGCGATGGGACAGATGGACTTCTGGTCGATCGCGCTCCGTCCAGGACGCCCGCTCGCGTTCGGCGAGCTGCGCACCAAACGCGGCGCAGTTCCGATCTTCGGCCTGCCGGGCAATCCGGTCTCGGCGCTCCTCACGTTCGAGCTATTCGTACGGCCGGCGCTCTTGAAGATGGCGGGACGGACGAAGCTGCGGCGCCCGCGCGTCCAGGCGCGTTTGCTCGACCGTATCGACAAGCCGCTCGGCCTGCGCGTGTTCGCGCGCGGGATCTATGACGCCGCGGCCGGGACCGTCCGCTCGACCGGCCCGCAGGGGTCGGGGATCCTGCGCTCGATGTCGCTGGCGAACGCTCTCATCGACCTACCCGAACCGAGCTCGGCCGCGGGTCCAGGCGATACGGTCAACGTTCTGCTCACCGATCGGCCGGAGGACCACTAACCTGCCGGCGCGCAAGAGCGCCCGCCGCGGTGCGAAACACAAGACGCTCACGCACGTCGACGAGCGTGGCGCGGCGCGGATGGTCGACGTCGGCGCGAAGCCTGTGACCGAGCGACGCGCGACCGCGCGCGGCATGCTGCTTCTGTCAAGCGAGACGCTCGCGCTCGTGCGCGACGGACGTACCCCGAAGGGCGACGTGCTCGCGAGCGCGCGCCTCGCCGGGATCATGGCGGCGAAGAAGACTTCGGAGCTGATCCCCCTCGCCCATCCACTGCCGATCACGCATGCGAGCGTCGACCTCGTGATCGAGGCGACCGGCATCGCGATCGAGGCGACGGTCGCGACGACCGCGCAGACCGGGGTCGAGATGGAGGCCCTCACGGCAGTCGCGATCGCGGGTCTCACGCTGTACGACATGCTGAAAGCGATCGAGCGCGGTGCCCGACTCACCGACGTGCGCCTGGTGGCGAAGAGCGGCGGGCGTAGCGGGGAGTACCGCGCGCCGTGAGCTCCGTGCGCGCCGCGATCATCACGGTGAGCACCAGAGGCGCCGCGGGCGAGCGAGCCGACGAGAGCGGACCGGCCATGCGCGACGCGCTCACCACCGCCGGCCACGAGATCGTCCATACCGCTCTCGTACCGGATGACGTCGGCGGCGTCGCGACGGCGATCCTGAGCGCCGTGCGCGCCGGCGCCAATGTCGTGCTCACCAGCGGCGGCACGGGTCTGTCGCCCAACGACGTGACGCCCGAGGCGACGCGGCGCGTGATCGACCGCGAGGTGCCTGGGATCGCCGAAGCCCTGCGAGCGCGATCGCTCGAGAAGACCGCACACGGCATGCTGTCACGTGGCGTCGCGGGCGCCATTGGTGCGACCCTCGTCGTGAATCTGCCGGGTTCGCCGCGCGCGGTGCGCGAATCGCTCGAGGTGCTGCTGCCGGTGCTCCCCCA
>JBGPZT010000238.1:0-2666 GCA_041493915.1 Candidatus Limnocylindria bacterium
ACGTTCGTGCCGATGTGCAGGAGCACGCTGGCGAACAGCGACACGAGGAAGAGCGGCCAGTTGAAGAGTCCCTCGACCGCGGCGAGGGCCCCGCCGACCGCTACCGGCGTCGTCGACGCGGTGAACGAGAACGGTCGCGCGATCTCCCAATACGCGCCAAGGCGGTCGCGCAGGCTGGCCGTCGCGCTCTTCTGGCGCGCACCAAGCGCCGCGCGTGCCGCGACCGTGCCCCCCTCGGCGGTGCCGTACCCGACGGCGGCGTCGAGGACCGCCGAGACCTGGTCCTCGTCCTGCACCACGGGCTGGAGGAGCGGCAGGTCCATGCCCGCCTCGTGGTATTCCCACGCGCGGTCGGCCACCTCGCGGCGCGTGCCGCAGAGGATGAACGCGTCGAGCAGCTCGTCGGGGATGAGCGAGCCAGCGGTCGTGTAGTCCTCCTTGCGCCACGCTGCCGCGATCCGGTCGCGCAGCTCGGGCTCGAAGCCCGCGCGCTTCAGGGTCACGTCCGAGAGGATGCTCATCATGTAGATGACGAAGGGCTCGCGCTTCGCGCGGTTGAGCGCGTCAAGACGCGTGTCGCCGACGAGCGCGAGCAGGTAGCCCGCCACGTCGATGTCGTTGGGATCGCGGCCCGCTTCGCGCGCGGCCTTGCTCATGACGCGCAGCAGCTTCTTCAGCCCGGGGATCGACTCCGCGGGTCGCGCGAGATAGCCGTCCGCCTTCTGTCCCGCGAGGACCATCACCGGGGAGCGGTAGCCCGCGACGTAGATCGGCACGCGGTGCACCGGCGGGAACATCGGCTGCAGCGGCGGCAGCCCTGGCTTTCCGGGCGGCATGCGTTCGCCTTTCCACAGCGTGTGCAGGGTGTCGATCGCCTCGCTCGATTTCGTGACGGCGTCATCGGGCGTGTAGGGGATGCCCATCTGGCCGAGCCGCAGCGGCAGTGCCGAACCCAGTCCAAGGAGGATGCGCTCGGGCGCGATCTCGTCGAGCGCGCTGATGGTCATCGCGATGAGCACGGGGTGCCGTGTGAACGGGTTCAGGGCGCCCAGGCCGATCTTGATGTCCTCGACCTGCGCCGCGACCGCGGTCGCGTAGGTGACGGCGTCACGTTCGAAGTACGAATCGTGGAACCAGATCGACTCGAGCCCCGCCGAGCGCGCGCGCTCGGCCCACGCGACCGTGTCCTTAACGTCACCCCGTGCCGCGAGACCCAGACCGACGCGACGCGCGAGCGTGGCCATCTAGCTCGGACCTCCCCCGTTCAGGAGCGCCTCGGCGCGCTCGATGCGCGCGAGCGTCTTCTCCCGTCCCAGCAGCTCCAGCGACTCCCATAGTGGCGGACCCTTGGTGCTTCCGGTGACCGCGACGCGGATCGGCTCGGTGAACTCCTTCACCTTCCAGCCCATCTCGTCCGCGATGCCACGGAGACCGTGCTCGATCGTCGGCGCGGTGAAGGGCTGCGCGTACCGCAGCGCGACAGTCGACTTCGTCAGCGCCCGCTCGATCTCCTCGGGCTGCCGTGACTTCCCGACGAGAACGGACCGGTCGTACCCGAGGTCGTCGGTGAACAGGAAGGCCATCATGTCGCGCCCTTCCACGAGGGTGTGCATGCGCTCCTTGATGAGCGGGATCGTCTTCCGCATCAGCGCGCCGTCCCACTCCGCGGGCAGGAACGGCTCGAGCTCGCGCATCAGCTCGTCGTCCGAAAGCTTGCGGATGTACACGCCGTTGAACCAGTCGAGGCGCGCACGGTCCCATTTCCCGCCCGCGCGCTGCACCTGGTCCATGCGCCAGCGGTGGATGAGCTCGTCCATCGAGAAGATCTCCTCCTCGGTGCCCGGCGCCCAGCCGATCAGCGCCAGGTAGTTCACCATCGCCGCGCGCAGGTAGCCCTGCGCTTTGAACTCCTCCACCTTCGTGGCGCCGTGTCGCTTAGCGAGCTTCTTGCCGTCCGGTCCGAGGACGTTCGGCACGTGCGCGTGCGGCGGGATCGCCCAGCCGAACGCGCGCCAGATGAGGAGGTGCTTCGGCGTCGATGGCAGCCAGTCCTCGCCGCGGAAGACATGCGTGATGCCCATGACGTGATCGTCGATCACGACAGCGAGGTGGTACGTGGGGAAGCCATCGGACTTCAGCAGGACCTGATCCTCGATCGTGTTGAGCGGCCACTCGATGTGTCCGTACACGAGGTCGTCCAGCCCGACGACGCCCTCATCCGGCACCTTCAGCCGCACGACGTGCGGCTCCGTTCTCGCGCGCTCCGCTGCCTCCTTTGGATCGATGCGCCGGCAAAAGCCGTCGTAGCGCGTGATCTCCTTGCGCGCGGCCTGCTGCGCGCGCAGCGCCACCAGCCGCTCCTTCGAGCAGAAGCAGAAGTAGGCGGCGCCGCCGTCGACGAGCTCCTGAGCGTGCTTCTGGTAGAGAGGTAGACGCTCCGACTGGATGTACGGGGCGTGCGGTCCGCCCTCGCGCGGGCCTTCGTCCCATGTCACGCCCAGCCACGCGAGCCCGTCGTAGATCGAGTCGATCGCTCCGGGCACCAGACGGTCCTGGTCGGTGTCTTCGATCCTCAGGATCAGTCTCCCGCCGTTCTGGCGCGCGAAGAAGTAGTTGTAGAGGGTCGTGCGGACACTCCCGATATGGAGCGAGCCGGTGGGGGAGGG
>JBGPZT010000228.1:0-3000 GCA_041493915.1 Candidatus Limnocylindria bacterium
CCGTTCGTGCGGCGGGCCGTCACGATCCCGGCGACGCCGGTGACGGTCTGATTGTTCAGGGGCGAGAAGTGGCTCGCGCCCTGGATGTCGTGGATCGTGACCGGCGGCCCCGCCGCGGTCGTGAAGCTCCAGCTGTAGTCCGCGGCCATGTTGTCGGGCGGATCGTTCGTGTCCTGGTCGGCCACGGCGAGCCGGGAGATCGTCACGGCGCATATCTCGCCGGCCGAGAAGTCTGCGGCCGGATCGACGCTGAACGTGAGCGGGCCGCCGCTGACCGGGCCGGTGTGTGCGCCGCTGGTCGCGCAGGAGATCGCATACCACGAGCCGCTGACGTTCACGGGCTCGAAGAAGGTGACCGAGATGGAGGCGGCGACATCGACGCCCAACGCGCCCGTCCCCGGTGACGTCGACGAGACCCGCGGCGCTTCGTCTGCGGGTCCAACGCTGTTGCGCGGGTTCGGCGCCCCTGCCGCGAAGTCCGACGCGTTGTTGTTCGTATCGGTCGCGCCGTCGTCGGCACGCAGGTCAGCCGTCGTGTTCGTGAGCGTCGGCGCTGGGCCTGACCCCTCGAAGCAGGTCGCGGTCGTCCCGTAGCCGACGAGGTCGGCGAACGCGGTGCTCGACGGGCACGCGCCGGTGAGAGCCAGCGTGCTGTTGACGAGCGCGACCTTGCCAGCGGTGGCGGACATCGCGATCGCCCCGGTCGCGTCCGGCGTGGGCAGGTTCACCGTGCCACCTGCGCCTTGGGCTTCCTGGATCAGGTAGTACGCACCGGGCACGATCGACCCGGATAGCACCGTCGTCGCCCACGACGTTCCCGCCGCCGACGCGTACTGAACGGACCAGCCCGCGAGCGAGACGCTGGCAGTGCCGCGGTTGTAGAGCTCGATGAAGTCGTTCTTCAGCGTCGCGCCGGCGTTGCCCCCGCCGCCGTAGACCTGACTCACGACGACGCTGATGAGCTCCGCGGTCTCGAAGCTGAAGGTCACATCGGCGCTCATCGCGTCTGGCGGGTCATTGGTGTCTTGATCCATGACCTGCGCGGCGACCACCGTCACCGTGCAGGCCTCGGAGTCCGTGAAGTCGACGGTCGGGTCGAGCGTGAACGTCGTCGGCCCGCCGGCGACGACCGATGTGTGCGAGCCGGTCGACTCGCAGGTGATCGCGTACCAATCGGCACCGAAGGTCACCGGCTCCGAGAACGTGATCGAGATGCTCGCGTCGACCGCCACGCCGGTCGCGCCAGCGGCGGGCGTCGTCGCCGTGACGCTGGGCGCCAAGTCCGTGCCGCTGCGCGGACTCGGCGCCGCGTTCTCGAAGTCGGCGTTGTTGTTGTCCGTGTCCACGCTGCCGCCCGACTTGCGGAGCGCGGCGATCGTGTTGCCCAGAGCGAAGGCCGGTGCGGTCTCGCTGCAGTTCGTTTGGCCGCCGTAGCCAACCAGATCGACGATCTCGCCACCGGACGGGCACGCGCCGCTCAGCAAGGTGCTGTTGTTGACCAGCGCGACCTTGCCCGCGATCGCGCCCATATTGATCGTGCCGGTCGCGTCGGGTACCGGGAGATCGACGGTGCCGCCACCGCCGGCGGCTTCCTGGATCAGGTAGTAGCGCCCTGAAGCGATCGCGCCGGACAGGTCCGTGATGAGCCAAGTCGTGCCCTGGGGCGATCCGTATTGGACGCTCCATCCGGTCAGGTCGATGGACGACCCGGTCGGATTGAACAGCTCGATGAAATCGTTCTTGAAGAGTGCGTCGGCGTTCCCGCCGCCCCCGTAGACCTGGCTGATCACCAGATGCGTCACTTCGGCCGACGCGGGCCGAGCGCCAAAAGGAAGTCCGACGAAGATCAGCGCGAACCCGACAAGCGCGGTCAACCAACGGCGACCCATTCCCAACCCCTCACGACGCGCAATGGCCAAAGACCAACTCGATACGAATAGCCGAAGAGAAGCGGCGTCAGCCTAACGCAGACGTGGAACACTCCGCGAAGATGAGTCTCTGGCTCGACGGGGTTTCGCGCTCCTATCCACCTCTCGAGGCGGATGTAACGGTGGACGTCGCGATCGTGGGCGCAGGCATCACCGGCATCGCGACCGCGTACTTCCTCGCATCGGCCGGCGCGAAGGTCGTCGTGCTGGAGGCGCGCGGCGTCGCGGAGGCGGCGAGCGGCCGCAACGCTGGATTCGTGCTCGCGGGCGTCGCGGAGAACTTCGTCGCGGCCTCACGTCGTTACGGAGAGCGGAACGCGCTGCGGATATGGCGCTTCACGAAGCGCACGCAGGCGCTCGCACGCTCGCTGGTCGCGGAGCACGGCATCGACTGCTCGCTCCGTTGGAACGGCTCCGACCAGATCGCGGGCGACGATGACGAGTGGCGCGAGATCGAGGAAAGCGCCCGGCGCCTGTCGTCCGAGGGTGTCGCCGTCAGCATCGATCCCGCGGCGCGCTCCGCGACCTACGCCGACGACGGCGAGCTGCATCCAGTGCGCTGGGTCCGCGGGCTCGCCGCCGCCGCGGTGAAGAAGGGCGCGCGCATCCACGAGTCGACCCGAGTGGACGCGGTCGCCCCGGGCGAGGCGCGCACCGCGGCCGGCGTCGTGCGCGCGGACGCGATCGTCCTCTGCACCAACGCATACACCGCGCATCTCGCGACCTCACGGGTGCGGCCGGTACGCGGCCAGATCCTCGCGACCGCGCCAGCTCCGCCGGCCTTCGCCCGTCCGGCCTACGCGAATCGGGGCTACCAATACTGGCGTCAGACGAGTGACGGCCGCGTTCTCGTCGGAGGCTGGCGGGACACCGCGGTCGACGCCGAGGTCGGCGAGGAGGAGCGCACCACCGACGTGATCCAGAAGCACCTCGAGGCGTTCCTGCACGAGCACGGCATCAAGACGCCCGTCACGCACCGCTGGGCCGGGACGATGGGCTTTTCGCACGACGCGCTTCCCTACGTCGGACGCAACGCCCAAGGAGTCTTCGTGTGTGGCGGCTTCACCGGACA
>JBGPZT010000036.1:0-17860 GCA_041493915.1 Candidatus Limnocylindria bacterium
GCCCAGCGCTCGTGCTCGACACGTCGCCGGCGGCGCTGCCGCAGCAGCTCGCGCGTGCCGACCACGAGAAGCCACGCTCCGGGCCGCTCGAGGGTCGCGAGGCCCTGCTTGTGCGCTTTCACGAACGCCTCCTGTGCCGCGTCTTCGGCCGCGTCCACGTCGCCGCCGATGGCCAGCAGCGCCCGCAGCAGGCGTGGGTACTCGCGGTCGTAGAGCTCGCGCCAACCGTCGGTCATCTGCCCACTCAACGAGTCCCGAGGAGCCTCGTTCCTTTAGTCCGGCCGGGCCCGGATTGACGGGCGCTTTCCGCCCACCGACACTTGCGCGGAGCTGCCGAGGGCGGACGGGCGGGCAGCGCACACGCGGAGGAGGTAGCCGGTTTGGCCGAGGGCAAAACCTACGAGCGGCTCAAGAAGATCGTTGTCGAGCAGCTCGGGGTCGACGAGGGCGATGTCAAGCCTGAGGCGTCCTTCGTGGAAGATCTGAACGCCGATTCACTCGACCTCGTCGAGCTCATCATGAGCCTCGAGGAAGAGTTCGGGATGGAGATCTCCGACGAGGAAGCCGAGAAGATCAAGACCGTCGGCGACGCCGCCGAATACATCGAGGAGCACGTCGCGTAGCGAGAGCAAGACAGATACACACCGCGCACGAAGGCAGTAGGGGAGGCAGGGGCGACGGCGCCCCTGCCTCTTCGTTTATGTCGGAGGAGAAGGCCGCCCTGGAGATCGCCGGATACCGCTTCCGCGACGCGGAGCTGCTCGCGACCGCGCTGACGCACACCTCGTATGCGGTCGAGCACCGTGCTGACGCTGCTCAGGACTTCGAGCGTCTCGAATTCCTCGGCGATGCGGTCGTGAGCCTTGTCGTGGCTGAAGAGCTCTTCCGACGCTTCCCCGGTGCGACGGAAGGGAAGCTAACAACGCTCAGGGCAGCTCTGGTGTGGCGCGATGCGCTTGCGGAACTCGGACGCAGCCTCGGTCTCCCGGATCACGCGCGCCTGGGTCGTGGCGCGGAGGAGAGCGGCGGGCGCGCCCGAACCGGGCTCGCTGCGCGTCTTTACGAGTCGTTCGTCGGTGCGGTCTACGTCGACGGCGGCTTCGAACGTGCGAAACGCGTGGTTCTCGACACAATGCGCGACGCATTTCAACGAATCGAAGATTCGCCGCCGGTCTCGACGAAGAATGTTCTTCAGCAGTGGGCGCACTCGGCGCACGTTCCGGTGCCCGTATATCGCGTTCTCGAGATTACCGGTCCCTTACATGAAAAGGGATACGTCGTAGAGGTGCGCCTCGGAGACAACGTCGCTCAGGGGACCGGCTCGTCCAAACGAGAGGCGGAAGAAGCTGCCGCCGGGAAACTCCTTGGGATGCTCGACCATTGAGCGACGAGCTCAAGGTGATCGACGGCGGTCAGAGCGCGCCGAACGCGGTGCTGAAGACGCTCACGATGACGGGCTTCAAGTCTTTCGTGCACCGCACGCATCTCGAATTCGCGCCCGGGATCACGGCGATCATCGGTCCGAACGGCAGCGGCAAATCGAACGTCGCGGATGCGATCCGCTGGGCGCTCGGCGAGAACAACGCGCGCGTGCTGCGTGCGAAGAAGAACGAAGAGCTCATCTTCGGTGGCTCCGAGACCCGCAAGAGCCTCGGCATGGCCGAGGCGATCCTGCAGCTCGACAACACCTCGCGCCGCCTGCCGATCGAGTTCACCGAGGTCGAGGTCGGCCGTCGTCTCTTCCGGAACGGCGAGGCCGAATACCTCGTGAACCGCTCGCGCGTCCGTCTCCGTGACCTTCAGGATATTCTCGCCGGCGCGAATCTCGCCGACAACCCGTTCGTCGTCATCGGCCAGGGCCTCGTCGACCAGATCCTCGCGCTCCGTCCCGCGGATCGCCGGACGGTCATCGAGGAAGCCGCCGGCACGCGCCGCCTGCAGATGCGACGCGAAGAAGCGCTGACGCGGTTAAAGCACGCCGAGGCGGAGCTGGTGCGCGTCGTCGACATCCTGCACGAGATCGGGCCACGCGTTGAGCTGCTTCGCGAGCAGGTCGCAAAGTGGAGTGAGTACGAGCACGTCCGCTCGGAGCTGCGCCGTCGCGCGCTGCGCTGGTACCGGGCGTCGTTCGGCTCGACCGCGACGACGCGGGCCGATCTGGCGGCGAAGATCGTCGGCGTCGATCGTGAGGTCGAACGTCTGACCGACTTCGTCGCCGAGGGTGAGATGGTCACCGCCGGCAGCGACGAAGAGCTGCGGGCCGCACGCCAGGAAGAGGAGCGGCGCCGCATCGCGGCTGCCGACGCAGCGAGCACGGAATCGGGCATACGCGAGCGGGTCGCCGCGCTGCAGGCCAGCCTCGACGCGATCGCGGCCGAACGCGACCGCACGCGCGCATCGCTCGCGGCGCTGCCGGCGCAGCTCGCGTCACTGCGAGAGCAGCGGCAGAAGGTGGACGACGAAGCTGCCACCGCCGCCCGGCGCGCGCGTGATTCAGCCGATGCGGCGCGCAGCGCGGAGGTCGAGGCTTCGGGGACGCGCATCGCTCTCGCGGAGGCGCGCGCGGCGCGTGTCGAAGCGGAGCGCGCGCACCTCCTGCGCGAGAACGACGAGATCCGCCTGGCCGACGAGGAGCGCTCGCTCCTCGCGCGCGACGGGGAGCTTGCCGCGGTGACGTCGCAGCTCGGCACCGAGCGCACGCAGCGCGAACGGGAGCGCGCGCGCATCGCGGTCGATCTCGACAAGGCGCGCGAGATGGTCGCTGGTGCGGCTCGCGCGGTGGAGTCCGCGGCGGCGCGCGCGGCCGCCTCGCGCAATGAGCTGCAGCGCATCGACGGCGACCTCGCGCTGCTGCGCGGCCAGACGACGGCGCTGCGTGAAGCGGCGGAGCGTGCCGAGGGCGAGCTCGCCGCGCGGGATGCGGGCGCCACACGCCCCAAGCTCCCCGACGGCTTCGCCTGGCTGCATGAACGACTGACGGTCCCGGACGCGGTCACGGCCGCGCTCGGCGACGTCGCCATGACGTCGATGAAGTCCGCCGGCGACGCACCTCGCGGGTGCCGGCGCCTCGCGGCCGATGTCGCGATCTTCATCGCCGAGAGTGACACCGCGGCGATCGCCGCGGCCGCGACGCTCCGCGCGGGTGTGGTCGTCGGTCCGAGCGGTCTGCTCGTGCTGCCCGGCCTGGTGCGCTTCGCGGACCCGCGCCGCAAGGCGGAGCAGGAAGCGCGCGCCCAGCTGCGCGGGATGGCGTCGCGTCTGCGCGAAGAGCTCGGCGGCGCTGAGCGCGCTCTCGCTCAGCTACAGGAGGAGCGCGCGGGCACCGAGACGCGAACGGCGGAGCTCGACGAGCGTCTCGATGTCGCGCAACGTTCGCGCGGCGACGCGGAGCGCGCGGTCGACGAGCTCGCCTCGACGGATGCCGACGTGCGGGATCTCGTACGTGTCGCCGATGCGCGCGCGACATCGATCGAGCGCGAGCGGCGCGAGATCCTCGAGCGTCGCGACAGGCTCGCGGCGGAGCGGTCTGAAGCGGCCAGCATCCGCGCGCACGCAGGCATCGTGTTCGCCGAGGCCGAACGCGGCGAGCAGTCGGCGTCCGACGCGCATGGCGCCGCGACGCAGCGCGCCGAAGCCGCACGGCTGGACGCGGCGACCAGCGAAGAGCGGCGCGGCTCGCTGGTGCGTCTGCGCGACACCCTGGACGAGCAGGTCGGAGCGGCGGAGCGCCGCATCGCGGCGGACGAGGAGCGCCTCCGCGCCCTTGCGACGCAGGAACGGGACGCGCGGACGCGGCTCGATTCCGCGCAGGGCGATCTTGGCAGGGCGGCGACGGACGCGCGGGAGGCGGAGCGTTCGGCGGAGCTCGCGCGGCAGCGCGCGCTCGCGGCGGAAGGGTCGCGCCGTGAGTCCGAGCAGCGCCTCGCGAAGGCGCGCGAGCGTCTGGCGGAGCTGCGCGGCGAGCGAGGCAAGCTCGCTGTCGAGGAGGAGCGCGCCTCCGGCGCCATGCGTCTGCTCGAGGAGCAGGTGCGCGCCGAGCTCGGTCTGCCGGACGATGAGCCGCTACCGGATCCGGAGTCGATCGCGACCCCGGACGACGGTGACGAGAAGGAGAAGGGGAGCACGCTCGCGGCCCTCCAGCGATTGCGCCGCCGTCTCATCGCCCTCGAGCCGGTGAACCCGCTCGCGGCGACAGAGCTGGCTGACATCGGTCAGCGCTACGAGTTCCTCTCCACGCAGCGCGCCGATCTCGAAAGGGCGATGACCGACCTGCGCGCGCTCGCGGACGACCTCGCCGCGACGATCGCCGAGCAGTTCAGCACGACGCTCATGGCGGTGGATCGCGAGTTCGGTCTCTTCTTCCAGCGTCTCTTCAACGGCGGGCAGGCATCCCTCCGCACCTCAGATGATCCCGAGGATCCGGGCATCGAGATCTACGCTCGGCCACCGGGAAAGCGCATCGGCAGCCTGGCGCAGCTCTCCGGCGGCGAGCGCGCGCTGACCGCGACCGCGCTGCTGCTCGCGATCCTGCGCGTGAAGCCAGCGCCGTTCTGTGTCCTCGACGAGGTCGACGCGGCGCTCGACGAGCGGAACGTCGGCCGCTTCACGCAGGCGCTGCGCGAGCTCACCGACCGCACGCAGTTCGTCGTGATCACGCACAACCGCGGCACGATCGAAGCTGCCGACATGCTCTACGGCGTGTCGATGGATGACGGCGGCGTCTCGAAGGTGATCTCGCTCAAGCTCTCGGAGCTGGACGAGCAGCGCGAGCGCGCGGGCTAGCCACGCGTGAGCCTCGAGCAGGGCCTCGCGAAGACGCGCGGCGGACTCCTCGCCCGTCTCTTCGGCCGGAAGCAGGAGGAGCCGCTCACGGCGGCGTTCCTGGGCGAGCTCGAGGAAGGACTGCTCCGCGCGGATCTCTCCGTCTCGCTCGTCGATCCGCTCATGGCACAGGTCCGCGATCTCGCGACGAGGGGCGAGCTGAAGACGGTCCCCAAGGCCCTCGATGCGGTGCGCGAGGTGCTCGTCGCCGAGCTATCGGGGAAGGACAGCGCGCTGCGCGGCTCCGAGCGACGACCGCGCGTCGTGCTCGTCGTCGGCGTGAACGGCAGCGGCAAGACGACGACCGCCGCGAAGCTCGCGAAACGTCTGAAGGACGCCGGGGAGACGCCGCTCCTCGTTGCCGCCGACACGTTCCGCGCCGCCGCGATCCTGCAGCTCGAGATGTGGGCGTCGCGCGTCGACGTGCCGATCGTGTCCGGCCGCCCCGACGGCGATCCCGCAGCGGTCGTCTTCGACGCGATCAACGCCGCCGCGGCGCGTGGGAACAGCATCGTGATCGCCGACACGGCGGGCCGCCTTCATACCAAGGGTCATCTCATGGACGAGCTCGGCAAGATCGTTCGCGTTGCGGGCCGCGCGCGTGAGGGCGCCCCGGACGAAGTACTTCTTGTGCTCGATGGCACGGCTGGGCAGAACGCGATCCAGCAGGCCCGCCAGTTCACGAAGGACGCAAGCGTCACAGGGCTTGTGGTGACGAAGCTGGATGGGACGGCGAAGGGCGGCGCGGTCTTTGCGATCGTGCACGAGCTGCACTTGCCGGTGAAGTTCCTCGGCGTCGGAGAGAAGGCCGAGGATCTCGTCCCGATGGACCCGCGCGCGTTCGTGGAGGCGCTGCTGCCGCGCGCGGCTTAGCCTTAGCGCGCGATGGCCATCGTCCGTCTCCGACCCGACGAGTTGAAGCGCGCGCTTGACGAAGGCGCGCTGTCGCTGCAGTTCCAACCGCAGGTGCACGTGCCGACGGGCAAGCTCGTCGGCCTTGAAGCTTTCGCGCGCTGGCCGCATCCAGCGCACGGGATGATCGGCCCGAGCGACATCGTGCCGCTCCTCGATCAGGGCTCGCTGCACGTGGAGTTCGATCGTTGGGTACTGCGGGCGGTCTGCGCGCAGATGCTCGCGTGGCGCAAGGAGGGCATCGACGTGCCCCTCGTAGCGGCGAACCTTTGGACGCACACGCTGCAGCGACCGGATGTCGTGGAGATGGTCCGCGACGCGATCGCCTTTAGCGGCATCGCTCCCGGCGTCGTGGAGATCGAGTGTCCGCGCGGCAGCGTACGTGACCCTCTGCTCGCCGAGCCAGTCCAGCGGATCCGCGCGCTCGGCGTGCGCATCGCCTCCGAGGAATTCGGCGATCCGGCGATCGCCGACGCGGCGTCGGGCTTCGACACGCTCAAGATCGGCTACCCGCTCGCGCGCGACCTGCCGATCCTCGGCACCGAGAGTCTTGAGGCGGTGCAGGCGATCGTCGAAGCGGCCCGCGTCACCGGCGCGCGTGTCGTAGCCGACAGTGTGGAGACGAAGGACCAGGAGGACCTGCTCGTGCAGTTCGGCTGCGAGATCGTGCAGGGCCGCTTGTACGGACCAGAGGTCGCGGCGGACGAGCTGAAGACATTGCTCAGCGGATCGGTCCAGGCGCAGGCGTGACCCGGCTGACACGCTGAGGAAGCCGAAGCCGCCGCGCTGATGTTCGAGCAGCTCTCCGACAAGCTGAACACAACGTTCGAGCGCCTCCGCGGCCGACCGCGCGTGAGCGAATCCGACCTCGAGGAGGCACTGCGCGACGTGCGCGTCGCGCTGCTCGAGGCGGACGTGAACTTCAAGGTCGTTCGCCAGCTCGTCGCGACCGTGCGCGAGCGCGCGCTCGGCGAGAAGGTCCTGGAGTCGATCACCGGCGCGCAGCAGGTCGTGAAGATCGTGCACGACGCGCTGGTCGAGATGCTCGGTGGCGACGCGGTGCCGCTCGCGCGTGCCGAGCGTCCGCCGACGGTGCTCCTGCTTGTCGGCCTTCAGGGCTCCGGAAAGACAACGACCGCCGCAAAGCTGGCGAACGTGCTGCGGAAGCAGGGGCGCCGGCCACTGCTCGTCGCCGCCGATGTGCACCGGCCGGCTGCGATCGAGCAACTGCGCACGCTCGGAAAGCAACTGGGCATCCCCGTGATCGCGGTCGAGGCGGGACGCGTCGCGGAGGACGTTGCGGGCGCGGTCGCGACCGCCCAGCGTGACGGCGCCGACACTGTGATCGTCGACAGCGCCGGCCGGCTGCACATCGACGACGAGATGATGCGCGAGGTCGAATCGATCGTCGCAACCGCCAAGCCACACGAGGTCCTGCTCGTCGTCGATGCGATGACCGGGCAGGATGCGGTCGAGGCGGCCACCGCGTTCAAAGCGCGCCTGCCGGTGAGCGGGCTCGTGCTCACAAAGGTTGATAGCGACGCCCGCGGCGGCGCGAGCCTGTCGATCCGCGCCGCGACCGGTGTGCCCGTGAAGTTCCTCGGGGTGGGGGAGAAGCTCGATGCCCTCGAGGTCTTCCACCCGGATCGGCTCGCGCAGCGGATCCTCGGCATGGGAGACATCCTCACGCTCGTCGAGCGCGCGCAGGAGACCGTCGATCGCAAGACCGCTGAGGAGCAAGCGAAGAAGATCATGGAGGCGCGCTTCACGTTCGACGACTTCTACACGCAGCTCCAGCAGCTGAAGAAGATGGGTCCGCTCGGAGATCTGCTGAAGATGATCCCCGGGATGGGCGGCCTCGCGAAGCAGCTTCCCGAGGGTCCCGAGGCCGAGGCCGAGCTCAAGCGGATCGAAGCGATCATCTCGTCGATGAGCAAGGCGGAACGCGCCGAGCCGACGCTCATCAACGGGTCGCGGCGGAAGCGCATCGCGGCGGGCTCGGGAACGAAGGTGGCTGACGTGAACCAGCTGCTCAAGCAGTTCGCCGAGATGCAGAAGGTCATGAAGCAGATGGGCGCGCTCGCGAAGGGTGGACGCCTGCCGAAGATCCCGGGGATGCGAGGGCTGTGACCTCGCGCCGCGATCGCTCCCGGCCCTCACGGATCGCTTCCTTACCGAGCCAGGACCTCCCGAGCGACGAGGAGTGTCGCCGCGTATCGGTTCGGATTCGAGCTGGGTCGGCCGCTAACGCTAACTACGGGTGGCCGTTCTCACTCTGGGAGGTGCTCGACCTTGAAGAGACTGCTTCCATTCAGCATCGTCGTTCTCGCACTCACACTCGGGACCGGAACGCCGGCCTTCGCCGACCCAGGCCAGGTGCCCGCACCACCGCCGGCGACCGATGATTTCTCGCCGGGGAAGGCGTGCGATCACGCGAACCTTGAGAAGAATCGCGCCTTCGATTCGAACCACCTGACGGGCGTGGATGGTGGCGGCACGCCGCCGACGTGCGGTGATGGTGGCGGCGGGGGGTAACCTGCCTCCGACGCACCCGTAACACAAGCCGTATGCCGGCGAGAAGCCGGGCCGCCAAAACGGCCCGGCTTCTCTGTTGTCGGCCGGGACTTGCTTCGGGCCGGCTGCGCGCCCACTGGCGCGTGGAAGCCAGTGGCCGCGCGGTGTTCGTTCGTTGCGAGCGCGTGATCGCGTCTGATCATCGGTTTGTAGGCGTGCGAGCTACCAGCTCCGCTGCCCTCATCTGCGTGGCGTGTGGCTTCGCCCACGCCGCAGTAATCTGGACCTATGGCAGAAGAGACCAGCATCATCTTCTCGAAGGACGACGCGATCATCGTCGAAGAGCCGCTGGCGAGCGTCGCCGCGAAGCTCGCGGCGGGAGGCTACGTCCGATTCGAGCGGGGCGGCGAGGTGGTCATGGTCAACGCCGCCGCGGTGCGTTACCTGCGGACACTGCGACAGGCCCAGGGCGGTCGCTAGACCGAACCGCGCTGTTCCCCGTACACTGGACCATCGCGCGCGCTCCGTCCGCTCACTTCCAGGAGGACATTCGACAGATTGGCTGTGCACATTCGCCTGCGCCGCATGGGCAAGACCAAAGCGCCGACGTATCGGGTCGTGATCGCCGACTCGCGCGCGCCGCGTAACGGGAAGTTCATCGAGACCATCGGCCACTACGACCCGCTGCGCGATCCCGTCGAGCTCGTCATCGACCCCGAGCGCGCCCGCCACTGGATCAAGAACGGCGCGCGCCCGACGGCGACCGCCCGCTCGCTCCTCGTCAAGAGTGGCCTGGCCGACAGCGAGGTCCCGCCGACCGTCCGGTGAGCGGTCCAGCGGCGCCAGAGGCGTCCCGCATGCGCACGTTCCTCGAGCATGTCGCGAAGCAGCTCGTCGAAGACCCGAGCGCCGTCGTCGTTACCGAGGAGCTCGACGGCGACTTCATCAAGCTCCACCTTCAGGTCGGCGAAGCGGACGTCGGGAAGGTCATCGGCCGCGGTGGCCGCATCGCCAAGGCCATCCGCGCGCTCCTGAAAGTGATGGCGACGCGCGATGGGACCAAGGTCAACCTCGAGATCGATTAGCGACGACGCCCTCGTCGTCGGCTTCGTCCTCGGCCCGCACGGTGTTCGCGGTGAGGTCCGCATCGATCCCCGTACCGACGTCGCCGACCGCTTCCGGGCGGGGGCCGTCCTCCAGTGCGACGACATCGGTCCGCTCACCGTCGCGGCTGTTCGCGGTGAGAGCGCGAAGCCGATCGTCCGCTTCGAGGGGTACGACACGCGCGAGGCCGCGGAGTCGCTGCGACGACGGTTCCTCCGCGTCGCCCGCAGCGAATCGCGTCGCGCCACCGCAGGCGCGTACCTGTGGGCGGATCTCCTCGACGCACGCGTGGAGACCCCCGACGGCGCCACGCTCGGCGTCGTGCGCGAGCTGCTGCGCGCCGGCGAGAACGACGTCCTCGTGATCGCGGATGAGTCGGGGCGCGAGCGTCTTCTTCCGATGCTGGAGTCCGTCGTGAAGGTCGTGGACGTCGAGGCCGGCCGCATCGTCGCGGTCCCGCAGGACGACGCCGGGTGACCGCGCCGCTGCGCATCGACGTGCTGACGCTCTTCCCGCGCATGTTCGACAGTCCCTTCGCGGAGAGCATCGTGGCGCGCGCGCGGCAGGCGGGACGGCTCGAACTCGAGATCCACGACATCCGCTCGCACGCCAGTGACAAGCACCATGTGGCGGACGACACGCCGTACGGCGGCGGCGCGGGCATGGTCCTCAAGCCCGAGCCTCTGACCCGCGCGATCCGCGCTGCGCACGGTGCCGACGGGCACGTGGTGCTCCTCTCGGCGCAGGGACGGCTGTTCGACCAGGCCGCCGCGCGGCGACTGGCGTCGGCTCGACACCTAGTGCTCGTGTGTGGTCATTACGAGGGTGTGGACGAGCGCGTCGTGGAATCTGATATCGATGAGGAGCTCTCCGTCGGTGACTACGTGCTGACGGGCGGAGAGCTCGCGGCGATGGTCGTGATCGACGCGGTGACGCGACTCGTGCCGGACGTAATCGACGCGGAGTCGCTCGCGCGCGAGTCCCACACCGATGGACTGCTCGAGGGACCGCAGTACACGCGACCCCCCGAGTTCGAGGGCCGCAGCGTGCCGTCGGTGCTCGTGTCCGGCGACCACGGTGCGATCGCGAAGTGGCGACGGACGGAGTCGATCCGCCGCACGGCGGAGCGGCGGCCGGATCTGCTCGAGGGGGCGAAGCTGACGCCGGCGGAGCGTGCGCGGCTGCCGCGCACGCCGGCTCGCAAGGCGAGCGTCAACGACGCGGACCTCGTCGAAGCGTATCGGTCGGGCGTCGGCTCGTACCGCATCGCCGCACGATTCGGGATCTCGCCGGCGACGGTGCGCGTGCGGCTCCGCGCCGCCGGCGTGCGTCTTCGCGCCGCGCGCAGCGTCCAGCGCGGTCCGACGGTGACCGATGTCGCGCGCCTTCGGGCGACGGGGCTCACTGTGCGGCAGCTCGCCGCGCATTTCGGCGTTTCGCACGTGACGATCCTCGACCGACTGAAGAAGGCCAAACGCTAGATTTCTGTTAGAGTTGGACCATTCCGTGAGTGCCATCACCATGCCTATGAACGACGTCTTGAAGACGCTTGCCTCCGAGCAGCAAAAGGCCGAGGTCCCAGAGGTCCGGCCTGGTGACACCGTGGCTGTCAGCGTCCGGGTCGTCGAAGGGAGCCGCGAACGCCTTCAGAAGTTCGAGGGCACGGTCCTGCGCGTCCGCAACGGCGGACTCGACCATCAGATCACGGTCCGAAGGATCGCCAGTGGCATCGGCGTGGAGCGCACCTTCCTCGTCCACTCACCGCGCGTCGAGAAGATCGAGCTTCTCCGTCACGGACACGCGCGCCGCGCGGCCCTCTACTTCCTACGCGATCGTGTCGGCAAGGCCGCGACCATCCGGGAGAAGCGCCGCTAAGGGCTCCCCGCGGTTAGCCTAAGGAGCGTGCCGACGCTCCGCTTCGAGAAAGAGCTCTGGTCAGAAGGTCTCCTGCGTGTCGTTGGCGTCGACGAGGTCGGCATGGCCGCGCTTGCAGGACCCGTTGTCGCGGCGGCGTGTCTCGTCACGCCCGACACGAAGCTCATCCGCCGCGTGAAAGACTCCAAGATGCTCACGCGCGCACAGCGTGAGGATCTGTTCGAGCTGATCCGGTCGCGTGTCGTGCGCGTCGGCATCGGCGCGGCGTCCGTGGCGGAGATCCACCGCCTCAACATCTATCACGCGAGTCACGTCGCGATGACGCGGGCGCTGCGGCAGATCGGCGATTACGACTGGGTGCTCGTCGACGGCCGGCGCATCCTCGACCCGGCGTTCGCGCCGGGACGGCACAGCGAGATCGTGAAAGGCGACACGAAGAGCTTCGCGATAGCGGCCGCGTCTATCGTCGCGAAGGTGACGCGGGACCGCCTCATGACAAGCCTCGCCCGTAAGTACCCGGGGTACGGGTGGGAGCACAACTGCGGTTACCCGACCATCGACCATCGCACGGCGCTCCGAACGCGCGGGCTCACGCCGCTCCATCGACACGATTTCGGGACGGTGAAGCTGCTGCGCGCCGTCGAGAACCAATTGGAGCTCGCGCTCGCTAGTCCCTGAGCGCGCACGCCGCCGTAACGAAATGACATTCGCGGGCGGGCCGCGTCGGGTAGAGTCGCGCGACCGATGACGACCATCACGTCCCGTCTGCGCGCGTTCACCAAGGACGACTACCCGGCCTGGGTGGCCGGCAGCAACCTCTGCTATCCGGAGTACCCCTGGTCGGTCGAAGAGGCACGCCATCAGGATGAGAAGTGGGACCACGGCCGGTTCTTCAAGACGCGCATCGTCGCCGAGGAGGACGGCCGCGTCGTCGGCTCTGTCGACGTGAATCACCGGCCGTCGCGCTTCCATCCGGACCGCTACGGCTTCGATGTCTGGGTGTTGCCCGACCGCCGCCGCCGGGGTCACGGAAGTGCGCTACACGCGGTGGCCGTCAAGGTCCTGCGCGAGCGGAACGCACTGGCCGCGACTTCGGGCGTGAAGGAGTCGATGACCGACGGCGTCGCGTTCACCACGAAACGTGGCTGGGTCGAGGTGAAGCGCGACTGGGAGTCGCGTCTCGTCGTCGCGGGGTTCGACTTCGATCGGTTCGCCGGCGCGGCCGAGCGCGTGACCGCGCGAGGCATTCGCATCAGCACCTACGCGGACGAGGTAGCGGGCGACCCGGGCGCGCCACAGAAGGCCTTCGAGCTCACCGATCTTTGCCGCCGCGATGTCCCCGCGATGGACGCGCCGACGGACGTCACCTTCGAGGAGTGGCGACAGGACTGGATCGACGCGCCGAGCTTCCTCGCCGATGCGTTCTTCGTCGCGATCGACGGCGAGGGTCGCTGGCTCGGCATGTCGAATCTGCAGCGGTCGATCGAAGACCCCTCGTTCATCTGGCAGGGGCTGACCGGGGTGCGGCGAGAGGCGCGGGGGAGGGGCCTCGCGATGGCGCTGAAGCTCGAGACCGTCCGTCACGCGCAGCGCCTCGGCGTCGACCACATCAAGACCTGGAACGACCAGCGCAACCGGCCGATGCTCGCGATCAACGAGGCCATGGGCTTCGTGAAGCAGCCCGCCTGGCTCGGTTTGGAGCTGGGCCTGCGCCCCTGACCGGGGGCTGACCAGCGCCTCAAGCGCTCGGCACGGTCAATGCGCCACCGACCAGTCAAGTAACGGTCTTTGTGGTTTCTCGTTCCCCCCTGATGGTGCGATCGACGCTGGGGGCGCTCGTCTTCGTGGTCGCGATGCTGGCTGCCGCCCTGCCTGCGGCCGCCGTCGACAACACCGGATTCCACAGCGCCTGGGTCGGTCAGGATTCATGGCCGACACTCGCACCGGGGATGACCGTCAGCTATTCGCTCCGCTTCCGCAACACCGGCACCGCCACCTGGCAGCGGGGTGTCGCGGGCAAGCAGGTCAATCTCGGCGTCGTCGACGACTCGTTCGCGTTCAGCGAGATGGCCGTCGGCTGGCTCAGCGCGAACCGCACCGCGACGACGGTCGAAGCCGTCGTCGCTCCGGGTGCGATCGGCACCTTCACTTTCACGATCAAGTCACCGGTCCGGCTCGGCGTCTATCAGCTGCCTCTTCGCCCGGTCGCGGACGGCGTCACCTGGCTTGAGCACCAGGGCGTGTTCGTGCGCGTCACGAGCGATGCCGGTTATCACAGCCGCTGGATCGCTCAGACAAACGTTCCAGAGCTCGCACCGGGCGCGACGAGCGAGCCGATCACGCTCACGTTCCGCAACACCGGTGGCAGGCCGTGGGTCAAGGGCGTCCTCGGACAGGAAGCCAGGATCGGCATCAAGAACGATGAGCTCACCTGGGCGTCGCTCGGTGTCGGTTGGCTGAGCGGCTCGCGGCCGGCCGCGCAGACCGAGACGATCGTCGCGCCGGGGGCGAACGCGACCTTCACGTTCAAGGTGAAGGCGCCGACGACGCCGAGCACCTACGTTCTGGCGCTGCGGCCGGTGATCGACGGCACCGTGTGGATGGACGACGAGGGCGTCTTCGTCGCGGTCACCGTCACCGGCGGAGCAACGCCGCGGCTCACCGTGACCACCCTGCAGGCGGGCCTCCAGATCCCATGGGACGTCGCGCCGCTACCGGATGGCCGCATGCTCGTGAGCGAGCGCGTCGGCAACCTCCTTGTCTATCAGAGCACTGCGCCCGGTGCCGCCCAGCTCGCGAACAATCAAGTGGTCGGCACGCGTGAGAACGGTGAGGGCGGGCTCATGGGCATCGCCATCGACCCTGACTTCGCGGCGAACTCGTTCATCTACGTGTGTGCGTCGCGCGACGACGAGGGCCAGTACCGCAATCAGGTGCTGCGCTACAAGCTCGTCGGCAACCTGATCGCGTTCGACGGCTTCGTCATCCGCGGCGGCATGACCGCAGCCGGAAACCATAACGGCTGCCGCCTGCGCTTCGGACCCGACCGCAAGCTCTGGGTCACCATGGGCGACGCGGGCAACCTGCGCAACGGCCAGGACCCGAACGCGCTCAACGGCAAGGTGCTGCGCGTGAACACCGACGGCACGATCCCGGCCGACAACCCGGTGATCCCCGGATCCACCGGCCGCAGCGCGATCTACACCTGGGGCAATCGCAACCCGCAGGGACTCGCGTTCGAACCGGGCACGGGCACGCCGTACGAGGTCGAGCATGGCGACGACACGCACGACGAGATCAACATCCTCGTCGCGGGTGGGAACTACGGCTATCCGCTCTTCCGCGGGCCGGTCGGCCGCCCGGGCTACGTCGACCCGGCGTGGTCATCCGGCAACGTCACGCTGGCGACCTCGGGCGCCGACTTCGTCGTCGGTCCGCAGTGGGGTGCGTGGAGCGGCTCGCTGTTCGTCGCGACGCTGAAGGAGAGCGACCTGCGGCGCTTCGAGCTGTTCGCGGGAACGGTCCGCCAGACCAACGTCCTGTTCGACAACACCTACGGCCGGCTGCGCAGCGTCGTGTTCGGCGCGGACGGGGCCCTCTACGTCACGACGAGCAACGGCACCGGCGACCGGGTCCTGCGGATCACCGCGGCGCAGCCCTGACGCAAGGCGCGGCCGATGCCTTTGGCATGGAGCCGCGTCGCCTCCTCGGACTCGCGGGCGAGCATCTGGCGGAGCGCGAGCTCATCCGACTTGGTCTTCGCGTCGTCGCTCGCAACGTCCGCACGCGCTTCGGTGAGATCGACCTGATCTGCCGCGACGCGCGCGGTTACGCGTTCGTCGAGGTGAAGACGCGCCGGGCGGGATCCTTCGTCGCGGCGGCGGAGGCGGTCGATGCGCGGAAGGTCGCGCGCCTCGCCGCGCTCGCGCAGGGGTGGCTGGCCCACCGCGGCGAGCGTGATGCGGTCTGGCGCATCGTGATCGCGGCGCTCACCGTGAGCTCGGACGGCACGCGTGTCGAGCTCGTGGATCTCGATCGCTCCTAACGCACGATCTCCAGGGACATGCCGTCGATGATCACCCTCACGTTGTTCATGTTCCGCGCGACGCGCAGCTTGGCTCCGTGCGGCAGGGTGACTTCCTCCCAGCCGACGCCGCTCACGCGGATGAGGTCGTCCCACACCGCGATGACGGGGTCGCGGTCGCGGCAGACGTCGCCCGCCGAGTTGCAGATCCGCGTGCTGAAGACCATCTCGCGCCGGGGGAGCGCCGGGTCGTAGCTGATGAGGACGTGGTCCGTTGTCAGGCGCTCGTCGTCGGTGAGGTAGTACTCGACGACGAGCCCGTCGTAGGCCGCGAAGATCGTCGCGCCCGCGAGATCCGACTGATCGAGGCGCTGGATGCGCTCGCCCACGCCACGATCGTGACGCGCGACGTCGCGAGCCGATAGCGGTGTATCGCTGACGAGGAACACCGCGGCGTTCGTGAGCGCGACGGTCGCGACGATCCACGGCAGCGAGCGCGGCATTCGGGCGCCGCGCGCAAGCGCGACCGTGCCGCGCGCCGCGACGACGCAGAGGCCCGGCAGCATGCTGAAGACGTAGCCGTACTCGCCGACGTGGATCGGCACATAGATCGCGAGCGGCGTCAGTGTCCAGAGGAGCACGAACAGGATGCGCCGCCGATCGCTCAGCTCGATGCGCCGCGCGGCGGCCGACAGCGGCACGGCGGCGAGCAGCGGCGCGAGGAAATAGAGACCGCGGCCGAGGAAACGCGCGAGCTCGTACATGTTCCCGTAAAGCGCGCGAAGGCCGAGGTCGCCGAACACGCTGTAGCGCTCGTTGACGAAAGTTCCCTGCACCCGCAGCGCCTCGAGCAGCGTGCTCACCCCGCCGCCCTGCGCGGCGGACGCGAAGAACCACACGATCACCAGCAGCGCGCCGAGCGCCGCGCTCGCGGTCGCCCACAGCACTGGCGCCGCGAGTGCCGCCATAAGCCACAGCGGCGCGAGGAACACCGCGAGGTCGGTGCGGAAGCCGATCGCGATCCCGTACGCCGCGGTCGCCACCAGCAGGCGTGGTCCGCGGCCCGCCTCCGCGCGCAACGCGAGCCAGAACAGCATCGCGCAGCCGATCGAAAGGGCTGCCAGAAGCGAGTAGGGATAGGCGACGCCGCCGTAGGCCCAGAACGTCACCGCGGTCAATAGGAACGCCCCGCTCGCGCGCGCGGTCCGTTCGTCATAGAGCCGCGCCGCGAAGAGATAGAGGAGCGCAACGGCCGCGGCGCCGGCGACGAGGCTCACGATCGTCATCGCGCGGTTCGGATCACCGACGACCGAGTTGACGGCGCGGATGAGCAGCACGTAGTAGAGGTAGCCGGGCGCCTGGGGCCGCTGGTCGAGCGGATCGAACCGGTCGATGGCGCGCGCGTAGAGGACCGAGTCGTGCGCCCACAGGAACTCCGTCTGGAAGGGGATGCGTGTCAGTACGCCGAGCGCGACGAAGAGGGCGGCCACGCGCCACGACATAGCGGCCGTAGTGTGGCGGCTCGCCGCCGACCGGTACCGCGGTACTGCTGAGAGGTGCGGTGCCGCGCGGGGCACGCGCCGCAGAGGCTCCGCCGGATGTCCACCGTCGTCGCGCCCCGTGTGGCGGCGCGCTCCGTCGCGCGTGTCGCGGCGTGCGCGCTCTGGGGGCTCGAGAGCGCGATGGTCACGGTCGAGGCCGACGTGGCGAATGGCCTGCCGTCGTTCACGGTGGTCGGGATGCCCGACGCCGCGGTGTCGGAGGCGCGCGAGCGCGTGCGCGCCGCGATCCGCAACTCGGGATTCGAGTTCCCGCTCCGTCGCGTCGTCGTCAATCTCGCGCCGGCGGAGCGGCGCAAAGAGGGCACCGGCTTCGATCTCGCGATCGCCCTCGGCGTGCTGCGCGCGACCGGTCAGCTGACGCGCGACGCCGACGCGCTGTGTCTCGCCGAGCTCGCACTCGACGGGACGCTGCGGCCGGTCCGCGGCGTCATGGCGCGCGTACGGCGGGCGGTGTTGACCGGCGTGTGCACCGCGTTCGTCGCGGAAGAGAACGCGGCGGAGGCCGCGGCGCTCGGCGCTGAGGCGTTCGGCTTCGCGTCGCTGCGCGATGTCGTCGAGCACGTCGAAGGCCGCGCGCGGAAGGCGCCGTCGCCGATGCCGTCGCCGGCGCCGCGGCCGCCGCATCCCGTGGACCTCGCGGACATCGCCGGACACGAGACGCCCAAGAGGGCGCTCGAGATAGCGGCGGCGGGTGGGCACAGCCTGCTGCTCGTCGGCCCGCCGGGGACGGGCAAGACGCTCCTCGCTCGCGCCATCGCGTCGCTGCTCCCCGCGCTCGATCCCGACGAGGCGATCGTCGCGAGCGCGGTCCATAGCGTCGCGGGCCTCATCGATCCTGAGCGCCCACTTCTTGGGGCGCGCCCGTTCCGCGCCCCACATCACACCGCGTCGCACCTGGCGCTCGTCGGCGGAGGCTCGCCGCCGCGACCCGGTGAGGTAAGCCTCGCGCACGGCGGCGCGCTCTTCCTCGACGAGCTCGCGGAGTTCTCACCCGCCGTCCTCGAGACGCTGCGCGAGCCGCTCGAGGAAGGCGCGGACACGATCTCGC
>JBGPZT010000206.1:0-3775 GCA_041493915.1 Candidatus Limnocylindria bacterium
AGTGCTGCTCCGACCCGTGGCGTTCGGCGCCGACGTGGTGATCCACTCGCTCACGAAGTACGTGAACGGTCACGGCGACGTGATGGCGGGTAGCGTCGCGGGCAGCGCCGAGGTCGCGAAGGCGATGCGTGACCGCACCATCCTCGACGGCGCCTACCTCCCGCCGCATGAGGCGTGGCTCTGCATCCGCGGCATGCGCACGCTCGAGCTGCGCGTGCGCCGACAATGCGAGAGCGCGGTGCGTGTGGCTGAGCATCTTGCCTCTCATCCGAAGGTCGCGCGCGTTCGTTATCCCGGTCTTGCGTCCCACCCGCAGCACGAGCTCGCGAAGCGCCAATTCGGCGGGCTGTTCGGCGGGGTCGTGACGTTCGACCTCAGGGACGCGACGAAGGCGGCGGCTTTCCGTTTCCTGGACGCGCTCGAGCTCGCGGCCTCCGCGACGACGCTGGGCGACCTCTTCAGCGAGGTGCTCTATCCGGCGATCTCCTCGCACCGGCGCGTCGCGCCGGAGGAGCGAGCGCGGCTCGGGATCAACGAAGGAACGCTCCGTTTCTCCGTTGGCATCGAGGACGTCGACGACATCATCGCTGACCTCGACGGAGCGCTCGCGAAGGTCTAACGCTCCCGGCGGAGGTAATCGAGGATCTCCGCCATCACGCGGCAGTCGACCTCGTTGTAGCGCGCGATCTCGCCCATGACCTCGGTCTCGCCGAGCGCGACACCCTTTCGCTTCGCCTCGACCGCCGCATTCCACGCGCCCGCCATCGCCCCGGCGCCGTCCGCGAGGCCGTCGCCCCACTGCGTCTGGATGTGCCCGAGCGCGTACAGCGAGCGCGCGATCGGCTTCAATGAGAACGAGAACGCGCCGCGCACGACGAGCGGCTCGGCCTGCACGACCTCGCGGAGCAGATCGAACCACGCGAGGACCGGCCAGTCGCGATCGGGGTGGCGCGTACGCGCGTTGTCGTACGCGCGCTCGAAGTTGCTGGTCTCGGCCGGAGACCAGTGCACGAGTCGCGCGGCACCGACGTCGCAGCCCGCGTCCGCGGCGACGGCGTGCAGGTTCGCGAGCCAGGCGTCGATCATCCGGGCCTCCGCCCCGAGTGACAGGTCGTCCACCGTGAACTGTTCGAACCGCCACACGCCGCCTCGGTACGTGCCGCAGCCGATCTGGAAGATGAGCGACTGACCGCCCTTGCGCGGGAACGCCGCGAAGTCGTCACCCAGATCCTGCAGGAACTCGAAGTCGACGAACACTTCGGCCGGCGCGGGCTGCCGCCACACCTGCGTCGCGACGACCATCCGCTCTGGGCGCACTGTCTCGCCGCCGGGCCGGTTCACCGCGAGCACCGCGTCCACGATCGCGGCTTCCTTCTCGCTGCTGACGCCAAGCAGCTGCGACGACACACGGGGGTCGTCCCAGCGCGTCACGCCCGCATCGTGGGCGCGCGCGCGGTGGACCATGTTCACGCGCGGTAGCAGAGTGAGGTCCGCGAGCGCCGCCGCGATCTTCGCCTTCGCGTCGTGCCACGGCCCGCCCGCGTCGGCCTTCATGTTCGGCCATAGTTCCGGCACCGACGGCAGCGGGAGGACTCGCCACTCCGCGCCCTCGGTGCGCACGCGGCGGATCCATGCCGCTGCCTCTTGCACGACGTCGCGCAGATCCGTCCCGCGGCCGCGCACCACCGTGTCGTGTGGCACGCGCGCGACGCGTTCCCAGCAGCGATCACCGCGGTCGTCACCCTGCTTCCACGCGCGGCCGGCGACGTACGACGCCGGAGGCGTGTAGCCCTGGATCCGGCCGAGCGCCTCGTTGTAGACCCACGCCTGCGCGAGCGTGTCGAGATCGCTCGGCGACGTTGACAGCCCGCCGGTCTTCAGGAGGTCGAGCGTCCGGAACTTCACGTCGACGACGCGGTAGTGACGCCCGTGCGAGAGCCCGATCGCCGCGAGCTCGAGCGGATCGCCGACGAACGCGGCGGGGCAGAGCTGGCCGAGTACGTCGGAGCGCACGAGCAGATCGACCACGCCGAACATCCGCAGCTGCGGGTCGCGGAGGACGCCGCCCGCGATGATCGGCACGCCTGCCTCCAGCGCGTCCTGCGTCGCGAGCGCGGCCGAAAGAGCCCGTGCTTCGTCGGGTCGGTGCGTGATCCGGACGAGCTGCCAGCGCTGCGCGAGGTCGGCGAGGACCGCCTTCTCGAAGGCGCGCCCTTGCTGCATCAGGAAGCGCCCGAGATCGAAGGTCTCGTTGTAGCCGGGAAGCTGCCCGTCGCGCAGGAAGCCGTGGATCGTCGGGTACTCGTCGAGCCAGTCGAGCAGCAGATCGTTCCGGCACCAGTTGCGCGTCTCTCCCGCGGCGACCCAGTCGAGCCAGTCGAGATCCGTCCGTGGATCGCACGGCAGACCGTCGTCGCGCAACACGATGGCGTCGCGACCGATGGGGATCGCTAACCCTCCAGCACTTCGATGAGACCGCGCAGGTCCTCTTCCTCGCGGATCGCCTTCGCGTCGGCCGGCGCCGGCACGCGTCCGCGGTTCGCCCAGTACACGTCCATCCCCGCGCGCGACGCGCCACCGACGTCGTGCGCCGACCCCGCGACGAAGAGCACGCGCTTCCGCTGCAGGTGCAGCGCGTCGAGCGCTGCGCGATACGGACGCGGATCGGGTTTGTACGCGCCCGCACGCTCCGCGGTCATCACGAGGTCGAACGTGCCCGCGCGCGCCGCCGCCAGCGCGCCGAGGCGCACCGAGCAGTTCGTGACGATGAAGCGCGTGTAGGCATTCAGGCGGGCAAGAACGCCGGGTACATCGGGCCACGGCGCGGATTCGCCCCAGCGGTGCAGCAGCTCGTCGGCCCGCGTGCGTTCGATGCCGACCGTGCCCGCGGCTTCGCGCACGATGTCTTCAAAGGGGCGGTAGGGCTTACCG
Organism: Candidatus Limnocylindria bacterium; assembly: GCA_041493915.1. GTDB lineage: Bacteria > Chloroflexota > Limnocylindria > P2-11E > P2-11E > CF-39. Next base: position 2,932 of record JBGPZT010000206.1, read on the forward strand.
CGCAGCAACGACTGCGACGCCGCATGCCAGCGCATACCGACCTCGCGCCCGCCCGCGACGTCCGCGAACAGCGACCACGAATCGAGCAGCGCGGTGAGGAGATCGAAGCCGATGGCTGCGTACCGCATGACGCTTAGTATCGGTTTCCTTTGATGACCGACGTCCGCAGCCAGTGGCACCACTCCAAGACCGAACCCGTGGCTCGCGGCGGCATGGTCACGGCGGAGCATCACCTCGCGGCGGAGGCGGGCATCGAGATGCTGCACGACGGCGGGAATGCCGTCGATGCGGCGGTCGCGGCCGCGTTCGCGATGGGCGTCGTCGAGCCGTTCACCAGCGGCATCGGCGGGATCGCCGGTCTCGTCATACGCCGCGCGGATGGCACGGTCGCGTCCGTGGAAGGGCCCACGCGCGCGCCGCTGGCCGCGCGCGCCGACATGTTCGAGCTCGTCGGGGGCGGCGCGCGTGCGGGGATGTACCTGTGGCCAGCGGTGAAGGACGGCGCGAACATCGACGGCGCGACCTCCGTGAGCGTTCCCGGTCAGGCCGCCGCCCTATGCCTCGCGCTCGAGCGCTACGGCTCGCTGCCACGCGCGCGCGTGATGGAGCCGGCGATCCGGCTCGCCCGCGATGGCTTCGAGATCGACTGGTACGTCGCGCTGTCGTTCGCGATGTACGCGGAGCGCCTCTGGAAGGCCGGCGACGCGCGCCGCATCTTCTTCCGTCCGAGCGGCGCGCCGCTGCGTCCCCCGATCGGCACGGAGCCGTCCGACCGCGTGGTCCAAACGGATCTCGCGCGGACGCTCGAGTGCATCGCGCGCGACGGCCCCGACGTGCTCTATCG
>JBGPZT010000127.1:0-7825 GCA_041493915.1 Candidatus Limnocylindria bacterium
CATGCTGCAGTTCCTCGAGGAAGCCGGCATCACGCGCGAGCAGGCCGATCGCGCCGACCCCGCGCCCGGGACTCTCGCCGCGATCGAGATGATCCGCTCCGGTTGCCAGAACCGCAGCGCGCTAGAGGGCGTCGCGCTGCTCTCATATGTCGAAGCGATGCACGGCGGGCCCGACGGCGCGGCCGCTCGAGTGTTCAAGGAGCTCGTCGGCCACTACGGATTCAGTAAGCGCGCCGCCGCGACCTACGAGCTGCACGCGGAGCAGGACACCGGGCACGGCGATCGTCAGATCGCGATGATCCACAAGCTCGCGCGAGACGAGGTCACGCAGGAGAAGGTCCGCCGCGCGGTGCGGCTCGGCTGCGAGGCCTTCAACTTCGAGTGGGACGGGCACGTCCAGGCGATGACCGGCCAGCGCGACGTGTACTGGTCCGGGAAGTCACCTTTGAAGCTTGCGCATCCCGAGGTGCGGCTACCGCGCGACTGACCCGCATCGACGCTAGATCGGCCACGACTTCGGGAACCGCGCGCGGATCTCGTCCCATTCGGGATCCCCTGCGTACTTGGTCTTGAAGGACTTGAGCAGCTTCACCAGCTCCTGTTCGTCCAGGTCCAACACGTTCGAGACCATACCCGTGGTCTCCTCGAAGCCGAGGCTTCAGTTGCCGCGTCAGCCCTTCATCCGCTGCATGACGTAGCGGTCCTTCTGTGTCATTGACATGACGGAACTCTAAAGCTCGCCGGAGAAGCCCACGCGCTGCACGGTGACGGTTTCGATGCGCGGCTGCGGTCTCGCCACCTCGTCGAGCGGCACGCGCAAGCGGGCCAGGATGCGCCAGCGCTCGTCACCTCGCTGGATCACGACGATCAAGAACGCGTTCTCGATCTCGGTCCCCGCCGCGCCGTCGATACGCACGACGAGCGGGAACTGGGTGGAACCCTTGCCGCGTATCTCGCGATCGAGCGACGTCTCGCCGCGGAACTGCGAATGCGGCGCGACCGCGGCAACGACACGAACGGCGCCAGGCTCCGCGTTGACGATGCGCCAGGTCGTGCGCCAGCCGTCTCCCTCGCGCTTGGCGACGCCGAGCGGCTCGATTCGAACTGCGGGACTAGTAGGTGGTACCACCACTCGGTTTCGGTTGATCCCCGGAGCCGTAGCAAGCGCCGGCCACTCCGACGAACGCGCAGAGCACCAGGATCGCGGCGAGGATGCGTCTCATGTCGTGAGCCTCCTATAGAAGATCGTGGTCGGTCGCAGTTCCCCATCCGGAAGTCCCGCGTAATCCGGTATCTCGGCGGCGCACGTCCACCCAAGCTTCACGTAGAGCTGCACGGCTTCGCTCTCGGCGATCGTGTCGAGCACCAGGAGCGTGCGCCCGTTCGCCAGCGCAAGGCTTTCGATCTCACGCATCAGCGCGGTCGCGATCCCGCGCCGGCGCGCGGAGCGATGCACCAGCACCTTGGCGACCTCGGCGCGATGGCGCGCGTTCGGCAGTTGCGCCAGGCGCAGCTGCGCCGTGCCGACGACCCGCCGATCCAGCCGCGCCGCGATGACGAGCACGTTCCCGTGAACGACATCGCGCTCGATGCTCATCCACCACGTCGCCGCATCCTCCGGTGTGAACGGCCGAAGGAATCCGACCGATGCGCCGCCCGCCACGGCGTCGGCGAGGATCACCGCAAGGTCGGGGATGGCGGCGTCGAAGGTCGGACCGTCCAGGCGGATGATCTCGAGCGTCATGTGAGGGCCGGGATGACGTCGTCGGCGAACGCCTCGAGCGCCTCCCAGTCGTACGGACCGCTGCGCAGTGCGATGTTGAGACGCTCGACGCCCGCGTCGCGGAAGTCGTTCACGATTTCCATTGCGCGCGACGGTGTCCCGCGCAGGAAACCGGTGAAGCCGCGCGTGTCGGCTCCCCACTCGCGCTGATAGCGGTCCTCGCCACGCGCCGCACCTTTCGCGTCGGCGCCCATGTAGAAGCCGACGTTGATCGTCCGCGCGATCCTGCGCCCATCCCGGCCGAGCTCCGCGCACCAGCGGTCGAGCACCTCGTTCTTGCGCTTCCACTCCGCGGGCGCCAGATACGGAGCGTTCCAGCCGTCGGCGAAGCGCGCGGCCGTCCGCAGCGTGCGTTTCTCGCCCGCACCGCCGATCCAGAGGGGAAGGCGGCGCTGCAGGGGTCTCGGGTTGTTCGGGGCGTGCGTCAACGTGTAGTGCGTACCGGAGAAGTCGGCGAACGGCTCATCGAACAGAAGGCGCAGCGCCTCCGCGTACTCCTCGAGCTGGTCCTCGCGTGTCTTGATATCAGGGAACTCGTAACCGAAGGCTCGGTACTCGGGCTCGTTCCAACCCGCGCCGATGCCGCACTCGGCACGACCGTTCGAGATGTGGTCGATCGCCGTCACGGACTTTGCGAGAAGGCCGGGGTTGCGAAACGCGATGCTGAACACGAGACATCCAACGCGTACGCGCGCCGTTTCGGACGCCGCGGCTGTCAGCGTTGCGACGGACTCGAGACAGTCACCGCCGCCGCCCTGGTTCGGCGTCTCCTGGAAGTGATCGGAGACGGAGAACCAATCGAAGCCACGCTCGTCGGCGAAGCGCCACAGGCGTCGCAGCTCGTCGAGCGGTCCGCCGAGGTGGCCGACGTGGATGCCGAACCTGATCTGGCGAGACTAATACCCGTATGGGTCATCCGGCATGCCACCGGTCGGCGTCGGCATGTAGGACGGCGCAGCGGTGGCGCTCGCCGGAGAGGCCTGGGGAGCGCCGCTTCCGCCCGAGCCGGCGGCGGCACACGCGGTGGCGGCCAGCAGCAGCGCTGCGGCCAGGGCAAACAGAGCGGATCGCATGGCGCTCACCTCCTGATACCGTTGATACGGGGAGGAGGCCCGAACGGATATGGGTCCCCTGGCCATCTTCGCCATCTTTGTCGTGGTCATCGTCGTCTCCCTCGCGGCCCTGGGCTTCGCGCTGGTCGTCGCGCGCACCGCGAGCCGGCCGCGTCCGGCGCCGCCAGTCAACTGCGGCGACTGCGTTTTCATGGTCCCACGGGCGAAGGTCTACCGGCGCGAGACGATCGAGGACGACGACGGCCTCATCCACTACCTCTGCGAGAAGCGCTGGATCGAGATCACGCCGTACTCGCCGCGCTGCGATCTCGGTCAGAGCAAGACGCGCACGGCGTCGCCCGTCACGGTGGTCTAGCGCTAGCCGAGCGCGATGCGCGCGGCACGGCCGGCCACCCGACCGGAGAAGATGCAGCCGCCGAGGAAGGTCCCTTCGAGCGCGCGATGACCGTGGACGCCACCGCCACCGAAACCCGCGACCTCGCCGGCCGCGTACAGACCGCGGATCGGCTCGCCCGACGCGCCGAGGACACGCGCGTCGAGGTCGGTCTCGAGACCGCCAAGTGTCTTGCGGGTGATGATCCACAGCCGCACCGCGACCAGCGGACCGCTCTTCGGATCGAGAAAGCGATGGGGCCGCGCCACGCGGATGAGCCGGTCGCCGATGTAACGACGCGCCTCGCGGATCGCGAGTTGTTGCGGATCGGTAGGCGACGGCGATGTGGCCTGCTCGTCGTGTTCCCGAAGCTCGCGCTCGAGCGAGTCCGCGTCGATCTCCGTCGCACTGGCGAGCTTGTTCATCTCGGCCGCGAGAGCCTGCGCGTCGGAGGCGAAGACGAAGTCGGCTCCCCGCTGGCCGAACTGCTCCACGGGCTTCACGGCGCGAGGCAGCGCGCGCTGTAGGACCATCCGGACGCTCTTTCCGGTTAGGTCGGGATTCTGCTCGGAGCCCGACAGCGCGAGCTCGCGGCCGAACACTTTCGAATCGAGCACGAACCACGAGTGATCGTGTCCAGAGCGCGCGATCCGCTCGAGCGCCCCGAGGGCGTCGAAGCCCGGGAAGAGCGGTGCCGGCAGCCTTTGACCGGTCGCGTCGAGCCACAGCGCCGAGGGGCCGGCAAGGATGCGGATGCCGTGACGCGACCAGATCGGGGCGAAATTCTCGACGCCCTCCGGGTAGTTCCACATCCGATCGAGGTTGATGGCTCGCGCGCCGGCTGCGCGGGCGACCTCGAGCATGCGGCCGTCCACGTGGTCGGGAACGCCGGAGAGCATCCGCTTCGGCGGTATCCCAAGACGCGCGGGCCAATACCGGCGCACCAGATCGTGATCGCCTCCGATCCCGCCAGATGTCACGACGACCGCGGAGGCGTGAAGCGTGAAGTCGCCGACAACGTCGCGGGTGCTCGCCACACCGCGCGCTGACGCGCTCGACGCAAGCACGTCGCCGACGACGCCATCGGCGACGCCGTTCGTGACGAGGACGCCCGTCACGCGGTGACGGAAGCGCAGAACGACACGGCCGTTCGCAGCGTGCGCGCGCACGCGGCGCACGAAGGGTTCCATGACGGCCGGCCCCGTGCCCCAGGTGATGTGGAAGCGCGGCACGCTGCTCCCGCGTCGCTCGGCCCACTGCACGAGCGGGAACCAGCGCATCCCCTGCGCGTGGAGCCACGGCCGCATCTCGCCGGCCGCGAAATCCACGTAGGCTTCCGCCCATCGTCGCGGCCAGGCATCGTCTTCGCGATCGAAGCCGGCATACGCGAGCCAGTCGCGGAGCGCGAGGTCGCGGGAGTCCTTGATGCCGAGGCGCCGCTGCTCGGGGCTGTCCACTAAGAAGAGTCCGCCGAAGGACCAGAACGCCTGACCGCCGAGGGACGCCTCCGGCTCCTGGTCTAGGAGGATGACGCGCTTACCGGCGTCGGCGACCTCCGCCGTCGCGACGAGACCCGCGAGCCCCGCGCCGACGACGATGACATCCGCGTCCATCGCCGGTGAGGGTACGGCGTGCTGCCGACCTCAGGTAACCTTGCGGCGGTGACCTCTTTCGCCGCCTTTGATGCGTACGTGCGCGCCCACGAGCGCGAATACATCGAAGAGCTGAAGGACCTGGCGCGCCTGCCCACCGTCTCCGCGCAGAAGAGCGCGATCGACGAGACGGCGCGCGTGGTGCTCGAGCGCACCCGACGCGCTGGCGTCGCAGGCGAGAGCCTGCGCGTCGAGGGCGGACCGCCGACGATCGTCGGCGAGACCGGCCGCGGCGAGAGGACGCTCCTGGTCTACGACCACTACGACGTGCAGCCACCTGACCCGCTCGATGAATGGAAGACGCCGCCGTTCGAGCCGACCGAGCGCGACGGCCACCTCTTCGGGCGCGGCGTGTCAGACAACAAGGGCAACCTCATGGCGCGCCTCCAGGCGATCGAGGTGTACCGCGCGACCATCGGCGAACTGCCGCTGCGCGTGCGCGTCCTCTACGAGGGCGAGGAGGAGATCGGCTCGGAGCACCTGGCGGAGTTCGTGCGACGGAACGCGGACCGGCTTCGCGCCGACGGCTGCATCTGGGAAGCCGGATACAAGGACGCCGCGGGGCGGCCCACGGTCTCACTCGGCCTGAAGGGCATCGCGTATTTCGAGCTGCGTGTGCGCGGCGCGGTGCAGGACGCGCACTCGTCGGTGGCGACGATCATCCCGAACGCCGCGTGGCGTCTCGTCTGGGCGCTCGCGACACTGAAGAACGAGAAAGACGAGATCGTCATCGACGGCCTCATGGACGCCGTGCGCAAGCCGACGCCGGACGAGATCCGCATGCTCGAGGCGCTGCCGTACGACGAAGAGGCCACGCGGCGCATCCATGGCATCCCGCATTTCATCCGCGGGCTCACGGGAACGCCGCTGAAGCTCAAGCATTTCTTCGAGCCCACCTGCACGATCTGCGGTCTGGTGTCCGGCTACTCCGGCCCCGGCTCCAAGACCGTTCTGCCCGCCGTCGCGAGCGCCAAGCTCGACTTCCGCCTGGTACCCGACCTCACGCCGGAACTCGTCGAGCGTCTGCTGCGCGCTCACCTCGAGCGCCACGGCTTCGCTGACATCGAGGTCTTCGCGATGCACGGCGAGCGTCCCTCGCGCTGGCCTGCCGATTCCGAGGCCGCGCGCGCTGCGATCGCCGCGTGCCGCGCCACGTACGGAACGGATCCGGTCGTCTATCCGCTGATGGTCGGCAGCGGACCGATGGCACAGGTCTGCGATCAGCTCGGCATCCCGGTCGTCGGCTTCGGGTCTGGGAACGCATCCTCCGCGAATCACGCTCCCAACGAGAACATCGCCGTCGCCGACTACGTGGATCACATCCGCGCGTTCGGTCGGTTCCTGCACGCATTCGCGGGCCGACCTCTGGATTGACGAGCAGCGAAGGACCCGTCGAGGTCGACCTGGGGACGGCCTAGCCCCAATCGTTGCCCAGTTGTTACCTGTTGTCGGCATGGGCGACAGGCGTACGGCATCCATCATGCCCGTCATGTTGGCCGCTACTGAAAGGAGCAGGCCATGGCGCGCAAGACTGGTGGTGGCATGACCGTGGCCGAGGCGGGCCGCATGGGTGGTCGCCTCGTCAGCGAACGGTACGGTCCCGAGTTTTACGAGAAGATCGGCAAGAAGGGCGGCTCCAGCACAGCGTCGAAATACGGTCCCGAGTTCTTCGGCCGCATCGGCAAGAAGGGCGGCAAGGCCGTGACCGCGAAGTACGGTGCGGGCCACTTCGAGCGGATCGGCCGCAAGGGCGGACAGAAGGTCGCGGACCTGATCGAGCGCGCGAAAGCTATGGAGGCTGAGAAGCCCAGCCCGATCGCGCGACCGGCCCTGGAAGAGCGCATCGAAGAAGAGGTCGGCCGCTAGCCTACGCACCTAGACTCGCGGGCGATGGGGAAGGAAGTTCGGATCGGTACGCGCGTCGTTAGGTCGGCGCGTGCTCTCCCTGCGGGCGAAGGCGTTCCGGTCGCGCCGCCCCTCGTGCAGAGCGTCGCGTTCGATTACCGCTCGGCGGCGGCGCAGGACGAGGTCTTCGGTAGCGAGCGCGCGGGTTATGTCTACGGCCGCTACGGCACTCCGACCACCGCGGCGCTCGAGCTGGCTCTCGCGGAGCTCGAAGGTACCGCGGCCGCCACGTGTTTCGTTTCCGGCATGGCGGCGATCGCCGCCTTCGTCGATGCCTGCGCGGTCGCGAGCGGCGGCCGCATCGTCGCGCAGGAGGACATCTACGGCCAGGTCCGCGCCCTCTTCGAGCGCTGGATCCGCGAGCGCGACGCGAAGATCGTCTTCGTCGACGCGACCGACCACCGGAAGGTCGAGGCCGCGCTCCGCGAGGCGCCGACGACGCTCTTGTACGTCGAGGCGATGGCGAACCCGCTTCTGCGGATCACCGACATCAGCGCGCTCGCGAAGCTCGCGCACGCGAACGGTGCGACGCTCGCAGTCGACGCGACGTTCGCGTCGCCAGTGCTGCTCCGACCCGTGGCGTTCGGCGCCGACGTGGTGATCCACTCGCTCACGAAGTACGTGAACGGTCACGGCGACGTGATGGCGGGTAGCGTCGCGGGCAGCGCCGAGGTCGCGAAGGCGATGCGCGACCGCACCATCCTCGACGGCGCCTACCTCCCGCCGCATGAGGCGTGGCTCTGCATCCGCGGCATGCGCACACTCGAGCTGCGAGTGCGCCGGCAATGCGAGAGCGCGGTGCGTGTGGCTGAGCATCTTGCCTCTCATCCGAAGGTCGCGCGCGTTCGTTATCCCGGTCTTGCGTCGCACCCGCAGCACGAGCTCGCGAAGCGCCAATTCGGCGGGCTGTTCGGCGGGGTCGTGACGTTCGACCTCAGGGACGCGACGAAGGCGGCGGCGTTCCGTTTCCTGGACGCGCTCGAGCTCGCGGCCTCCGCGACGACGCTGGGCGACCTCTTCAGCGAGGTGCTCTATCCGG
>JBGPZT010000191.1:0-4344 GCA_041493915.1 Candidatus Limnocylindria bacterium
ACCGGGCGAACAAGACCGCCGAGATCGGCTGGACCTTTCTCGGGCGCGACGCTCGCCGCACCGTCGCGAACACCGAAGCCAAGTACCTGCAGCTCCACCATCTCTTCGAGGATCTCGGCGCGCACCGCGTCTGGCTGCAGACCGACAAGCTGAACGAGCGGTCGCAGCGCGCGATGGAGCGCCTGGGCGCGATCAAGGAAGGGGAGCATCGCGACGACCGTATCTCGCACGACGGCCGCATTCGAACGAGCGTCGTGTACGGGATCACGCGCGCGGACTGGCCGTCGGTCCGTGAGCGCATTCGTGGGCTCCTCGCCCGGTGATATCCTCTTCCGAGTTGACTTCATCTACCGGCGGGCTTTCCCTCTGCCCCTAGCGGAGGCGCGCGTATAGCCGCTCCCGAACTGCGGATCAACGAAAGTATCCGCGTGCCCGCCGTGCGCCTGATCGGCCCGAACAACGAGCAGCTCGGTGTCGTCCCGACGCAGCGCGCGCTCGCGCACGCTCAGGATCTCGGGTACGACCTCGTCGAGATCGCGCCGAACTCGACGCCGCCGGTCGCGCGCATCCTCGACTTCGGCAAGTACCGCTACGCCGAGCAGCAGAAGGCGAAGGAAGCCAAGAAGCGCCAGCGCTCGGTCACCTGGAAAGAGATCCGCATCACGCCGAAGATCGACGACCACGACATCGAGACGAAGATCAAGTCGGCCGCGAAGTTCCTCGACGAGGGCGACAAGCTCAAGGTCACCGTTCGCTTCCGCGGCCGCGAGCTCGCGCACCCCGACCGTGGCCGCGTTCTGCTGCTGCAGGTCGCCGACCGTCTGAAAGACCACGGCATCGTCGAGCGCCTTCCCCTGCTCGAGGGTCGCTCGATGATCATGGTCATGAACCCGGCGCGCCGCGATGCTCAGGGTGCGCCCGCGCCGCAGACCGCTGCGCCGGCGCTGGCGCCCGCGCCGAAGCCGGTCGCTGCTGCCGTTGCTGTCGCCGCCCCCGCGCCGAAGCCGGCTGCGCCGCCCGCCACTCCTCCTGCCGCTCCGTCCGCTGCGCCGAGCGCCGCGCCTCGTAAGCGAACGAACTAACCGGTACACTCGGTTTTCGCACTTCGCGCGAGGAGGCATCCCGTCGTGCCCAAGATCAAGAGTCACAGCGGCGCCAAGAAGCGTTTCACGGCGACCGGGCGCGGCAAGCTCACGCGCATGAAGGCGTACAAAGGCCACCTCAATGCGCACAAGTCGCCGCGCCGGAAGCGGGCGCACGCCGGCAAGGCGCTCGTGGCCCGCGGGGACCTCAGGCTGATCCGCAAGATGCTGCCGCACCTCGTAGGGAAGTAGGGAGAAGGCATGACACGGATAAAGCGCGGGGTCGCCGCGCACAAGAAGCACAAGAAGCTCCTTAAAGCCGCCGAGGGACGACGCGGGGCGAAGCACAAGCTCGTCCGCCCCGCCCGCGAGGCGGCGCTCCACGCGCTCAACTACGCCTATCGCGATCGCCGCAAGAAGAAGGGACAGTTCCGCGCGCTCTGGATCGCACGCATCAACGCGGCGTCGCGCGAGTCGGGCGTTTCGTACAGCCGGCTCATGGCGGCGATGCGCTCCGCAGGCGTGGAGCTCGACCGAAAGGTGCTCGCGGACATGGCCGTGCGCGACCCCAAGGTGTTCCGGCACTATCTGGACCTCGTCAACAAGAAGAAGACCAGCACAGCCAGCTCGTCATAGGCCCCCGCGCGCGCGAGCGCACAGGGGTCAACGGCGTCGACGGAGACCAGTACCGCGAGAACGTCGCACAGGGAATGCGGGTACGGACCCCATCGCGCAAGAGATGGGGGTCAACGGACTGAGAGCCCGCAGCGAGACGGAGCGCGGGAATTCGCTCCAGAGCCGATGCGCAGAAAAGCGCATCCGGGTGGGGCCCGATAGCGCTCCCCAACGAGTGTCCATCGGCCGCGTGCCGGTGGGAGATCGGGTGGTACCGCGGAGGCCCGCCTTCGTCCCGGACAGTGCGAAAGCACACGGGCAAGAGCGGGCTTTTGTTTGTAGCAGGGGCTGGGGCCCCTGTCAGCGGCCGAAGGGAGCGTGATGGCGGGACCAGAGGACCTGAAAGCACTCGCGGACCGCGCGGTCGCGGAGATCGCCGCCTGCGCTGATGACGCCGCGCTCGACGCGGCGCGCGTCCGCTACCTCGGGCGTAGGGACGGCGAGGTCACGCAGGCCACCAGGCAGATCGCGACGCTAGCGGCCACGGACAAGCCGGCGTACGGCGCTGCGGTGAACGAGGCGAAAGCGCGGATCGAGGCTGCTCTCGAGAGCCGCGGTAGGGCGATGCACGACGCGTCGATCGATCACACCCTGCGGGAGCGCGTCGACCTCACGCTCCCCGGGCGGCCGGGACGTATCGGTCGCCTGCATCCGGTGAGCGCGACGATCCGCGAGGTCTCGCGCATCTTCGGCACGATGGGATTCGAGACGATCGAGGGTCCGGAGATCGAGAACGACTACTACAACTTCGAGGCCCTCAACATCCCGCCAGGCCATCCCGCGCGCGAGAAGTGGGACACGCTGTGGGTGTCGAACCCCCTCGGCGATGACCCGAAGATGCCACTGCTCGGCCGCACGCACACCTCACCGATGCAGGTGCGCGTGATGGAGAAGCGCAAACCGCCGATACGCGTCGTGATCCCCGGACGCTGCTACCGATACGAGGCCACCGACGCCGTACACGAAAGCATCCTGCACCAGTACGAGGGGCTCGCGATCGACGAGAAGCTCACCATGGCCGATCTCAAGGGCGTGCTGTTCTCGTTCGCCCGACAGTGCTTAGGGACCAAGGCCGAGGTTCGCTTCCGACCGGACTACTTCCCGTTCACCGAGCCGTCGGCGGAGATCGCGTTCTCCTGCGTGATATGCGAGGGCAAGGACCCGCAGTGCCACACCTGTGGTGGTGACGGCTGGATCGAGGCGGCTGGTTGCGGCATGGTCCACCCCGACGTGCTTCGGCGCGTCGGCTACGACCCCGAGCGATATCAAGGGTTCGCGTTCGGCGGTGGCGTCGAGCGTCTGGCGATGGTGAGGTACGGCACGCCCGATATCCGACTCTTCGCCCAGAACGATCTTCGCTTCCTGGAGAGCTTCTAGATGCTCATCCGTGTTCCGCTGTCCTGGCTGCGCGAGTACGTCGACGTGACGATCTCCGCCGACGATCTCGCGCATCGCCTCCACATGGCCGGCACGGAGTCGAAGGGGATCGAACGCAAGGCCTGGGACAAGATCTGGGTCGGGCGCGTCGCCGAGCTCGCCAAGCACCCGAACGCCGACAAGCTTCAGCTCGCGACGGTCGACTATGGCGAGGGTCGGCGCAAGCAGGTCGTCACCGGAGCGACGAACCTCAAAACCGGCTCGGTCGTCGCGTATGCCGAGATCGGCGCCGAATACATCGACGGCCACACCGGCGAACGCACGGTCATGAAGCCGCGGGACATGCGGGGCATCAAGAGCGAGGGCATGGTCCTTTCGGAGAAGGAGCTCGGGATCGGCGAGGACCACGACGGGATCCTGCTGCTCGACCCCAAGCTCGCCGTCGGGGCGCCGCTCTCCGAGACGCTCGGCGAGACGGTGTTGCTCCTCGAGCTGCAGCCGAATCGCCCCGACTGCCTTGGCATCGTCGGCATCGCGCGTGAGGCGGCGGCGCTCCTCGACCGCAAGCTCCGCGAACCAGTCGGCGATCCGCTCGGCCAGAGCACGCCGGAGGGTCTCGACGTCCGCATCGAAGATGCCGCGGCTTGTCCCAGGTTCGCCGCGGCGCGGCTCGACAACGTCCGCATCGGCCCGTCGCCCGAGTGGATGCAGCGTCGCCTCATCGCAGCGGGAATGCGGCCGATCTCCAACGTCGTCGACATCACCAACTACGTCATGCTCGAGCTGGGGCAGCCGCTCCACGCGTACGACCTCCGGGAAGTGAAGGGCGGGACGCTCGTCGCGAGACAGGCTCGGGCGGGCGAGCACCTGAGGACGCTCGACGGGGTCGACCGCGCGCTGCCCGCCGGCACGCTTGTCATCGCCGACGAGGAGCGTGCCCTCGGGCTGGCGGGGATCATGGGCGGCGAGGATTCGGAGATCCGGAGCGACACGACGACCGTCGCGCTCGAATGCGCGTCATTCGCTCCGAAGAGCATCGGCGTGACGTCGACGAAGCTCGGCCTGCGCGGCTCGTCGGGCAGCGCCGCGGCGCGCCGGTTCTCGTGGCAGCTCAGTCCCGACCTCGTTCCGCTCGCGCTGGCCCGAGCCGTCCAGCTGCTGCGCGAGCACGCCGGGGCTCGGTCGTCCGGTGTCGTGGATCGCTACCCGC
>JBGPZT010000001.1:0-61947 GCA_041493915.1 Candidatus Limnocylindria bacterium
AGCCGGGGCCGTCCGCGGCAGCGCCGACCGCGAGATCGGGCAGAGCTATCCGGCCTCCGGACACGTCGAGCACGACCCGGACGAGATCTTCACGACGACCGTCGCCGTCGGGCGCGACGCGCTCGCTGCGGCGGGCATCGGCGCACGCGATGTCGCGGCCATCGGGATCACCAACCAGCGCGAGACGACCGTGGTCTGGGAACGCGCGACGGGCCGCCCGATCCATCCCGCGGTGGTGTGGCAGAGCCGCGCGAGCGCACAGGTCTGCGAAGCGCTGCGCGCTCGCGGACTGGAAACGCTCGTGCGCGAGCGCACCGGACTCGTGATCGACGCCTACTTCTCCGCGACAAAGGTGCGCTGGATCCTCGACCAGGTCCCGGGCGCGCAGGCCCGCGCCGCCGCGGGCGAGCTGCTCTGCGGAACGATCGATACCTGGCTGGTGTGGAAGCTCACCGGCGGCCGCCTCCATGTGACCGATGTCTCGAACGCCTCGCGGACGATGGTCTTCGACATCCACCGGCAGCGCTGGGATGACGAGCTCCTTGCCGCCCTCGACCTTCCGCGCGCGATGTTCGCGAAGCCGGTGCGGTCGATGGGCGTCGTCGGCGAGACCGATCCCGCGCACTTCGGCGCGCCGCTGCCGATCGCCGCGATCGCGGGGGACCAGCAGGCCGCGCTCTTCGGACAGACGTGCTTCGCGCCCGGCGAGGCGAAGAACACCTACGGCACCGGCTGCTTCCTCCTCGCGAACACCGGCACGACCGCGGCGCCGGCGCGCGGCGGTCTGCTGACGACGATCGCGTGGGACATCGGCGACGGCGTGCGCTACGCGCTCGAGGGCAGCGCCTTCGTCACCGGCGCCGCGGTGCAGTGGCTGCGCGACGGCCTCGGCCTGATCGCACGCGCCGACGAGACGGAGGCCCTCGCGACCAGCCTCGCCGGAAACGACGGCGTGTATTTCGTGCCGGCATTCACCGGCCTCGGTGCGCCGCACTGGGACATGTACGCGCGTGGGTTGATCATCGGGATCGAGCGCGGCACCAGCCGCGCGCACATCGCGCGCGCGACGCTCGAGAGCATCGCCTATCAGACGCGCGACCTCGTCGAGGCGATGCGCGCGGCCGGACAGTCGATCGAGGTACTGCGCGCCGACGGTGGCGGCACGGCTAACCGCTTCCTCATGCAGTTCCAGTCGGATCTGCTCGGCCTTCCGGTGGAGGTGGCGGCGATGAGCGAGACCACCGCGCTCGGCGCTGCATTCCTCGCCGGTCTCGCGGTCGGCGTGTGGAAGACGCCGGATGAGCTGCGGCAGCGCCGCGCGATCGCGTCGCGCTACGAGCCAAAGATGTCGCCCAATCAGCGTGAGCAGCTGTACGCCGGCTGGCAGCGCGCCGTCGAGCGCTCGCGCGGGTGGGCCGCCCCGGCATAGCGGCGCGGCTACTCCTTGGGCACGCGCTCCGGATAGTCGGACATGATCCCGTCGACGGACCAGTTGCGGAACGTCGTGATCTCCTTCGGGTCGTTCACCGTCCACGCGTTCACGCGCAGCGAGGCCCCGTGCGCGGCGCGGACCAGATCCAACGTCACATACGCGCGATTCGGGTGCAGCGCCCAGAGCCCCTGCGCGCGTGCGCTCGCGAGGAGCGCGGCGCGGTCCGGCGAATCGGAGAAGAGGAACGCGCGGCGCACGATCGGCGCCTCTTTCCGCGCGCCTTCGAGCGCGGACCACCAGAAGCTGGAGACGTAGGCGTCGCCTTTGCCGCGCGCTGCCAGGTGTGCCGCAACGCGCGCTCCGGTCTCGCGCGCACGAGCCTCGTCCTTCTCGGCCTTGAGCTCCAGGTTCACGGCCATCCGGCCGCGGCAGAAGTCGAGCACCTCGTCGAGAGAAAGCGTGGTCTTGGCCGTGGGCCGATCGTGCGACACGAGCAGCCGGCCGTCCTGCGTCAGCCAGACGTCCGTCTCGACCTCATCGCAGGCGAGATCGAGCGCCTTCTGGAACGACGCGATGGTGTTCTCCGGGGCGTGACCCATCGCCCCGCGGTGTCCGATGCGGCGCATCGCGCGATTCTGCATCGCCGGTCCGCGGGGCACGTATCTTGGCGATGTGAGGTTCCGGAGCGCGTTGTTCCTCGTCGCCGTCCTCGCCTGCGCCGCGCCGGCCCCGGCACCGAGCGGCTCGCCCGCACGCGCGGTGCGCGGCGCGCCGCAGAACGTGATCCTCCAGGCCGCCGACGTGCCCGCCGACTACGCGATCGAGAAGGACGAGGAGATGAGTCCGGACGACCTGGCCAACGGTCTCGGCACGACGCCCGCCGAGCTGAAACAGCGGCTGGCGTTCGGCTACGTGCGCGCGTTCGCCAAGACCGGCGACCCATTCGTCTGCTGCGCGATCGACTCCATCCTCATCACGACCGCCGACGAGGCCGCGGCGCTCACGACGGCCAACGAGTTCCGCACGCGGGCGCTGGAGCTCGGATCGATCGAGACCGACCTTGGCGAGACCATCGGCGACGAGTCGCGCGCGTTCACGTTCCAGCAGCCCACGGCCGACAGCGTGCTCATCACGCTCACGGTCCTGTTTCGCTACGCCAACGTCGTCGACGCCGTCGAGGTGACCGGGCGGATAGGCTCGTTCGAACGCGCGTACGTCCTCGAATTCGCCAAGAAGCAGCTCGAGCGGCTCCGCGCGGACGCCGACAAGCGCTGATGCCAGACTGGACGGCGCGCCGATGAAGTTCCCCGTCTTCGACATGGAGCGCATGCAGTCCACCTGGGAGCACCGGGTCAAGTACGACCTGTCCGAGTCCGGGGTCGAGGCGTTGACTCTCGAAGAGATCACGAGAGATCAGAAGGAGCTCATGCGCTCCAAGCTCGGATACGCGGAGGGCGTCGGGCGTGAGCCGACGCGCGCGCTGGTCGCCGGCTTCCATTCCGGCAGCGACGCGAAGAACGTGCTCATCACCACCGGGACCAGCGAGGCGAACTTCCTCGCGCTCGTGACGCTCGTCTCGGCCAGCGACGAGGTCGTGGTCGTGATGCCGAACTACATGCAGGTGCACGGG
Organism: Candidatus Limnocylindria bacterium; assembly: GCA_041493915.1. Classification (GTDB taxonomy): domain Bacteria; phylum Chloroflexota; class Limnocylindria; order P2-11E; family P2-11E; genus CF-39. The sequence continues at coordinate 3,063 of JBGPZT010000001.1, forward strand.
ATCGCGCAGGGCCTCGGTGCACGGGTGCGCGAGGTGTGGCTGCGCGAGGAGCGCGGTTGGCGCATCGATCTCGACGCGCTCACGGCTGCGGTGAACGAGCGCACCAAGGTCATCTGCGTTTGCACGCCCAATAACCCGACCGGGCAGGTGCTGTCGCGCAGCGAGATCGACCGCGTCGTCGCGATCGCGGCGAAGCACGGCGTGTGGATCCTGTCCGACGAGGTCTATCGCGGCGCGGAGCTCGACAGCGTTGAGAGCGCATCGTTCTCGGGACGCGGCGAGCGGATCGTCGTCACCGGCGGGCTCTCCAAGGTGTACGGGCTTCCGGGCCTGCGCATCGGCTGGCTCGTGGCGCCGGAGGCGGAGGCCCAGGCCGCGCTGCGTCTCAAGGACTACACGACGATCGCGCCGGCGACGCTCTCCGAATCGCTGGCCGAGATCGCGCTCGAGCGGCGCGACGAGCTCCTCAAGCGCGCGCGCTTCATCCTCGGCGAGCGGTGGCCGAAGCTCGAGGACTGGGCGGCGACGCACTCGCGCGAGCTCCACTGGACGCCGCCGCAGGCCGGCGGCATCTGCTTCTTCAGCTATCGCTTCCCGAGCGAGTCGATGGCGCTCGTCGACCGGCTCATCCGCGAGTACTCGACCATGGTCGTGCCGGGCATCCACTTCCGGGCCGAACGGCACCTGCGCATCGGCTACGGAATGGAGCCGCGGATCCTGCACGCCGGCCTGGCCGCTTTCGACCGCTTGCTCGCTTCGCTCGGGGACTAGCTCGGCGGCGGCATACTCTGGCTCGCCCAGCAGGGCGGCACACGGAGGTATCTCATGACCATCACCGTCAGCCTTCTGCTCACGCTCATCGCACTCGTCTGCGGCGTCCTCATGCTCATCTCGGGCCGCTGGTCGAAGTTCCCTCTGGCAGCCATCGCGATCATCTGCCTGGCGCTGGTGCAGAGCGGTCTCATAAAGATGTAGAAGCGCCTCCCGCACGCGTGGGAGGCTTCCAGGCAAGCGACCTCACGGCCTAAGATGCGCCCACAAATGGCGGCTCGTCCGCTGCATCTCTTCGAGGCCGGTGTGGTCACGGAGACACGCTTCGCGGGGATGGCAGCCGCTCCTGGCGCGCTCTCCGAGCACTTCGTTCGACGACTCGGGCCGGAGAAGCACGTCCGCGTCCCGTTCAACCCGCGCGACCGCTGGGTGAGCGCGGCGCGCGAGTCCTGCCGCACGCTCGGCGAGGCGATCGGGTCGTCGCTGCGCGCCGGCGCCACCTGCGCGGTGCTCGGCGGCGAGTGCACGCTCGTCGCGGGCAGCCTGGCGGGCGCGCTCCCCGTCGAGCCCGACCTCGCGCTCGTGTACTTCGACGCGCACGGCGACTTCAACACACTCGCGACGACGCCCTCCCATTACGTCGGCGGCATGTGCCTCGCGCACGTGTGCGGCCGGTCGGTCGCGCCGCTGCTCTGGCCGGGCTCGCACAAGATCGCCGAGGAACATGTCGCGCTCGTCGGTGGCCGTGCGCTCGACCCCGGCGAGCGGACGAACCTCGATCGCTCGAGACTCACGCGCATCCGCTTCGACTCGGAGCAAGCGGACACCGCGAGCATCATCGCGTTCGCGCGCAAGCGAAAGATCTGGCTGCACGTCGACATTGACGTCGTCGATCCAGCGGAGGTCGGCGCAGTCGTGTTCCCCGCCGCGGGCGGCGTATCGCTCGCGCTGCTCGGCGAGGCCATCACATCCCTCGCGTCGGTCGCCGACGTGCGCGGCTTCGAGATATGTGGTTACGACTCGCGCCAGGACGTCGGGGCGAAGCTGCCGGGCGTGATCGCCGACCTGTTCTCAGTCTTCCGCTCGAAGGTTCTCGCCTAGCATCACCGCGTGCCCACCCAGTTGCTCGACCTCACGCTGACCCTCAAGGATGGCCTGCGCACCTGGGACATCAAGCCGCCCTTCACGATGCTGCCGTACATGAACGCGGCGACCTTCAAGCTCGGCTTCTCGACGAAGCTCCTGATCATGGAGGACCACACCGGCACGCACGTCGACGCGTCGCTCCACTTCTACGACGGCGCGCGGCGCACGCCACGGGGCAGAGGGGTCGCGGAGCTGCCCCTCGAGAAGCTCTACGGCGACGCGGTATGCATCGACGTGAGCGCGAAGCGCGGCGACGAACCGGTGACGGCGGAGATGCTCGCCGGGGCAGCCGAGAAGCAGCACGTCGAGATCCGCAGAGACGACATCGTGCTCATCCGCTTCTGGTCAGGCACCTGGGGCGGCGACGCGTTCCTCGCGGCGCGCGGTCTGACGAAAGACGCGTGCGAGTGGCTCGTCGAGCGCGACGTGAAATGCGTCGGTGTGGATCACCCGAACCTCGAGGGCCGCGTTGCCGACGAGCTCGGCAATGCCGATTGCCCCGGACACGTGCTTCTGCTTCATCCCGATCGCGAGATCCCGATCATCGAGAACCTCGTCGGCCTGAAGGGGCTGCGTGGGAAACGGTTCCGTTTCTTCGGGCTGCCGCTGAAGATGGACGGCGCGACGGGATCGCCGATCCGCGCGGTCGCGTTGCTGGACGACTAGCCCTTCGGCCAGCGCGGGCGGTTCTCAAAGCGGCTGCGGTACGACTCCATACGGCAATAGCGGACCACGGTAGAGCGTGCTCCATCTGGTGACCCGCCGGCGCCGGCGGTGTCATGAGCTAAGGACCCGCAGCGCGGCCTAAGCCTCAGTCGGCGTCGTGCGTGCTCGCCACAGTTAGATCGCCGAGCCAGTCCTCAAGGTCGCGGCCGACCTGGTCGGTCGGGACCGTCGCGGTCTTCGACACGCGAAGATGACGCGGCGGCTCGGGGAGCGCGCGCTGCGCCCAATGCTTTCCACTTCCCGACTCACGCCACTGGACCACCGCTGTCATCCGACCCCCCAACTGGTGTTGTCGATGAGAGCATCCGCCGAGGGCATGATCTGGTGAACCGCGTCTGGGTTTCGCTTGGGTTGTGGAACGGTGTCCGTGAGAGGCGCCGTCCCAGTCGCGGCGGCCCGACTATGTAACTTGACACTTACGTAAGTCTATGCTCACATGAGCGGATGGAAGCCGCGATCCGCGCCATCGCCGAGCCGCACCGGCGCGAGATCCTGCGCCTGGTGTGGACCGCCGAGCTGGCCGCGGGCGAGATCGCCCGCCACTTCGACGTAACGCGTCCGGCGATCTCGCAGCACCTGCGGGTGTTGAAGGAGGCGGGCTTGGTGAGCGAACGGCGGAACGGCACCAAGCGCCTGTATCGCGCGCGGCCGGAGAGCATCGCGCAACTGCGCGCCTACCTCGAGTCGTATTGGGACGAGAACCTGCGCCTGCTGAAGCAGGCCGCGGAGCAGGAAGAGCAAAGGAGGATCCGCCGTGACCGTAGACACGAAAGCCATTGAGAAGGTGATCACCATCGCCGCGCGGCCGGAGACCGTCTTCCGGCTGCTCACCGACCCGAGGGAGTACGTCCGCTGGAAGGGCAAGCTCGCCGAGCTCGAGCCACGGCCGGGCGGGGCATTCCGCGTCGATTTCATGAACGACAAGGACATCGTCGTCGGCAAGTTCGTGGAGGTCGTGCCCGCCCGCCGTGTTGTCTTCACCTGGGGCTGGCAGGGGAACGAGATCGTGCCGCCCGGGAGCAGCACGGTCGAGATCGACCTGGAGCCCGACGGCCAGGGCACCCGCCTGCGGCTCGTGCATCGCGGCCTGCCGGAAGGCGCGCTCGCATCGCACACCGAGGGCTGGGACTTCTTCCTGCCCCGCCTCACCAACGTGGCCGAGGGCCGCGACCCCGGAACCGACGCCGCGCATCACACCGCTGCCAAGACGCAGTAATCGCTTGCGCTCATCTGCTTGGCGTGTGCGCTAACGCGCACGCCGCAGTAGAAAGAAAGGGGAGACACACATGGCATATCCCGTCACGCACTTCGAGGTCATCGGAAAGGACAACAAGAAGCTCCGTGACTTCTACAGCAGGGCCTTCGACTGGAAGCTCACCGACGCGCCGGAGGACTACGCGATGGTCGACACCGGCGCCAACGGGCACGGCATCGGCGGCGGCATCGGCCCGTCCCGCGACGGCCGGAGCAGCGTGACCTTCTACATCGAGACCGAGGACCTGAAGGGCACGCTCGCGAAGGTCGAAAAGCTGGGGGGCAAGACGGTCATGCCGCCGATGAAAGCCGGCCCGGTCGAGCTCGCGATGTTCGCGGACCCCGAGGGCAACGTCATCGGCCTCGCCAAGGGGATGTGAACAGGCACTAATTCCCGCGCCGCGCAAAGGTCTGTGGAGAGCACGGCCTTTGCGCGGCGCCCACAACCGAACCGAAACCAACGGCCCCCGATGCGCTACTGACCAGGGCACGCGCCTCGCTCAGGCTCACCGGCATGGAAAACATCAACGCCGGCGACACCGCCTGGATCCTCGCGTCCGCCGCGCTGGTCATGCTCATGACGCCCGCGCTGGGCTTCTTCTACGGCGGCCTGGTCCGCCGAAAGAACGTCCTAGCGACGATCATGCACAGCTTCTTCATCCTGTGTCTGATCAGCGTGCAGTGGGTGCTGTGGGGGTACTCGCTGGCGTTCGGTCCCGACCACGGCGGGCTCATCGGGGGGCTCGACTGGCTATCGCTGCGTGGCGTCGGCCAGGCGCCGAACCCCGAGTACGCGCCGACGGTCCCCCACCTCGGCTTCATGGTCTTCCAGATGATGTTCGCGGTGATCACGCCCGCGCTGATCACCGGCGCGTTCGCGGAGCGCAAGCGCTTCAAGGCCTTCGTCGTGTTCACGCTCCTCTGGGCAACGTTCGTGTACGACCCGGTCGCGCACTGGGTCTGGGGCACCGGTGGCTGGCTCCGCATGCTCGGCACGCTCGACTTCGCGGGCGGCACGGTGGTGCACATCACCAGCGGCGTCTCCGCGCTCGTCGCGGCGCTCGTGCTCGGCCGGCGCAAGGGTCTCGGCACGGAGCCGATCGAGCCACATGACGCGACCATGACGGTCCTCGGTGCGTCGCTGCTCTGGTTCGGTTGGTTCGGCTTCAACGCTGGCAGCGCGATCAACGCGGGTGGCCTCGCGGCGAACGCCTTCGTCGTGACGAACACCGCGGCGGCGATGGCGGCGCTCACCTGGATGACGGTCTCGTGGTTGCACAAGGGCGCGCCGAGCGTGCTTGGTGCGGCGGCCGGCGCGGTCGCCGGTCTCGTCGCGATCACGCCGGCGTCCGGCTACGTGGACGTGTCCGCCGCGATCCTCATCGGTCTCGGAGCTGGCACGTTCTGCTACGTCGGGATCCAGCTCACCAAGCGACTGAGGGTCGACGACGCCCTCGACGTCTTCGGTGTGCACGGCATCGGCGGAATGTGGGGCGCGCTCGCCACCGGCATCTTCGCGACGGTGGCGGTGAACTCGGGCGCGGCCAACGGCCTCGCCTTCGGCAACCCGGCGCAACTCGGCGTGCAGGCGATCGCCGTCCTCGCGTCGGTCACGTACTCCGCGGTCATGACGTTCGTCATTCTCAAGCTCATCGACGTCTTCGTCGGGCTGCGCGTGCCGGAGAACGAGGAGGTCCTCGGACTCGACGCGTCGCAGCACCGCGAAGCCGCATACACGATCTAAGGAGGTAGAGATGGAATTCTTCGCCTTCGCATCGTTCGCGATCCTGGTCGTGGCATGGCTCATCGCCCCCACGAAAGCCGAGATCGTCCACATCGAGTCGGTCAAGAAGGCCGCCTAACACCAAGGTCGCACCGCGGACGCGTGGCCTCCGGGCTGCGCGTCCGCGTTCGCGTGTCCGCAGTAAGCGGTACACTCGGAGCGACAACTTAATACGACGGGGGAGCGCCCACGCGGGCGCTGAGAGTGCGGTGGACCGCAGACCCCAGAACCTGATCTGAGTAATGTCAGCGTAGGGAGTCGGAACGCGTGAGACCTCGCTGCGGCGCTCGGATGCGCCGCGTTTCTTTTCTCAATCTCTGGCCTTCGGCCAGGAGACACGCTCAGGGCTGGTGGATTCGCTCGTCGCGGCGAAGCCGCTCCTCGCTCAGCCTGGCCTGTCTTTCCGGCGGGTGAAGGCCGTCGTGATCGCGCACGGCGACGTCGATCCGGACGACCGCGCGCACCTCGAGGGCGCTCAGCTCGTCGTCGCCGCGGACGGCGGGACGCTCGCGCTCGAGCGATGGGGCGTCGTCCCGCAGGCCATCGTCGGCGATCTGGACTCGCTCGGGCTGGAGCGCGCGCGAGCGTACGAGGCGCGTGGCGTGGTGGTCGTCCCGTACTCGCCCGAGAAGGACGGGTCGGACCTCGAGCTCGCCATCGCCTACGCGGTCCGGGCGAAGGCCGATGACATCCTGCTGCTCGGGATCCTCGGCGGCGCGCGGTTCGATCACGAGCTCGCGAACACGCTGCTCATCGCCGCCGACGGATATCGCGGGCGCCGGCTGCGCGCCGTTCACGGCGACGTGACGGTGCGCGCGCTGCACGCCGGCGAGCAGCTGGATCTGGGCGGCGCGCCAGGTGATCTGGTGACGCTGCTCGCGGTCCGCGGCGACGCCGAGGGCGTCCGCACTCAGGGCCTCCGCTATCCACTCGCCGGCGAGACGCTGCCCTTCGGCGCCGCGCGCGGCCTCTCGAACGTCGTGGTGTCTGCGGGCGCTTCGGTCGCGTGCGCTCGCGGCGTGCTCCTCGTCATCGAAACAGGCGCGGGAGGTGTCTCGTGAAGGATTCCATGTCCTGGCGAACGGTCGACATCGTCGTCACCGCGGCGATCGCGGTCGCATTCGGGGTGGTGTTCTGGGCCTGGAATGCGCTGTGGGCCGCGGCCAGTCCAGCATTCCTGGCCGTCCCGCCCGCGCAGAACATCTTGTACGGAACCTGGCTCGCGGCCGGGGTCGTCGCAGGCCTCGTCGTGCAGAAGCCCGGCGCCGCGCTCTTCGCGGAGCTGGTGGCGGCAAGCGTGTCGCTCATCCTCGGATCGCAGTGGGGTCTCGACGCCGCGCTCTCGGGTCTGTTCCAGGGCGCCGGCGCGGAGCTCGCCTTCGCGCTGTTCCGCTACCGGCGCTGGGACCTCGTCGCGGCGCTGCTTGCCGCGGCCCTCGCCGCGCTCGGCGCGTGGCTCCACGACACGCCGCTCTACTACGCCGAGCTGCCGCTCACCGACCAGCTCGTGATCGGCGTGTTCATGCTGATCTCCGCGGTGGTCATCGCGGGGGTCGGTTCGTGGTGGCTGACACGCGCGCTCGTGCAGACCGGAGTTCTCGCGCAGTTCCCGTCGGGCAGGACGCAGCAGCGCATCTAGATTCCGCTCGCATGAGCCTGAGCCAGGGCGCGGCGATCGAGGCGCGCGGCTGGGGTTGGCGCCACGCCGGGCGCCAGGCCTGGGCGGTGCGCGGTCTGGATCTGCGCGTCGAGCCTGGCGAGCGCGTGCTCCTGCTGGGCGCATCAGGCGCGGGCAAGAGCACGCTGCTGGCCGCGCTCGCCGGCCTGCTCGATGCGACCGGCGGCGGCGAATCCGAGGGCGAGCTGCGCGTCGATGGGCGGCTGCCGCACGACGCGCGCGACGCGATCGGCATCGTGTTCCAGGATCCGGAGGCGCAGCTCGTGATGGCGCGCGCCGGCGACGACATCGCGTTCGGGCTCGAGAACCACTGCGTGCCCACGGCGGTGATCTGGCCACGCGTGCACCGCGCGCTCGCGCAGGTCCACTTTCCATATCCGGAGGACCGGTCCACCGCGTCCCTGTCGGGGGGCGAGAAGCAGCGCCTTGCGATCGCCGGCGCGCTCGCGCTGCGCCCACGCCTGCTGCTGCTCGATGAGCCGACCTCCAACCTCGATCCGGCCGGCGCGGAGACGGTGCGCGAGACCCTCGCCGAGCTGCGCGCGATGACGCTCGTGCTCGTCGAGCATCGCGTGACGCAGGCGCTGCCGCTGGTGACTCGCGTCGTCGTGATCGAGGCGGGCGGCGGCGTCGTCGCGGACGGCGCGCCGGCGGAGGTCTTCGCACGCGACGGAGCGCGGCTCGCGGAGCTCGGCGTCTGGGTGCCCGGACCACCGCCGGCGCCCCCGACGCGGCGCACGACGTTCGGGTCGGAGCTCGCGCGAGCCGAGGGCGTCGCGTTCCGCTATCCCGGCGCGGTCGCCTGGGCGGTCGATGGGGTCGACGCGTCGGTGCGCGCGGGCGAGGCCCTCGCCGTGACCGGACCGAACGGCTCGGGGAAGTCGACGCTCGCGCTCCTCGTGGCGGGGCTGCTGCGACCGGCGCGCGGACGCGTCGCCCTGGGGGACACGGAGCCCTGGTCACTGCCCGCGCGCCGCTTGATCGCGCGCGTCGGCACCGTCTTCCAGGATCCCGAGCACCAGTTCGTCACCGGTCGCGTCGACGCGGAGCTCATGGTCGGACCGCTTCGCGCGGGACGCTACGCGCCTGACGCGCGGCGGATCGCGATGGACCTGCTCGAGCGGATGCGTCTCACCCACCTCGCCGCCGCGAACCCCTTCACGCTGTCGGGCGGCGAGCAGCGCCGCCTGTCGGTCGCGACCGCGCTCGCAACGGCGCCGCCTCTGCTGGTGCTCGACGAGCCCACGTTCGGACAGGACCGCCGCACCTACGGCGAGCTCGTCGCGCTCCTCGCGGCGCACTGCGACGGCGGCGGCGCAGCGATCTTCGCGACGCACGACGAGGACCTCGTCGTATCGCTCGCGGACCGCACGCTGCGCCTCGCGGCCGGTCACGTCGCATGAGGCTGCTCGAACCGCTCGTTCCCGACCCAGGCGCGCCGCTCGCGCAGCTGCATCCGATCGCCAAGATCGTCGCCGCGCTCATCCTCATGCTGGCGCTCTTCATCACCGTCGATCTCGTCACCTCGGGGATCGTGGTCGCAGCGGTGCTCGTCGCCGCGCGCTTCAGCGGGCTCCCGCCGCGCTCGCTCGCCGCGCGCGCCGCACCGCTCCTGATCGGTGCGGCAAGCCTCGGCGTCTTCAACGCGGTCCTTTCGCAGAGTCCGGCCGCGGGAGCGGCGATCGCGCTGCGCGTCATCGGCATCTCGCTCGCGGGCATGCTCGCGGTCGCGACGATCGATCCCACCGATCTCGCGGACGCGCTGGTGGAGCACGCTCACGCGCCGTCACGCTTCGTCGTCGGCGCGCTCGCGGCGTTCCGCCTCTTCCCCCTGTTCTCGCGCGAGTGGGACGTGCTCGGCCTCGCGCGCCGCGCGCGCGGCATCGAGGCCGACCGCACGTTCGTGGACCGCGCCCTTGCCTTCCCCGGTCGCGCGCTTGGTCTGCTCGTCGCGGCCATCCGGCGCGCGACGCGGCTCGCGCTGGCGATGGACGCGCGCGGCTTCGGCTCGCGTGATTGCCGCACGCTGGCCCGGCCCCGCGCGCTGACGCTGCGCGACGGCGCGCTCGTGGCTGGCGCGCTGCTGCTGGCGACGGCGGCGACGTCCATCAGCGTCGCGCTCGGGACATGGCGCCCGCTCATCGCGTTCTGACCGACCGAAGCTCGCGACGGCCCGGGCCTACCATCCGCCCGAGGGATGGGGTTGGACTAGTGCGACCGACGACTCGGTACGCCAAGAGCGGCGACTACAACATCGCCTACCAGGTCGTCGGTGATGGCCCGGTCGACCTGGTCTTTGTCCCCGGATTCGTCTCACACGTCGAGCACGCCTGGGAGGATCCCGGCTTCGCACGACTCCTCGAGCGACTCGCCTCGTTCAGTCGGCTGATCCTCTTCGACAAGCGTGGCACGGGCCTCTCGGATCGTGTGCCGCCTCACGAGCTGCCGAGCCTCGAGCAGCGCATGGACGACGTGCGAGCGGTGATGGACGCGACCGGCTCGAAGAAGGCCGCCCTCCTCGGCGTGTCCGAAGGTGGACCGATGAGCATGCTCTTCGCCACCACATATCCAGAACGCGTCTCCGCGTTGATCCTCTACGGCACCTACGCGAAACGGGTGCGCGACAGCGACTATCCATGGGCACCCACCCTTGACGACTTCCACAAGTTCCTCGACGCCACCGAGCGCGAATGGGGCGGGCCAGCGCAGCTCGAGGCCTGGGCTCCGAGCGTCGCCAGCGACGATCGGTTCAGGCGATGGTGGGCGCAGTACCTGCGGCTCGGCGCAAGCCCAGGCGCGGCGCGCGCGGTCCTGGAGATGACCCTCGAGATCGACGTCCGCGATGTCCTATCGGCGATCCGCGTCCCGACCCTGATCCTCCATCGCACGGGAGATCGCCGGATCGATGTCGGCGGGAGCCGCTACATGGCCGAGCGCATTCCAGGAGCGACGTACGTTGAGCTGCCGGGGATCGATCACGTCCTGTGGGTGGCCGACACTGAGGCGGTCGTCGGCGAGATCGAGGAGTTCCTCACCGGAACCCGTCAAACGCCCGAGCCGACACGCGTGCTGGCAACGGTCCTCTTCACCGATATGGTCGAGTCCACGGGCCGCGCGGTCCGGCTCGGCGACGCTCGATGGCGCGCCCTCATGGCCGACCATGACCGTCTCACTCGGAGTGAGCTCGCCCGTTCCCGTGGCCACGAGGTCCGAACGACGGGCGATGGGTTCCTCGCGACCTTCGATGGACCCGCGCGAGCGATCCGCTGCGCGTGCGCGATCGTGGAACGGGTGCACGAGCTCGGGATCCAGGTGCGGGCCGGCCTTCACACCGGCGAGATCGAGATCGTCGAAGGTGGCATCGCCGGGATCGCCGTGCACATCGCCGCGCGCGTCGCCGGTCTCGCGGGTCCTGATGACGTATTCGTGTCGAGCACCGTGAAGGACCTGGTGGCCGGATCCGGCCTCGCGTTCTCCGAGCACGGCACTTTTGAGCTCAAGGGCGTGCCGGGCAGCTGGCGGATCTTCCGGGTCGAATCGCGCCCGTCGTGATCCCCTCGGACCAGCATCGTGAGGAGGCGGACGCGCAGGAGGGGCTGCTTCGGAGCATCAAATTCTTCCGCGACCTCGACCGCGTCGACATCGCGCGCCTGATCGGCGGGAGCGAAGACGCTCACTTTCTGGCCGGCGCGGTCATCGTCCGGGAGGGCGAGGCCGCCGACTCGCTGTTCCTCCTCGCGAGTGGCGAGGTCGAAGTGAGCGTTCGCGCGGACGGGTCCGAGCGTTCTGTCACGACGATCCTCGCGCCGGGCACATTCGGCGAGTTCGGTCTCCTTCTCGCCGAGCGCACCGCCACGGTCCGCGCGGTCACCGCCGTGCACGCGTGGCGGATCCCTCGCGAACGCTTCGAGCGAGTCGTCCGCGAGCGACCGCAGCTCGGTCTCGCGGTCGCCCGTGCCCTCGCCGAGACGATCGACCGGCGTGACCGAGAGCGCGTCGGCGCCCCGCTCTTGTCGCACGAGGGGCTTCGCTCGATCGTCGCGGCGCCGGTCGCCTCTCGCTCGCCGGTCGCGCGGATCGTCGCCGGCGCGATCTCGATCGCCGTCCCTGCGGTCCTCTGGTCGCTGCCGGCGCCAACTGGTCTGACGGATGCCGGGTGGCACATCGCGCTGGTCATGCTCGGCGGGGCGGTCGCGTGGCTCCTCGAGCCGATCCCCGACTTCGCCGTGGCGCTTGCGATGGCGGGCGCGTGGGGCGTCGCCGGACTCGCGCCGCCGACGGTCGCGTTCAGTGGTTTTGCGAGCTCGACGTGGATCGTCGCGGTCGCGGCGCTCGGGATCAGCTCGGCGATGGCCGCGTCGGGGCTGCTCTTCCGAGCCTCCCTCGTGCTCCTCCGCGTCTTCCCTCCGACGCATCGGGGCCAACTCGCGGCTCTCCTCCTGGGCAGCGCGGTCTTGACACCGCTGGTGCCGACCGTCTTCGGCCGGATCGCCACCGTCGCGCCGATCGCGCACGAGCTCGCGCAGGCGCTTGGTTACGCCAAGCGCAGCCGCGCGAGCGCGTCGTTCGCGTTCGCCGCGATCATCGGCAACACGTTCCTCGGTCCCGTCTTCCTCACCGGCGTCGTCACGAACTTCCTGATCCTCGGCCTGCTGCCAGCCGGGGAGCAGGCGCGCTTCGACTGGATCGGGTGGCTGGCCGCTGCCCTCCCGGCAGGACTCGTGCTCCTCGTCGGTCCCGCGATCGTGCTCATGGCACTCCCGCCAGAGACGACGGCGCGAGCGAGCGGCACCGTGCGCCACAGCCAGGAGCGAACGCTCGGTCGGATCTCGCGACGAGAACTGGTCTCGCTGCTCGCGCTCGGGATCTTCGTCGCGGGACTGCTGCTCCAGCCCGTACTGCGGCTCGACATCGCGTCGATCGGGCTCGCCGCCCTCCTCGTCGCGATCGGCGGCGGTGCGCTCGACCGCCAGACCTTCCGATCGGGGATCGACTGGGCGACGCTGGTGTTCCTCGGCGTGCTCCTCGGCGCGGGTGCGGTGCTGCGGTCAGGAGGAGTGGATCACTGGATCGCGGAGCTCCTCACGCCCATTACGCGATCCCTCGGCGACCCGGCGCTGACGCTCCTGTTGCTCGCGCTCGTGACGGTGGCGCTCCGCTGTGTTCTCCCGATGGTGCCTGCCGCGTTCCTCCTGTTCCTGACGCTCGTGCCAGCGGCGCCGCAGCTCGGCCTGAGTGGCTGGGTCGTCGGCTTCGTCACCGCGGTGCTCGCCTTCACGTGGCTGGTGCCCGCGCAGTACGAGGTGCTGCGCATGGTGCGGGAGATCACCGGCGGCGAGATGTTCACCGACCGCCAGGCGGTGGTCGTCGGGGTCACCATGACCGCGGTCGCTCTGTTCGCGATCGCCGTCAGCATTCCCTATTGGCGCGCGATCGGGCTGCTCTGAGGTGCGCCAGCTCGACCACGTCGTGTTCGTCGCTGCCGATCTCGCCGCGACAGCGGAGGAATACCGCGGCCGCGGTTTCACCGTGACGCCGGGCGGCGAGCACGCGGATGGGATCACGCACAACGCGCTGGTCGCGTTCGCCGACGGCGCTTACCTCGAGCTCGTCGGCTTCCGGAGACCCGCGCCGCAGCACCGCTGGTGGCGCTACGCCGGCGCCGGCGGCTACGCGGACTTCGCCGTCCTGTCCGACGATCTCGACGCCGACGTCGCCGCCTTCGGCGCGCTCGTCACGCGACCGGGCGTGGAGGGAGGCCGCACGCGTCCCGACGGCGTGACGCTCCGGTGGCGCACGGCGCTCCTCGCACCGCCGCTGCCGTTCCTGATCGAGGACCTCACGCCGCGCGATCGGCGCGTCCCGAGCGGCGACGCGGCGCGGCACGCGAACGGAACGACCGGCATCGCGAGCGTCGTCGTCGGCTGCCGCGACCTCGCGGCCGCCGAACGAGCCTACGCGCAGTTACGGGCACTAGGCGGACCGGTCGTCGTGCTTCGGGCGAGCGCGAACGACGGGATCGAAGACGTCCGTTTCGCGGTCGGCGCCGGCTAGAGCAGCTCCCGCTGGATCCGCTCGCGGATCGCGTCGCGCACGACTCGGAACGCGGCGAACCGCGTTGCATCATCGCCGAGCACGGCCGACGGATCGGGGAGTGACCAGTGCCGGCGCTCCTTCGCGTTCGGGAAGTACGGGCAGGCCTCGTTCGCATCGTCGCACACGGTGATGACGAGGTCGAACGGCTCGTCGAGGTAACGATAGAGCGCCTTCGACTCATACAGCGAGATGTCGATCCCCTCCTCGGCCATCGCCTGCACGGCGAGCGGGTTCAGCCCGCGCGCCTCGGTGCCCGCGCTGGCCGCCTCGAATCGCCCGGCGCCGAGCTCGCGCAGGAAGCCCTCTGCCATCTGAGAGCGCGCGGAGTTGTGCGTGCAGAGGAACAGGACGCGCTGCGCGGTCAATCTTCGGGCTGGCGCGGGCCGTGCGAGGTGAACTCGCGCATCACGCCCGTGACCTCGTACACCGTGCGCTCGCAGATGTTCTGGATCCGGTCGCCCATCCGCTCCAGGTTATGCGCGACCCACAGGAGCCACGTCGCGCGATCGATGGTGGTCGGGTCTTCGGTCATGTACTGCAGCAGCTCGCGGTAGACGATGTTGTACAGCCGGTCCACCTCGTCGTCCTGGAACGCGACGCGCTCGGCGGTGTGCTCGTTGCGCTGCAGAAATGCGTCGACGGCCTCGCGCAGCATCTCGCGGACCAGGCGAGCCATCTCCGGCACGTCGACTAGCGGCTTGAGGAGTCGCCGGCCCTCGTGGAGCTGCGTCACCTTCGCGATCCCCGACGCGTAATCCCCCATCCGCTCGATCTCCGAGACGACCATCAGCACGGCAACGATGAAGCGCAGGTCGCCCGCGATCGGCTGCTGCGTCGCGATGAGGTGGATCGCGCGGTCCTCGATCGAGAAGCGCATCTCGTTGATCTGCTGGTCGCCGGCGATCACGAGGCCGGCCAGGCGCTGGTCGAGCGTCTGGAGCGACAGCACGCTGCGCTCGATCGCGACATCGAGGAGGCTGGTCATGGCGCGAAGGTCGGCCTGGAGCCGCGCCAGACCGTCGTCGAGCGCCGCGCGAGCGTGGACCCCGCGCACGGTCATCCGAAGCGCCCCGTGATGTACGCCTCGGTGCGCGGGTCCTTCGGCATCGTGAACAGGTCGTCGGTCTTGCCGAACTCGACCAGGCGGCCGATGCCGTCGTCGGCGGCGAGCATGAACGCCGTGCGCTCGCTCACGCGCGATGCCTGCTGCATGTTGTGCGTCACGATCACGATCGTGACCTCGTGACTCAGCTCGCGCACGAGCTCCTCGATCTTGTACGTCGCGATCGGGTCGAGGGCCGAGCAGGGCTCGTCCATCAGCAGCACGCTCGGATCCGTCGCGAGAGCGCGCGCGATGCACAGGCGTTGCTGCTGACCCCCGGAGAGGGCGGCGCCCGAGCGATGGAGCCTGTCCTTGACCTCATCCCAGAGCGCGGCGCGGCGTAGGTTCCGCTCGACGAGATCGTCCATCTCGCGACGGGTCATCTTCCAGGCACGCAGTCGCGGACCCGCGGCCACGTTGTCGTAGACGCTCATCATCGGGAACGGGTTTGGCTTCTGGAACACCATCCCGACCATGCTCCTGACCTCGACCGGATCGGTCGCCGGCGCGTAGACCTCGACATCGCCGAGGAGGACGCGACCCGTGGCTCGTGCGCCGGGCGTCGTCTCGTGCATGCGGTTGAGGCAGCGCAGGAGCGTCGACTTCCCGCAACCCGACGGCCCGATGATAGCCGTCACTGCGCCGACCTCGAAGGTGAGATCGACATCGCCGACCGCCTGCGCCGACCCGTAGTAGGCGGAGAGCTTTTCAGTACGCAGCGCGATGGCGCGGGTTGTCGCAGCCGGAGAGTCAGCAGCGGAGGCGAACTGCGCCGGAGCCTCATGCGGAACGTCGCGGGCCTTCGTCTCTCGCATGGTCACTGACATCTTGGTGCTCTCTTCCACCGCGTCACCGGACCCGCTGCCGCGCGACAACGCGCAGGAGCAAGCCGACGACACCGATCACGAGCACAAGCACCAGCGACGCACCCCACGCTTTGGTGTGCCAGTCGTCGTACGGCGAGATCGCGTACCGGTAGATCGCGAGCGGAAGGGCGCCGATCGGCCGCAGTAGATCGGTGCTGAAGAAGTCGTTCCCGAGCGCCGTGAGGAGCAGCGGCGCGGTCTCCCCGGCTGATCGCGCGAGCGCGAGGACTGCAGCCGTGATGACGCCGGCGCGCGCGGTGGGCAGCACGATCGACAGGATGACCTTCCAGCGCGGCGCGCCCAATGCGAGCGCTGCCTCGCGGAGCGAATTCGGTACCAGCTTCAGCACTTCCTCGACCGTGCGCGCGACGATCGGGACCATGATCACGGCGAGCGCGATCGCACCGGCGATCGCGGCGTAGTGGCCGACGAGGCCCCGCACGAGCAGCGCCCAGACGAAGACCCCGATGACGATCGAGGGCAGGCCGGCGATGAGCTCCGCCGCGAAGCGCACCGGCGCGGCGAAGCGGCCCGAACGGTATTCGACGACGAAGATCGCGGCGGCGATGCCGACCGGGATGGCGATCGCGCCCGACACGGCCGCGAGAATGACCGTGCCGATCAGGGCCGGCGCGATGCCTCCGCCGACCTCGCCAAGGGGCTTCGG
This sequence comes from Candidatus Limnocylindria bacterium, assembly GCA_041493915.1. Taxonomy (GTDB): domain Bacteria; phylum Chloroflexota; class Limnocylindria; order P2-11E; family P2-11E; genus CF-39. The sequence continues at coordinate 19,152 of JBGPZT010000001.1, forward strand.
CCGCTCCGTGAAGAAAGCGAGGTCGATCGCCGGAAGACCGCGCACGATGACGTAACCGAGGATGGTGACGAGAAAGGTCACCGCGACCAGCGTCGCGAGCAAGAGCAGCCCGATCACGACGCCCTCCGCGATGCGCCGCCGAACCACCACGCGGTGCCGCGCCGGGATCGCCGAGGATGGAGTGAGCGCCATGACCGCCACCGTCAGATCACCGCGCCCGCGGGCCGATCGGCGATCGAGCGGCGGATGAGCACCCGCGCCACCCCGTTCACGATGATCCCGACGAGCAGCAGGACGAGCGCGATCTCGACGATGGCACTGAAGTAGAGGTCGCTGTCCGCTTCGACGAACTGATTGGCGATCGCTGAGGCCATGGTGTAGCCGGGGACGAAGAGCGAGCCGCTGATGTCACGCGACGAGTTGCCCACCACCATTGTCACGGCCATCGTCTCGCCGAACGCGCGCGCGACGCCGAGGACGGCGCCGCCGATGATCCCGGGGCGCGCGTAGGGCAGCACGGCCCGACTGACGGCCTCCCAGCGTGTCGCCCCGAGTCCGATCATCGCCTCCCGCTGCGTGGGCGGGACCGCGAGCAACACCTCGCGCGACACGGCCATGAGGATGGGCAGGATCATGATCGCGAGGACCACGCCGCCGCTGAGCAGGTCGAGCCCGATCGGCGTTCCGCTGAAGAGCCTGCCGATCACAGGGAGCTGTCCGAGCGTCGCCTGAAGGCCCGGCTCGACGATGGAGCGCATCACCGGGACCATCACGAAGATCGCCCAGAGGCCGTAGACGATGCTCGGGATGTACGCGAGGAGCTCGATCGTGAACGCGATCGGCGCGCGCACCGCGCGCGGCGCGAACTCGGTCAGGTAGATCGCAGCGCCGACCGCGACCGGCGCCGCGAGGACCACAGCGATGACCGTAGTCACCAGCGTCCCGTAGACGTACGCGGCAGCACCGAACACGAGCTTGACCGGATCCCACTCGGTCGTCGTGAAGTACGAGAGGCCGAACGTCGTGAGCGACGGCCACGAGTCGATGAGTACGAGGACCGTTATCGCGGCGAGCGTGAGCGGCACCAGCAGCGCCAGTGCCGCCACGCCCACCGCGAACGCGCGGTCAAAGCTCCGGGTCACGCGGGGCTATTTCGGTAGTACAGGCTGGCCGCCCGAGGTGATGGCACGGATCTTCTCTTCCGCCTTTGCCACGACGGCGGCGGGAAGGGGTGCGTAACCCAGTTCTTTCGCGAAGGCCTGGCCCTCGTGGGTGCTCCACCAGAAGTACCGCGCTATGGCGATGGCCTTCCCCTTGTCTGAGATCTCGGCATAGGTGAGCGTCCAGGTGAAGCTCGAGATCGGATACGCGTCAGCGTTGTCCGAGTTGGTGATCGAGACACGCAGGTCGGGGGCGAGGGTGATGCCGTCCGCGGCCTTCGTCACCGAGTCGAGGTTCGCCTCGACGAACTTGCCCTTCGCGTTCTGTACGGAGCCGTAACCCAGCTTGTTCTGGATGGCGTAGATGAGCTCGACGTAGCCCATGGCGCCCGGTGTGTTCTTGACCGCACCGGCGACACCCGCGTTGCCGGATGCGCCGACGCCGCCCGGCCAGTTGACCGAGTTCGCGAAGCCGGCCTTCGACTTCCACTCGGAGCTGACCTTCGAGAGGTAGTCGGTCCACACGTACGTCGTGCCCGAGCCGTCGGAGCGGTGCACGGTCGTGATGGACAGGTCAGGCAAGGTGACACCGGGGTTCTGAGCGGTGATCTTCGGATCGTTCCACTTCTTGATCTGCTCGAGGAAGATGCCCGCGAGCACGTCGGGCGTGAACTTGAGCGCAGCGGTCACGCCCGGGATGTTGTAGGTCGGCACGACGCCGCCCATGACCATCGGGATGTGCAGCACCGGCGCCTTGGCGTCGGTGAGCTGCTGGTCGCTCATCGGGCCGTCGGTCGCGCCGTAATCCACCGTCTTGTCGGTGAGCGACTTGATGCCGCCGCCCGAGCCCACGGCCTGGTAGTTGATCTGGATGCCGGTGAGCTTGTTGTACTCGTCGACCCACTTCGTGTAGATCGGCGCCGGGAACGTGGCTCCCGCGCCGGTGAGCGCGTTCGCCTCGGCCGGGCACTTGCCCTTGACGGGCACGGCGCACGGGTCGGCGGTCGCCGCTGCGGTGGCGCCGCCGCTTGGCGCGCTGGTCGCGGCGGGGGTCGCGCCGCCGCACGCGGTGACCAGGGTCGCGAACGCGAGGATGGACGTGATCAGGGGCTTCTTCATTTCTCTCCTCATTCCCCACATGTGTCCAGACCAGCGTCGCGGGGCCCAGTGACAGGCTCGTGTGGCGGCAGGTGCGGAGGGTGAGGGGCATGTGAACGCTCGGTGAACGCCGCCCGTTTCCCCTGCGGGGTCACCTAAGCGGAGGACATCTCGTGGAACCGGTAACCCACACCACGGACGGTATCGATCCAGCGCGGGCGCTCCGCGTCATCCCCGAGCTTCTCGCGCAAGGTCTTCACGTGCGTGTCGACGGTCCGCGAGTCACCGGCGAAGTCGTAGCCCCACACGCTCGCGAGCAGCTGCTCGCGTCCGAACACCTGCCCCGGGTGCGCCATGAAGAACGCGAGGAGGTCGAACTCCTTCGGCTTGAGCGCGACCTCGCGACCATCGAGCGTCACGCGATGGCGTCCCGCGTCCAGCAGCAGCCCACCGCTCTCCAGGCGCTCCCCGACGGGCGCCACCGTTTGGCGTGTCCGCCGGAGTAGCGCGCGCACTCGGGCCACCAGCTCGCGTGTCGAGAACGGCTTGGCAAGGTAGTCGTCGGCGCCGAGCTCGAGGCCAACGACCTTGTCGAGCTCCGTGTCGCGCGCCGTGAGCATCAGGATCGGCACATCGCTCTCCCGTCGGATGCGGCGGCACACCTCGAGTCCGTCGAGGTTCGGCAGCATGACGTCGAGAAGCACGACGTCGGGCCGGTTCTGGCGGAACGCCTCGAGGCCGCGTTCGCCGTCCTCGGCCGCGAACACTTCGAAGCCTTCCTGGCGAAGCGCGTAGCCGAGCGTGTGACGTAGATTCGCGTCGTCGTCGACGAGAACGAGCCGTGCCACCTTCGGCCGAGCCTACCATCCGCCTCGAACGTTCACCGCGCGTTCACGGCCCGATGACGACCGTCCGCGACGCTGTCGGTGTGATCACCGTCACGAAGCTCAGCTTCCTGCACCCCTGGGTACGGGTCGGCGTAGTCATCTTCAGGAACGACTCGATCGGCGTCGATCGCCATGGCGAGCCGCTGCGGGTCGACCGCGACGTCGTCGTCACCGGCATCGTCCCCGAGAACGACGGGCCGCTCGTCGCGTTCCGGCCGTACGCCGAGCACTGCCTCTACGCCTGAGCGCGGCCCTCACTCCGCCAGCGGCAGCGTGAAGCGGAAGGTGGCTCCGCGGCCAGGCCCATCGCTCCGCGCCTCGATCTCACCGCCGTGCGCGTGCACGATGTGCTTCGCGATCGCCAGGCCCAGGCCCGTGCCGCCACCCGACCGCGATCGATCGGCCTTGTAGAAGCGCTCGAAGACCCGCTCGAGATCCGCGCGCTCGATGCCGACGCCGGTGTCCGTGACGCTGAACGCGACGCGGCCGTCCTCGCGCGCGGCCGAGAGCCGGACCGAGCCACCGGCGGGCGTGAACTTCACCGCGTTGTGGACGAGATTCGCAAGTACCTGCGCGACACGCTCGCCGTCGGCTCGAACCGCCGGAGCGTCGCCGGGCTCGACGAGCAGCGCGACGTCGGCGCGCGAGGCGAGCGGGCCCATCCTTCGCGCGCAGTCCGCGAGGAGCGCACCCGGCGACTGCGGCAACAACGTGAGCGTCTCGGCCCCCGACTCGATCCGCGTGAGAGTGAGGAGCTCGTTCGTGAGCTGCGCGAGGCCGTCGATCTCCTGATGCATGCGATGCACGAAGTCGCGCGCGGCGGCCGGGTCGTTGAGCGCGCCCTCCTCGAGCGCCTCGGCCATCGCCTTGAGCGAGGTTATCGGCCGCCGCAGTTCGTGCGAGACGTTGGCGACGAAGTCCGAGCGCACGGTCTCGAGGCGACGGAGCGTCGTGAGGTCCTGTAGTACGACGAGGATCTGACCGCCCTCGAGCGGCCGCGCGACGGCGCGCATGAAGCGCCGCGGATCGGCGCGCTCGATCGTCGCGGTCGCGTCGCGGCCGTCGCGAGCGGAGGCGATGGCGGCGAGGACCTCGTGGTCGCGCACGACCTCGGGCAGGCGGCGACCGACGACATCCGGACCCGAGCTGGCGCGCGCCGCCGCGTTGGCGAGCAGCACCCGCCCATCCGCGTCCGCGATGAGAATGGCATCGCCGAGCTCGTCGATGAGGGTTGCGAGGCGGTCGCGCTCTGACTCAGCCACGGCGTGCTCGGCCCGCACGGCGGCCGAGGAGCGCCGCAGCGCCGCGGCCAGACGCTCGACCTCCACCGGACCACGTATGTCGAACGAGGCGTCCTGCGCTTCAGCGCGTTCCGTGAGCACCTCTATCGGACGCGCGATGACACGCTGGATGACCCAGGCGGCAAAGACCGCGACGAGCGCGGCGACGAGCGCGGCCGCGAGAAGCGAGAGCGAAAGGCGCGCGGCGAGGGCGTCGACCGCGACGAGCGGCAGCGCGAGCCGCGACACGCCGACGATCCGATCGCCGACGCGCACCGGGACCGCCACATAGAGAAGGTCTCGATCGACGGTGGCCGAGTGTCGAACCGCGCGTCCTTCACCGCCAGCCAGCGCCGGCACGATCTCCGGCCGCGTGGCGTGGTTCTCCATCGTGCGGCGGTCCTCGTCGGACTCGCCGAGGACCGTTCCGTCGGTCGCGACGAAGGTCACGCGCACGCTCGCGTCGGACGCGATCCGCTTGGCGAGAAGGTCGAGCGCGTCGGCGTCGGCGCGCACGAAAAGGTCGCGCGACAGGTCGCCCGCGAGCGCGGCCTCGGACGCGAGGCGCGCTCCCAGGACTAGGGTCTCGTGCTGCGTCGCGATGCCGGGCACGGCCGCGGCCACGACGGCGAGCGCGACGAGGATGGTGAGGACCGAGCCGAGGAGGACGCGTGCGCGGATCGTGCGCGGCACGAGCACCACTCTAGGAGCGCACGTCGACGCCGAGGGCGCGCAGCCGTGTGAAGAGCGCGGCAGGATCGACCTGCGCGTCGGCGGGCACGACACCCGCCGGGATCTCGCTGCCGCGGGCGAGCGACTCCGCGGCGAGCACGGCCGGCTCGGCGGCGATCAGATAGCTGCCGCGCGGCGCGCTGAGACGCGTCAAGGAGTAGCGCCCGCCCTCGCTGATCGCCACGGAGAACGATCCCGCGCGGCGGCCAAGGAGACGGGCGGAGAGTGGCGCGACCGCGGACAACAGGCTCGTCAGGCCCAGCCTCGAGGCGAGCGCGACGGCGCTCGCGGCGAATGGAGCATTGGGGTCGACCCAGAAGTCGACCCAGCGCAGGCTGGGCCACGAGCGCGGCAATATCACCGCGGCCGCGCTCTCGACCCGGTAGCCCCGTCGACGGTCGGCGGGAAACTCGCGCGACCGCGACCAGTCGACCGATGCGAGGAACGCCCGTACCGTCGCGGGGTTGCCCGTGTCGGCGGACGCTGGCGCGAGGAAGAGGTCGCAGGTCTCCGGCGAGGCACTCTCGCTGGCGCGGATGGCCGACGCGGCCACAGTCGCGATCGCGCTACATGAGGTGAAGATCCGCACGCCGGCCGAGGCCGCGCGCTCGTGCAGCGCGAGCACCGCGCGCGCGTAGCGAAGGGAGTCCGAGAGATCGACGACGTCGCAGCCGAGCTCGATCGCGGCCTCCACCAGCAGGGTCGAGCGCATCTGGAACGGCCCAGCCGTGTCGACGATCACATCGCCTTGGCGCAGCCCACGTCGGATCGAACCGCCGTCCTCGACATCGAGACGCGTCTCGCCACGGGTGCGAGACGCGACCACCGGCGTGATACCGATGTCCGCGAGCCGGCGCGCGACGACGCCGCCGAAGAAGCCGGCGCCGATGACGACGACGCGTCTCAACGGAGCTTCGCCGCGAGGTACACGCACCACGGGCAGAACAGCGCGAAGAGGACCGCAGTCGCGGTCGCGGTGATGATCGGGATGTTCGCGAGCGCGCCAACGCTGAGCAGGATGCCCGCGGCCCACATGACGGCTGCCCACGCGCGGGCGAATCTGGTGAGCGGGGTCGCGAGCGTGAGGCCGATGCCGCACAGCGTATACAGCCCGTTCGCCACACCCCCGGTCAGCGCGAAAGCGAACGCTGAGGTCGCGATGTAGTTCTGCGCGCCGCCCACGATGAGGATGAGCTCGGCGGTCACGTCGGCGATGAGCCCGAGCCCGCCGAGGACGAGCGGGACGTACGACCCGTTGATGCGGTCCCGCCACCACCAATAGAAGGCGAGCAGCGACAGCGCCGCCGCGATCCACGTCATCCAGCCGAGGCGCCACACGAGGAGATGCGTCCCCACGTAGGTCAGACGCTGCACCGGATCCGCGACGAGGGGCGTCGCGGGTGCGAGGACGAACAGCAGCGCGAACGCCGCGGCGACGTTGAGCGCGGCGCAGACGATCGGCGGGGCGATCCCCGCGGTCCTAACCGAGGCGATAGCCGACGCCGCGCACGTTTGAGAGCGACGGCGCGCCTGCCGCGTCCAGCTTCGAGCGGAGGCGCGCGAGGTGCGCCTTCAGCCACTCGGGATCGGGATCGCGCTCCTCGGGCCAGCCCGCGCGAAGCAGCGCGCGGCGATCCACGACCTCGCTCGGATGGGCGGCGAGCGCGGTGAGCAGCCGGAACTCGGTCGGCGTCAGGTCGAGCACCTCGCCCGCGACCGTCGCCTGATGCGCGCGCGGATCCACGGTGAGCGTGCCGATCGACGCCGCGGGCCGCGTGCGCGCTGCAGGCGCGGCGCGGCGCAGGAGGGCGCGCACTCGGGCCGACAGCTCCTTCTTCGAGAAGGGCTTCTCGAGGTAGTCGTCGGCGCCGAGGTCGAGGAGGCGCGCGCGCTCGTCGCTGCCCTTTTCACCGGTGAGCATGAGGATCGGCGTCGACGACGATGCGCGGATGCGCCGGCAGACCTCATCGCCAGACAGCTTCGGCAGGCCGCGATCGAGGATGACGAGGTCCGGTGATTCTTCGGCGTGACGCCTCAGCGCGGACTCGCCGTCGTACGCGGTGACGACCTCATACCCGTCCTCGCCGAGGAGCGCCGCCACCATCCCGACCAGCGCGCGCTCGTCATCAACGACCAGGACGCTCGTCATGCGCGCGCCTCGCTCATCAGCGGGACGCTGAACGCGAACGCGCCACCGCCGCCGGGATTCTCCTCGTACCAGATATCGCCACCCTGCGCCTCGACGACGCGTCGGGACGCGAAGAGGCCGATGCCCGATCCGGGGAGCTCGGCATGCGCCGCGGCGCGCACGTACGGCTCGAAGATCCGCGCGCGGTCCTGTGGCGCGACCCCGGGTCCCTCGTCGATGACGCGCACGACGCCGCGGTCGCGGCGGCGCTCGACCTTGACGCCGATCCGCGTCTCCTCGGGCGCGTACTTCGTCGCGTTGTGCACCAGGCCTGCGAGCACCTCGGCCGTGCGCCGCCGGTCGCCCCGCACCCAGATCGGCGCGCCGTCGCGCGGACCGGCGAGACGATGGCGGCGCGCGATCGGCGCGAGCTCCTTCAATGTCGACATCGCCGTCGCGCGCAGATCGAACCTGGCGCGGCGAAGGGTCAGGTCGGGATGATCCACGCGGACGCCGGTGAGGATGCGGTCGACGAGTTGATCGAGGCGCACGACCTGTGCGACGGCCTCGTCGATCGGGATACGCCGGTTCCCATTCTTCTCCGCTAGCAGATCGAGGTACCCGCGGATGACAGACAGCGGCGTGCGTAGGTCGTGCGTGACCACGGCAACGAACTCGGTGCGCGCGCGCTCGAGCTCGCGCAGCCTCTCCGTCGTCTGGCGCTCCAGTGCGTACAGAGCCGCCTTGTCGATGGCGAGCGCGGCCTGGTTCGCGAGCGCGCCGACGAAAGCGACCTCCTCATCGGCGAGCTCGACGCCGGTCGGCACGCGCAGCGCGACCGCGCCGAGCAGCCGGTCGCCGGCGAGCAGCGGAAGCGCGACGTGGTCGCCCTCGACGATCGGGCGCGTCTCCGCCATCGCGCGTCGCGCGGCCGCGGGCAGCGACTTTCCGATGTCGCCCGACCGCGCGCGCTCGCGCACGTCGTCACGCTCGCGCAGGTAGATCGCGCCCGCGGAGCCCGGATACACGCGCACCAGCCGGTCGACGATGAGCGGGAGCACCTCGTCGAGGTCGAGCGTCGACGTCAGGACATTCGAGACCTCGAACAGGGCCGAGACCTCGCGCAGCTTGCGCTCCGACTCGCGTTGCAGACGGCCCTTCTCGATGATGCCCGCCACCTGGTTCGCGATCGTCTGGAGGAAGTCGATCTCGGTGCGGTCGAAGTCACGCGGCTCGACCGTCTGCACGTTCATGACGCCGATGACCTCGTCACGCGACACGAGCGGCACGGAGAGCATCGAGGTGAAGCGGTCGACGTCGACGGTCGGGACCACCTTCCAACGCGGCTCGCCCCGCACGTCGCGCACCGCGAGCGGCACGCGCGCATTCGCGACCCAACCGGTGATGCCCTCGCCGACGCGCAGCGTCGCGCGGCCCACGGCGCGCGGGTTCAGGCCGTTCGTGGCCACGAGACGGAGGAGCCCTTCGCGTCTCTCGAGGAGATACAGACTCGACACCTCGGCGCCCATCGCGTCGGTGGTGCGGTCAATGACGATGCGTAGCATCTCGTCCCAGTCGCGCGCGGACGATGCGAGCTGCGCCACCTCGTGCAGGAAGGAGAGCTCCCGTAGTTTCCGTTCGGCGTCGGTGGGACTCACGGGTCAAGGATAGGGACGCAACGACAAATAGACTCGGCGCATGCAGACCGTGATCCGCACCGAGAAGCTCACGAAGCGCTTCGGCTCGCTCGTCGCGGTCGATGGGCTCGATCTCGAGGTGCGCGAGGGCGAGGTGTTCGGCTTTCTCGGCCCGAACGGTGCGGGCAAGACGACGACGCTGCGCCTCCTGTGCGCGCTCATCGGTGCGACGTCCGGCACCGCAGAGGTCGCCGGATACCGGCTCGGACGGCAGGATCCCGAGATCCGCGCGGCGGTCGGGATCCTCACCGAGCAGCCCGGCCTGTACGAGCGCCAGTCCGCGTGGGAGAACCTGGTGTTCTTCGCGACGCTGTACGGGCTCGACGGCCCGACCGCGAAGCGGCAGGCCGAGCACTTCCTGCGGCTCATGGGGCTCTGGGATCGCCGCCTCGAGGCCGTCGCGACCTTCTCGCGTGGAATGAAGCAGAAAATGGCGATCGCGCGCGCCGCGCTGCACGAGCCGCGCATCCTCTTCCTCGACGAGCCGACGACCGGCCTCGATCCGGATGCGGCAAAGACCGTGCGCGAGTTCATCGTCGCGGTGCGCGGCGAGGGACGCACCGTGTTCCTCTGCACGCACAACCTCGACGAGGCCGATCGTCTCTGCGACCGCATCGCCTTCTTCCGGCAGTCGGTCATCCGTATCGACACACCGGATCACCTGCGCGCGGAGCTTTACGGGCGCGCGACCGAGATCCGACTCCTACCCACGCCACGCGCCGAGGATCTCGCCCGCGTGCAGAGCGTCCAGGGGGTGCGCGAGGCGCACCTCGAGAACGGCTCGATCGTCGTGTCCGCATCCGATCCGCTCCGCACGAACCCGCTGCTCGTGCGCACGCTCGTCGAGGGCGGTGCCCAGATCGCGTACGTCGTGGAGCGCAAGGTGCATCTCGAGGACGTCTACCTCAGCATCGTGGAAGGAAGCCAAACTCCCCGCCGAGCTCGAGACGCCGGGCAGGAGCAGAAGTAATGGCGACGCTCACGATCGCGAGGACTCCGGAGCGCGGCGCGCTCGTGCGCGCGGTCTGCGTGCGCGAGTGGCGCGAGGCGCTCGGCAACAGGCTGCTCGTCGCGATGACATTGCTCCCTCCGATCGTCATCCTCGCCGCCGGCATCGGCGCCGTCGCGGCGGCCGCGGCGAATCCGCCCAGCGACCGTGACGTGCAGGCGATGTACGCCGCGGCACCCGCGGTCGCCGGACTCGACCCGAAGGAAGCCATTCAAGGCTTCATCGCGACCTACTTCCTGATCCTGTTCATGCTCATCCCCACGGTCGTACCGTTGACGATGGCGATCTTCTCGGTCATCGGAGAGAAGGCGGCGCGGACGCTCGAGCCGCTGCTCGCGACACCGGTCGGCGTCGGAGAGCTGCTGCTCGCGAAGTGCCTCGCGTCCACTATCCCCTCGGTCATCGTCACCTGGCTCGCGTACGGGATCTACCTGGCGTCGGTGTCGGCGCTCGGGAGCCAGGCCGCGGTGCGCGCGGTGACGGCGCCACGCTGGGTGCTGGCGATCGTCGTGATGGTCCCACTCCTCACGCTCCTTTCGGTGACGCTCGGGGTCCTCATCTCGACGCGGGTGAACGACGTGCGCGTCGCGCAGCAGATCGGCGGCCTCGTCGTCATTCCCGTCGTCGGCCTCGGGATCGCGCAGGTGACCGGCCGCGTCATCCTCGACAACCAGGCCTTCGTGCAGTTCACCCTGATCCTCATCGTGCTCGACCTCGCGGTGTTCTTCGTCGCGCGCCTCGCATTCCAACGAGAGAACATCCTGGCCAGGTGGCGCTAGAAGCGAAGAGGCGTCGGCAGCGGGTCCGGCACTCCTCGAGCGAGCGTCTGCGCACAGCCGGCCCGAGCGGCGCGCGCGCGGTGAACGGCGGGCCGGCGTAGCCAGCGGCGAGCGAGAGGTGTGCCGGGCCCGCTGCCGAACGCCTACGGACTGGGTGTCGGCGTCGCGCGTCCCCGCGGCAGCACCGGCAGCTGGGGGCTCGGCACGAGGCCAGGCGTCGGCGAGGGGAAGCGCATCCGCGGCGTGGGCGAGGGCGTTGGGAGTGGCGCGATGACCGGTGGCGTGCGGCCGCCCTCGTCGTCGGGGAAGGTGCGCGGCCCGACGATCGTCACGTTCGTCGTGAACGTCTCGGTCACGGCGACGTTCTTCTCGCGCACGTCGTACGCGAGACGGTAGCTGCCGAGCACCGCGGGAGCGACGAGGGGCGCGAAGAACGTACCCGTGGCGCTGGGCTGGAGCGCGCCGAGAGGAACGGTTCCCTGTGCCACCGAGCGGCTCGTCTTCGTGTCGATCAGCCGCCACGCGAGCGTGAGCGCGTGCGCGGTCGTGCCAGCGGCGGGCAGCGCGGTGTACTTCGTGACGAGCAGCGACGCCTCGCCGCGGTGCAGGATGGTGGGTACCGCGGTCGCCGCGGTCACGATGTACGCCTGGTGCGCCCGCACCTGGAACGACGCCGTGGTGGCTCCGAGCTTGGCGAGCCCGCTGCCGTTCGCGTCGACAAGGCCGAGCGTCACCTTGTAGTCGCCCGGCGTCTGCGGCACCACGAGCACGACGCCCACGTTGGCGCTGCGCCCCGGGGCAAGTGCGGGTAGCGCGATCGGCGTCGGCGAGGTCGCGATGAGAGTGTCCTTGCTGTCGCGCATCTCCCAGATCAACCGGACCGATCCAGGGCCGTTGCTGGTCCACGTACTCGTGCCGGTATTCGTGATCGGCACGGTGATCCGCGGGGACGACCCGGTGTCAACGATCGTCACGGTGCGGGGCACGTCGTAGCGCGCATTGGCCGGCGGCTCGAGCACGGTGCTGTACACGATCGAGCCGACGTTCGCGATGAACGAGTACGCGTCCGCGTCGTCGGCATCCCACGTCATCGCAACGACGACGCGCGGACCCGCTGGGGTGAAGATGATCCCCGCGTCGTGCGTGAGGCCGGGAAGGTTGCCGGTCTTGTGCGCCACGACAACGCCAGGGGGGAGCTCGGCGGGAAGTCGATCGTTGATCTGCTGCCGCTCGAGCCGCGCCAGCATCCGATCCGACGCCGCGGCCGAGATGAGCTGGCGCTTCGCGAGCAGCGTGAGCAGCGTGCCGACGGCGCGCGGCGTCGCAATGTTGTCCTCGTCCCAGTTGAGGAACACGTGGAAGTCCTTGACACCGATGCGCACGAGCGTCGCGTTGATGTTCTCGGCACCAAGGACGTGCCACAGCGCAAGCGCCGCGCCGTTGTCGGAGATCGTGATCATCGCTTCGAGCGCCTCGTCGAGCGTGAGCTCCGTCCCCGCGAGCTCGAACGAGCCGTCCTCGGTGATGTCCTCGTCCTCGATGGTGATGATGTCGCCGTAGTGGAGCTCTCCCGAGTCGACGCGGCGCTCGGCTTCGGCCAGCACCGCGAGCTTGTAGAGCGACGCGGTGATGATCGGCTCGTCGGCATCGTGCGAGTACAGCGGCGTGCTGGTGTTCGGGTCGGCGATCCACAGACCCGCGCCGCCCGGGAAGGTCGTCACCAGCTGGTCGAGGTGCTGCACGAGCTCCGCGGTGCCGGCGGCGGCGGGCGCGCCGGGGATCAGGCCCGCGAGGGCCAGGGTGAAAGCCAGGACGACGGCGCTCCCTCTCATCGCTCTCAAGTAACGCGTCTGTTGCCGGGGTGTTTCACCGCTCTTGCCGTTCGTTGACCTTTCAGCGCCTCGCGGCCCAGCCGCAGCATCTCGCGGTATCCGGCGCTCGTGTCGTCCTCATACCCCAGCAAGTGGAGCGCCCCGTGAGCGGCCAGGAAGGCAACCTCCGTCGCCAGCGGCCAGCGCCGCCGTTTCGCCTGCCGCGCCGCCTGGGCCCCGCTGATGACGACGTCGCCGAGCTCGAGCGTGCCGTCGGCCTCGCGCCTCAGTGACGCCGCGGCGCTAGCTCCCTTGGCGCCGGGACGCAGGCCCTGCCCGAACGAGAGCACGTCGGTCGTACGGTCCTTCTGGCGATATCGGCGGTTGAGTTCCCGCATCGCGGAATCGTCGACGAACGCGAGCACCAGCTCCGCATCCTGCGTGACACCGTAGGGGCGGAGCGCGGCGCGCACCGCGCGACGCGTGGGTGCGAGATCACACGGAGCCTCGCCTCGGACCGCGATCTTCAGCGGTCGGACGCCGCCTGGTCGGAGGCCACCGGTGCGATGCGCGCGATCCGGTCTTCCGGATATGGGATGCGCTCGTGGTACACGCCCAGGAGGAGTTCGCAGAACGCGTCCTTGATCCGCTGGATATCGCGCAGGGTCAGATCGCATTCGTCGAGCTGACCTTCCGCCAGACGGTCGCTGACGATCCTCTCGACCATCACGCGGATCGTCTCCGCCTTCTTCTCCGCAAGCGAGCGTACCGACGCCTCGGTGCCGTCCGCGAGCATCACGATGCCGGCTTCCTTCGTGCGCGGTCGCGGGCCTGGGTAATGGAAGGCCGCTTCGTCCGGGTTCTGGCCACGCTGCTGCGCGAGCTGGTAGAAGTACTTCACGACGCTGGTGCCGTGATGCGCGGGGATCATCTCGCGGATCATCGGTGGCAAGTGGTAGCGCTCCGCGAGCGCGAGGCCGTCGCGGACATGAGCCGCGACGATGCCCGCGGACACCATCGGGTCGAGCTCGTCGTGTGGGTTGGTGCCGGTCTGGTTCTCGATGAACGCCGACGGGTTACGCATCTTGCCGATGTCGTGGTAGTACGCGCCCACGCGCGCGACGAGCGGATCGGCGCCGATCACCTCGGCCGCGCGCTCGGCGAGGTTCGCGACGAGCAGCGAGTGGTGATACGTGCCGGGCGTGCGCAGCAATAGCTGCCGCAACAGCGGATGGTTCGGATCCGCGAGCTCGCGCAGCTCGAAGACCGTGGTGATCCGGAACAGGTGGCCGAAGATCGCCGTGCCCGCGAAGGCGAGCAGGCCGGAGCCCGCGCCACTCAAGAGCGCCGCGATCGCGAGCTGCGCCGCGCCGACCGGGTCGGTGGACTGGCCGACGAGCGTGAACGCGACGACCACACCGAGGTTGCCGAGCGCGACAGAGCCCGCGCCTGTCGCGAACTCGCGCGCCGTCGTGGCACGGCGGACCGCGGCCATCCCCAGCAGCGCGGGCACGAGGACGTACGCGACGAGCTCCACCTGGCCGGACAGGATCCCGACGTGCAGCGCGCCTGCGATCTGCGTCGCGAGCGCGGTGCGCCCGCCGACGAGCACGGTGATGATCATCGCGACAGCCGCAAAGGGGATGAAGTAGACGAGGAGCGTGTGGCCCGGTACGAGCACGCGCGCCGCGACAGTGACGGCGAGCAGCGAGAGCGCGACGACGATCATCCTGCTGTCGTCGTTCCAGGCTTCGGTCGCGTAACGCTCCACGAACAGCGCCAGCACCGCCGCGATGAGCACCGCCCACAGCGTCAGGCCGACCGCGCCCGGCCAGTCGATGCCGGTGTTCACGAGACCGAGCACGCGCAGCTTCTCGACGTCGAGCTCGCTCACGACGGTGCTCTCGCGCACGACGACCTCGCCGGCCACGACCTGGACCTGCACCGGCTGGACGCCGCTGCGCGCCGCCTGCTGCGCGGTCGCCGTCTGGATCGGATCGAGCGCGACGTCCGCCTCGACGAACTGCCGCACCAGCTCGGCGCCGACGGTCTTCTGGCGGTCGGTCCACGCCGGCGGCAGCGACGTCGCGGCCGCGGACCTGGCGCCTTCGAGCTGCTCCGGACGGATGCCGGGCTGATAGAGCGTGCGCAGCGCGTTATCCACCTCCTTCGAGACCGCGTCCCATTCGGCGCCGGTCATGTCGACCACGAGCGGCGCGAGCACAGGGCTGATCGCGACCTCGGTGAGGCGCGTGAGCGAGGTGATGCGCTGCTCCCTCGTCTGGGCCGTGTCGGCGCGGACGCGGCCGATCGCGGCGACCGTCTGCGCCAGCCGGTCGCGCGAGCTCGCGACGACGGCCGGGTTGCGCGTGTACACCTTGGCCACCGCCGCGCCGGCACGCTCGCGCTCGGCCTCGGTGAGCGTCTCGGACACGAACGCCACGGAACGCGGCGCCTTCACGGTGCGGTCGGCGAGCGTCCCGACGTCGTAGCTGACCGTCGCCGGTGGCGACAGAAGCAGCGCGACCGAGGTGAGGAGCCCGGTGACGATGACAAAGACGTACATCCGCGCCGACGTCGTGCCGAGCATCTTGCGGAGCGCGACGGGCAGCTGATCGATCCGTCGGCCTGCCGGTAGTCGGATCACTTCTTTTCGTGCCGATCGTACGCCCGAACGATCCGCGCAACGAGCTCGTGGCGAACGACATCGCGCTCGTCGAAATCGACGAAGGCGATGCCATCGACATCCCGCAGGATCTCGCGCGCGACGACCAGGCCGGAGCCCTGGTCGCGCGCGAGGTCGACCTGCGTGATGTCGCCGTTCACGACGGCCTGCGAGGCGTAGCCGAGGCGTGTGAGGAACATCTTCATCTGCGCCGGCGTCGCGTTCTGGGCCTCGTCGAGGATGATGAAGGCCTCATTAAGCGTGTTGTGCGTGACGAGGAAGTCGTCCGTGACGTACAGGGAGTCCTCGGCTGCCACCTTGATGCAGACCGTTTCCTCCTCGCCGGCAGGCGCGATGCTGTCAATGAATCGCATGGGTCGGCCGCCTCCTGTGGCGCCGTAGATCTCGCGCTTCCGCGCCAGCCGGAACGGTTGCAGCTTCCGCGGCAGACGGATGCCGACGACGTACGCGTCCGAGCGATGCACGACGGCCCGTCCTCGTGCGCGCCCTGGCACGCGGCCGGCGGCGGGCCGCTTCCGCCAGTACGCGACACCGCCCAGCGAGCGAACGAGGAATACGACGTCATCCTTCAGCCGTGGCGAAGTCGTGACATATTCGATCCGGCAGCTTCGCCCCTCCTGGGTGACCGGCCCTCCGTCCGTGTCGAGCAAGCCCTGGAGCACCGCGACCCGCGTCTCAGCGGAGTTGTAGAGGTACTCGTCGGGAACGAATTTGTCCGCGGAGTGGCGGCCGGCCAGCCGGAGCTCCCGAAGGACGACTGTCACGGGATTCGCGATCCTTCGACCGCCGTGTCCACCGTACTTGTGGCGCAGCACGTAGTCGATCTCGTTCTTCCGAACGAGCTCGATCTTCGGAAGCCTCGCCTCGAGGGCGACCGCAAGCTCGGTATCGGCGGTCGTGAACATCGGTGTCGTGGATGTCGTGATGCATCCGTCACCGAGAAGCAGCCCGAGCGCGTACGGATCCATCTGAACGTCTCGTCGCTCAAATTCGACCGGCCGTGACACCAAAGGCAGCTCGAAGCGGTGCTGGTGCGCCGCCCGCAGGCGACCGACCATCTCGCGAGTCTCGAGGAGGCGCATCGGTTTGCCGCGCCGTCGGTCATCTGGTGTCGTGACAGCCCAGAGATGCTCGGCACAAGAAAGCGCGGACGCCCCGTCCTGCGTCTGGACGCGGAACACCGATTTCCGACCTTGGGGATACACGCCCATCACTGGCGTTGGACGTCCGTCGGACCCGATCACGAGATCGCCGACCGCGAGAGTGCCGATGGGTCGAAAACCCGATGGCGTCAGCACCTTGCTGAAGCGCGGCTGCGCACGTCCCCGCATGAACGCCAGCGGCGCGACCTCGATCTCGCCGCGCTCCATCGCCCGCGTAAAGCGCTCTGGGGGCATGAGCTCGTACAGCGCGTCGTACAGCGGGCGGAGATAGGGATCGATCTTCTCCGTGAGGTCGCCGGGAAGGAAGCCGAGCCGCTCCCCCGCCTCGACCGCCGGCCGCGTGAGGATGAGGCGCGCGACCTTGCGATCGCGCAGCGCGGCGACACCCAGCGCCACAGCCAAATAGGACTTTCCTGTGCCGGCGGGCCCTGTCGCGAACACCAGGTCGTGATTGCGGATGGCGTCGACGTAGCGGTGCTGGTTGACGGACTGCGGCGTGATGCGCTTTCCACGGACGGTCGTCGCGACGACTTCGCGCAGCTGCTCGGGCGCGCCCACCGGCGCCTCTTTCGCGTCGCCGATGAGCCGCTCCAGCGCCGGCTTGCGCAGATTGTCGTCGCGATCGGACAGCGTGCGCATCGCGCCGACGAGCTCGCCGACGCGGGCGACGTTCGCGGGCTCCCCGGTGATGCGCAGCTCCGCACCGCGCGACACGATCTTCACCGCGAACTCGCGCTCGATGCGATCGATGTTCGTGTCGTTGTTCCCAGTGACGAACATCATCTCCTCCGGGTCGGGTATGAGGATCGTGATCTGCGCGGAAGCGCTCACGACGGAGCCTTCTCCTTCAGCGTCGCGGCAACGAGGCCCGCGACCTTCTTGCCGTCTGCGCGGTCCTTCGTCTGCGCGAGCACCTTCGGCATGACCTTGCCCATGTCGCGCGGACCTGCGGCGCCCGTCTCGGCGATGACGCGCTCGACGATCGCGCGTACCTCGGCGTCCGACATCTGCGTGGGTAGGTAGGCCTGGACGATCGCGAGCTCCTGCTCTTCCTTGGCCGCGAGCTCGCGGCGGTCGCCCTTGCGGAAGGCGTCGATCGAGTCGCGGCGCATCTTCGCCTGCTTTTGGAGCACGTCCTGGACCGCGACGTCGTCGAGGTCGGCCGGACGATGCTCGGCGACGTACGCCTGCCGCGACGCTTCGTCCTTGCCCTCCGCGCTCAAGCGCTCGATCGTCGACTGGAGACGGTCGACGCCCTCGCGCTGGACCGCGGCCAGCACGAAACGCAGGGTGTCACGGCGGAACGTGTCGCCCGATTTCATGGCGGCCCGAACATCGCTCTCGAGCCTTTGTCTCAGAGGGGATGCGATGCCTGGGCTCTCCGACCTAACGCTTGCGCCGCTTGGCTTCCTTGCGCTTGCGACGTGCGGCGGGGCGCTCGTAGAACTCGCGGCGGCGGGCTTCCGCGAGGATCCCGGCTTGCTGGATCTTCTTGTTGAATCGGCGAAGAGCGGCCTCGAACGACTCGCCATCGCCAACGATCACTTCAGACAATGGTCCTTGGATCACCCGCCCTTCGGTCTTATGAGACTGCGCCGGAGACAGAATGCCGGCCCCCTCGAGAGGCCGACGAGGGTCATGATACCCGCCGGGCAGCCTCCGAAACCACGGTAAAGTTACGCGCTTTTCAGCCGGGCGGCCAGGCGAACTCCCGCCCGCCGAGCACGTGGAAGTGCAGGTGCAACACGTTCTGGCCGGCATCAGCTCCGTTGTTCACCACCAGCCGGAAGTTGTCGGCCACCCCGCCCAGGCGCGCCACGCGCCGGACCGCCTGCAGGAGGCGCCCGCCAAGGGGCTCGTCGTCGAGGTCCGAGAGCTTTTCGACGTGCTTCCGCGGGACGACCAGGACGTGGAACGGAGCGCGGGGGAAGACGTCGTTGATGGCCATGACGTGGTCGTCCTCGTAGACGACCGTAGCGGGGATCTTCCCCGCCACGATGCGACAGAACAGGCAGTCGTCCACGCAGCCAAGAGAATACCGGCGTGCAGGTAGCGGCGGTCATCGTGACCTACCTCCTGTCTTCGATCTCATTTCCGTACTGGATCGCGCGCGCGTTCGGCGTCGATCTGCGCGCGGTCGGAGAGCGCAAGCTCGGCGGCGGCAATCTCGCGAAGAGCGTCGGCCTTGCGCAGGGCATCGTGGGCGGGACGCTCGACGGCGCGAAGGGCTATCTCGCGGTGGCCGTCGCGCGGTCGCTCGGATTCGGGCTCGAGGTGCAGCTCGCGTGCGGCATCGCGGCGCTGGTCGGTCAGATGTGGCCGGTGTTCCACCAGTTCGACGGCGGCCGTGCGAACGCCACGGGCTGGGGCTTTGCGCTCGCGGCCGATCCGATCGCCGCGCTGATCATGGGGGCGCCGCTGTACCTCAGCTTGCTCGCCGTGCGCATCGTCCGTCCGCGGCCGACCCGGTTGTTCCCTGTCGCGAGCCTCCTGTCGTTCGCGATCTTCCCGGCCGTCATCTGGGAGCAGGAGGGCACGACCCCGACGGTCATCGCCGGCCTCGTCGTGCTCGTGCTGATCCTCGCGCGCCGGATAACGGCTGGTCTCCGGAACGACCTCGCGACGGGCGCGCCACTTGCGCGAGTGCTCGCCAACCGAGCGATATATGACAGGAGCGAGCTCCAGGAGCGTGGCGTCGTCGCGATCTAGGGCCGGTCGCGCCGGCTAACTGAGGCTATCCATCACCAGCGCGACAGCCGCGATCGCCGCAGTCTCGCTTCGCAGGTTGCGACCACCGAGCGAGACGGTGATGGCTCCGTGCTTGCGGGCGACGGCGACCTCGTCGTCGGCGATCCCGCCCTCCGGTCCGATCACGAGCGACAGCGCGCGCGCCGTCTCTGGCAGCGCGTCACGAAGCCGCGCACGGCGCTCGCCTTCCCAGGCGACGAACACCGGCCGTGGGAGGACGGCGAACAGGTCGGCCCAGGCGCGCGCCGGTTCGATCGACGGGACACGCCCGCGTCGCGCCGTCTCGGCCGCCTCGCGCGCGATGCGCTCCCAGCGTGAACGCTTGGCCTCGCTGAGGCTCCGCACGACCGAGCGGGCGCTGGTGAACGGCACGATCCGGGATGCGCCGAGCTGCGTCACCGCCTCGACGACCTCCTCGTCGTGATCACCGCGCAAGACGGCTAGCGCGAGTGTCAGCACGACCGTGGGCTCGGCCACCGTGAAGCCACGCTCGCGCACGACGGCGCTGACCGATGTGGGCCGCACGGCCTCGAGCACCACGACGGCTTCGGCGCCGTCGGCCACGAGGGCGATCTCGTCGCCCACGCGGAGCCGCAGCACGGTCGCGATCTGACGGGCCTGCGCGCCGGTGAGCGTGACCCGATCCGCGCGCAGCGTCTCCGCATCGACGAAGAAGCGATGCATCAGCGACGGAGCGCGAGCGCGACCCAGTCGTCGCGTTCGGTGCGGTCGAGGAGCGCGAGACGCACGTGCGCGAAAGCCTCGCGCGTTGCCGCCTCTGCGGGGGCGTTGATGCCAGCGACGAGCAGCGTGCCGCCGCCCACCAGGCGCGCCGCCAGATGCGGCGCGATCCGCTGAAGCACGGGGGAGACGATGTTCGCGATGACCACGTCGAAACGGCCGGGCACGTCCGCAGCGCTTCCCGCTGCGACCGGGATCGCGACCCCGTTGCGCACCGCGTTCTCGCGCGCGGCGTCGACGGCGAGTACGTCGGTGTCGACCGCGACGACGGGCGACGCGCCGCGCTTTGCAGCGGCGATCGCGAGGATGCCCGAGCCCGTTCCGACGTCGAGCACGCTCTTGCCCTCGAGCGACAGGGTCGAGAGCGCCTCGAGGCACTGCTGCGTCGTCGGATGCAGCCCCGTGCCGAAGGCCATGCCCGGATCGAGCACGAGCTCGACGGCGTCACCGGCAACAGCGTCGGACCATGTCGGCCGCACGAGGAATGCGCCGATGCGGATGGGCACGAACTCCGCCTTCCAGCTCTCGAGCCAGTCCTTGTCGTCGATGCGCCGCGCGACAAGGTCGCCGATCGGTCCGAGCCCGAACGCCTGAAGGTGGCCAAGCGCATCCCGGACATCCGACACCTTGGCGTAGGCGTCGGCGTCCAGGGTGACGTACGCCTTCACGGTGTGGTCGGCGCCGCGCCCGCGCTCGAGCGGGACCTCAACGGCGATGCCGTTGTAGCCGATCCGCGACAGGATCTCGCTCACTGCTTCGACGGCTTCGGCGTGCGCGGGGACGGCGATCTCGAGCCAGGCGACAGGCGGCGTCACTCGCCGCCCATGGCGTCCTTGATGCGGTCGAAGACGCTCCGCGCGTCGCCTTCGTCGTGCTGCTCGGGCGCGCCCTCGATGTCGTGCAGCTGCCGGTACAGCGCCTTCTGCTCCTTCGTGAGCGTCCGCGGGATCGCGACATCGAGATAGACGAGCTGATCGCCGCGGCCCGACGAGCCGAGGTGCGGCACGCCCTTCCCGCGCAGCCGGACCATCTGGCCGTGCTGTGCGCCGCCCGGCACCTTCACCGCGGCGGTCGCGCCTTCGATCGTCGGGACCTCGAGGTCGGCGCCGAGCGCGGCCTGCGCCGGCGAGACGCGCAGCACGTGCACCAGGTCGTCGCCCTCGCGACGGAAGAGGGTGTGTTCGCGCAGGCGGATGAGCACATAGAGATCGCCCGATGGGCCGCCGCGTAGGCCGGCCTCGCCTTCGCCGGCGACGCGCAACTGCTGTCCGTCGTCGATCCCCGCCGGGATGTCGAGCGGAAGCTCGTGGTCGCGACGCTCGCGGCCCTCGCCGCGGCAGCGCGTGCACAGAGCGTCGACGGTCTTTCCCGAGCCGCCGCAGCGCGGGCAGGTCGACACGTTCACGAAGCGGCCGAACACCGATTGCTGGACCTGGCGCACCTCGCCGCGGCCGTTGCAGGTGCCGCAGGTCGAGATCTTCGAGCCGGGCTCCGCGCCGCTGCCCTCGCAGCGCTCGCAGGTCTCGAGCCGTGGTATGCGGATCGTCCGCGCGCCGCCCTTCACCGCATCGATGAGCTCGATCTCGATCTCCATCCGCAGGTCGGCGCCGCGCATCGGTCCACGCGGCTCGCGCCGGCGGAACTCGCTGCCGAAGAAGGTCTCGAAGAGATCGCCGATCCCAAAGTCGCCGAGGCCCTGACCATTTCCGAACATGTCATAGCGCTGGCGTCGCTCGGCGTCGGAGAGCACCTCGTAGGCCTCGGTGATCTGCTTGAAGCGCTCGGCCCCGTCGGGCGCTTCGCTGACGTCAGGGTGGTGCTGTCGCGCGAGCTTGCGGTAGGCGCTGCGGATCTCATCCGGCGTCGCGGTGCGCGGCACGCCGAGAAGCTCGTAGTAGTCGATGCGCGTCCCAGCCATCACCTGTCATTATCCCGGCTCGTGGGTGACCTCTTCCGCTTCGCGACGCAGTTCCTGCACGTTTTCGCGGCCATCCTCTGGATCGGTGGCGGCTTCTACACGCTCCTCGTCCAGCTGCCGGCCCTCCTCGCGGCGCCAGCGCCGGCGCGCGGCCCCGTCACAGCGCAGCTGGCGCCACGGCAGATCTTCTACATCCTGCGCGTGGCGGAGCTCACGCTCGTGACCGGCGTGCTCAACCTCTTCGCGACCGGCCGCGCCCAACAGCTCAGCGAGCCGCTCGGGTCGCGCTGGAGCATCGTCCTGGGCCTCGGAATCCTCCTCGCGATCGGCCTCTACGCCCTGATCCGGGCGACTGTCGTCCCGTGGACGCAGCGGATGCTCACGCTCGGCCCGAAAGCCGCTGCAGGCGACGCCGCGGCGGCGGCCGAAGCGGGCCAGATCATCGAACGTATCCGGATGATCGGACGCGTCCAGATCGTGATCGGCACGCTCATCATCCTCGCGATGGTCACCGCCCGCCTCAGCTGAGCGGTGGCGCTGGTATTCGCGGCGATCGCGCCGCACGGCAGCCTGGCGATCGCGGAGTGGTGCAAGCCGGAGGAGCGCGCGCTCGCGGCGAAGACGCGCGCCGCGATGGAGGAGCTGGGTCGTCGCTTTGCCGTGACAACGCCCGACGTCACCGTCGTGCTCACGCCACACAACATCCACGTCGAGCGCGGCATGGCCGTCGTCCTCGCGGGCACGATGGCGGGAACACTCGAGAGCGGTGCGGCGCCCATCGTCATGCGGTGTCCGGTGGATCGCGACTTCGCGATCGCCGTCGCGGTCGCGGTCGGCGAGGCGGGCGTCCCGATCGCGGCCGTCAGCTACGGCGCGAACGACACCGCGGCGGCGGTGTTCCCGATGGACTGGGGCACGCAGGTGCCGCTGCACTTCATGGGTGGCCGCGATGACCCGCCGAAGCCGATAGTGATGATTGCGCCGGCACGCGACCTCCCGTGGGACGCGCATGTGACCGCCGGTCGCGCGATCGCGAAGGCCGCCGAGGCGTCTGGCAAACGCGTCGCGCTCATCGCGTCGTGCGACCACGGACACGCGCATGACCCGAAGGGACTGTATGGCTTCAGCCCGGCATCGAAGCAGTTCGACGACCGCGTCGTGGAGCTCGTGAAGCGCGACGCGCTTGGTGAGCTGCTGCGCTTCGACAAAGCGTTCGTCGCCGAGGCGAAGGCCGACAGCTTCTGGCAGATGTTGTTGCTCCACGGCGCAATCGCCGACCGCTGGCGCGGCGACTTCCTCTCGTACGAGGCACCGACCTACTTCGGGATGCTCTGCGCCGCATATTCGCCGAAGGACTAGCCGTACAGTTGCCACGATGTCGTCGACCGGCGGTCCGTCATGGTGACTCCGGCGTACCAGGAGCTGGCGCGTTGGCTCTTGGCGCGGGAGATGGACGCCGACCCCGACATGAGGACGCCGGTGGACGCGGCCCAGCGTGTCGCCGTGAAGCTGTCTGCCGGCATGACCCTGCTGGTCTCCTCGGACGGTTATCGCGCGCTCCTCGGGCGAGCGCTGCACCTCGCTCGGGCGGAGTATCCCGTCCTCGACGGGGTACGCGTGGGAACGTCCGATGTCTATCTCGAGGGTCTGCGCGAAACGGACGCAGCCTACGACGCGCTCGTGGTGTTACTCGCTCAGGTGATCGCGTTGCTCGCGAGGTTCATCGGCGATGATCTGACCGGGAACCTCATCCGCCAGCGTTGGCCGGACGCGCCGCTCGCGGCGCCAGGCCTCGAGCGTAGGGAGAAGCACGCGTGAACGACAGGACGAGCCGACGAGTGGTCCCGATCAATCGCCTGGCCACCGGGGTGGCCGGGTTGGATGAAGTCCTGGGTGGCGGACTGCCGGAGTACAGCCTGACCCTCATCGCCGGGGCCCCGGGGACCGGCAAGACCACCCTGGCGCAGCAGACCATGTTCGGCCTCGCCTCCGTGGAGCGGCCGGCCGTCCATTTCACCGTGTTGGGCGAGCCGCTGCTCAAGATGCTGCGTTACCAGCAGCAGTTCACGTTCTTCGACCCCGACAAGATCGACCGCGTCGTCCGGTTCGTGAACCTGAGCGAGATCGCAATGGCGCAGAACCTCGACAAGGTGCTGGAGGCCATCGTCAGCGAGGTCGAGCGGACCAGTCCAGGCATCGTCGTCGTGGACTCCTTCCGCACGGTGATGCGAGCGGCCTCCGGCGAGCACGACATCTCGAGCTTCCTCCACCGGCTTGCGCTGCACCTCGCGACGTGGCAAGCCACGACGTTCCTGGTCGGCGAGTACGAAGCCCACGACGCGGCCAACGACCCGGTGTTCACGGTGTCCGACGGCATCATCTGGCTCCACCAGAGCGTCGACCGCAACTCCATCGTGCGGAAGCTCCAGGTGGTGAAGATGCGCGGGCTGGCGCCGCTGCCGGGGCTGCACACGATGCGCGTCACCAATGACGGGATCCAAGTCTTCCCGCGCATCCTTAAACGCGCCGCACAGACCGGCCGCGCAACGCGCAAGCGGCGCCTTTCGATGGGCGTGCCCGAGCTGGACAAGATGCTCGGTGGGGGCATCCCGTCGTCAGGCTCGGTCCTCGTGGTCGGCCCCGCCGGCTCCGGCAAGACCGCCCTGGCGATGCAGTTCGTCGCCGCCGGCCTGAGCAACAAAGAGCCGGCGGTCATCGCGGTGTTCGAGGAGCATCCCAAGGAATACCTCGAACGCGCCAAGGCGCTCGGCCCGGACCTGGGGGCGATGATGACCGCGGGTCTGCTCGAGGTGATCTACCTTCGGCCCCTCGACCTTTCGGTGGACGAGGCGCTCCTGGAGATCCAGAGCGCCGTCGCGCGAGTGCGCGCGCAGCGGCTCGTCGTCGACTCATTGGCGGGCTTCGAGCTCGCGCTGGCGCCCACGTTCCGCGAGGACTTCCGAGAGTCCCTTTACCGCATGGTGGGCTCGCTCACCGGTTCCGGCGTGACCGTGCTCATGACCGCCGAGGTGCCGAATTCGTTCACCGACCTCAACCTCAGCCCGAACCTGGTGTCCTTCCTGAGCGACAACATCATCCTGCAGCGGTACGTCGAGATCGATGCGCACCTCACGAAGGTGATGACAGTGGTGAAGATGCGGGGCAGCAAGCACAGCAATCAGCTGCGGGCGTACGAGGTCGGTGAGCACGGCCTCGTCATCGGCAGGGCACTGACCGATTACACCGACATCATCACCGGAGTCGCTCGGCGGCGGGACGACCACGCCGATCCGACGACGCGACCGAGCGGCGAAAGCGCGCGACCGAGCCGCAAAGGCGCGTGAGCGCGCGCATCGATCAGGGAGCCGACGATGGCGGGACGTAAGCGGGTCATCCCGACGCCCGCGCGGCGTGCGCCGCTGCCACGCGGTCAGGCCAAGCACGATGACCTACGAGAGGCGAACCGCCGGCTGCTGACGGCTGGTTTGGAGGCGAGCGCGCAGGCTGACGCTCAGACTTCACTCGCTTCGGCGCTGCGACTCCTGCTTGAGGGCCGTGACAAGCAGGAGCAAGGGCTCCAGGAGCAGTACCAGCTCCTGCGATCCATCACCGACACCATCACATCGGCCCTGTTCCTCGTCGACAGCCGTGCTCATCCGATCTTCGTCAATCCCGCCGCGGAAGCGATGTTCGGCTACACGTTGGCGGAGATCGCGCACGCCCCGCTTCACCTTGCGGTCCACCACCACCATCCCGATGGTCGCCCGTTCCCGATCGAGGACTGCGCCGTCGACACCGCAGTCACCATTCGCGCGCCGATGCGCGGTCACCGAGAGGTCTTCGTTCGCAAGGACGGGACGTTCCTCGAGGTGGCATGCGACATCGGCCTGCTGGAAGTTGGTGGGCAGCGCCTCGGCGCGGTCCTGGAGATCCGCGACCGCAGCCTCGAGGAGCGCGCAGCGGAGGCGAAGCGCGATTACGTCGCGCTCATCGCCCACGATCTGCGGAGCCCCTTGACCGCGGTGCAGGGGCAAGCGCAGGCGCTCCAGCGCCGATCGCAGCGGAAGGGTAATAGCGATAGCGCAGACGTCGTAAGCCTGGCGGCCATCGTTGCGAACACTCGGCGCATGAGCGCAATGATCGAAGACCTCCTCGAGTCGAGCCAGCTTGAGTCAGGCGCATTGCTGCTTCGTCGGACGTCGATCGACCTCTCGCGACTCGCCGCCGAGGTCGTCGCCCAGTTACCCACGGTGGAAGAGCGCCGGCGCATCCGGGTCCTCGCCCCAGCGCCTGGACCGCGCGTCTCCGCCGACGCCATGCGGATCGAGCGTGCGCTGATGAACCTCCTCCAAAACGCCCTTAAGTACTCACCGGCGGACGCCCCCGTGGAACTTGACGTACGGCAGGCGGCCGACGAGGGCGTGGTCGATGTGATCGACCACGGCACGGGCATCCCGGTCGACGAGCTGCCAGGGCTGTTCCAGCGGTTCTCCCGCGTCGGGCGAGGTGGGGCTGATCCTGGTGGCTTCGGGCTCGGGCTGTATATCGCCCGGCTGATCGTGGAGGCCCACGGGGGTCGCGTGTGGGCCGAGAGCGAGGTCGGCACCGGCAGCAGGATCGGCTTCGCGTTGCCGTCGGACCGATCCAGCTCGCGCTAGGAGCACGGGAACCTTTCGCGAAGCACGTCGTCATACCGCCATCCGGCCAAGGCCGGGAAGGAGGACGACGTCATGAGAAGGTTCATCGCCGGCGCGGCAGCGCTCGTCGCAGCGTTCGCCGTGAGCACCCAGCCGGCCGCCGCATGCGCGGGCCTGATCGGCCCCAACGGCGCGGTCAACCTGCTCCGCACGACGACATTCGCGGGCTACCACGACGGCATCGAGCACTACGTCACGGCGTTCAAGTTCCAGGGCGGTAGCGGGCAGTTCGGCTCGCTCGTTCCGCTCCCGGGTGTTCCGACCTCGGTCGAGAAGGGCGGCGACTGGACGCTCCAGCGCCTGATCCGTGAGACCGACCCGGTCAAGCTCCTTCGTGCGCCCGTCGCGTTCGGCGCCGCCGCGCGCGAGGACGCGGTGGTCCTCATGCAGGTGAAGATCGACGCGCTCGACATCACGGTCCTCAGCGGCGGCGGCGAGTCCGTCGGACGTTGGGCCACCGAGCACGGCTTCCGTCTTCCGCCGGACGCCCCCGAGGTCCTCGACTTCTACGCCGCGCGCAGCCCGATCTTCATGGCGGCGGTCTTCGACGCCGACGCCGCGAAGGCCAAGGGCCAGAACATCGGCGACGGCACGCCGGTCCACATCACGATCCCGACCGCGAACCCGTGGGTGCCGCTGCGCATCCTCAGCACCGGCAAGAACGCCGCTGACCGCATCGAAGCCGACGTGTACCTGCTCACCGATCGCAAGCCCGTGCTCCTCCCCGCGCCGTTCGCGAACGGCATGCAGCTCGAGCACAGTGCGACCGCGTCAGAGTCGCTCTTGAATGACCTCCGTTCCGACAAGGGCATGGACTGGGTACCGGAAATGGCCTGGCTGACCAAGATCGGCATCAACGCGGCCGCGAGCCAGCTCACCTACGACCTCGCGGTCAGTGCGAACGGCACCGTGCCGTCGCGCGTCGCTGCGGGTCTCGAGGCTCCCGCCAACCCGACGACCCCCGCGACCAACGCTCCTTCGAACCAGCCGATCGCCCTCGTGGGCATCGCGATCCTCGGTCTCGGCACGCTCCTGCTCATCGGGCGTATTGCCCCCCGGTCGGTCGCGCCGTGAGGCAAGTGATCGTGGCGCTCGCGCTCGCGGCATTCGCCGCGAGCGCCTGCGCCACGGCGCAGGCCGCGATGCCGACGCAGGTCGGCGTCCGGATCCACTACTCGCGCTTCGAGCCCAACACCATCGAGGTCCCCGCGGGTGTGCCAATCACGTTCACGATCGTGAACGACGACCCCATCGACCACGAATGGCTCATCGGGGACGCGGCGTTCCACGCCCGTCATCGCACCGGCACCGAGACCGCGCACGGCGACAGGCCGGACGAGGTCTCGCTTCCTCCGATGTCGATCAAACAGACGACGCTCACCTTCGCCCCGGGAACGTACACGTACATCTGCCACTTCCCAGGGCACGAGGCCTACGGGATGGTCGGAGTGCTCGTCGCCAAGGGCTGATCGTCGCCCGACACGCGATCGGTCAGCGGCTCTGCAGCACCGGATCGAGACTCTGATCGCCCGAGATCACGTACTCCTTGGAGAGCAGGTCCGGGTCACTCGGATACCGCGCCCAATTCCTGAAGCGCACCGTGGTGCTCGGAAGGCTGATCGAGAAGTGCCCGACGCCGTCGCTGCGTCCGTTGCACCACCCGCAGATGAACTGCGTGTCGGTGGGGATCACGCCGAAGTCTGTGTCGGGGAGCGGCTTGCCCGCTGCGTCCCGAAGGGTGCCGCTCACGATGTTGCCGCGGTCGAGCGTCACGATCAGATCCGTCCGGTCCGCGCGCAGATCAAGATCGATCGTTGCCCACACTGGGCCCGTCCTCCCGGTTGCACTGACGTCGAGCGTCACGGCCATCGCCACGTGCGAGAGGTTGAACCTGCCGAAGACGTCCGTCGTCCCTCCGTCGAACGGAAACTGGATCCCGGCGACGTACCGCGAGAGCGATAACTGGGCGTTGGGCACACCAACGCCGTCTCGTCCGACGACACGGCCCGCGATCTTGACGCTAGGGAGCATCGCGATGTCGGCGACCGCGGAGTTGCCGCTGACGACGAGATCCCTCCCGAAGCCGATGACAAATCCGTCGCCGTACCAGGTGACCCACGTGAACCCGTCACCGAAGTCCGTGACCGGATTGCCGTAGTCGCGGTACGCGCCGACTCGGTATGTGCCGGGCGGCAGGGCGACCTGGTAGACGCCGCGGTCGTTGGTCGTTGCCTTGCCGCTCTCGGGCGGCATCGGCGTCGGCCCGTGATTCATCGAGTCCGATGGATAGACCATGACCTGTGCCCCGCGCACGGGAGTTCCACCCTTAGTCACCGTTCCGGTGAGCAATGTCTTGATTCCGGTGAAGGGGGTGCTGATCGGCGTGGGGACGACCGTCCGAGCTGCGGGGACTGTCGGTGTCGTCGGCGGGGACGGCTTGAGGGCGGGTGTCCCGGTCGGCACCGGCGACGGCGGTACGGACGGCTGAACGGTGGGGCCACTCGCTGCCTGACCTGTTGCGAGCTGCTCGCGCGCGGTGCGGAGCTGAGCTCCGAGAACGAGACCCGCGGCGATGATCGAAACGCCGAGCACGCCGCGCAGCAGGAGACCGAGCTCATTCACTTTCCGCATCCGTACGATGAGAACACGAGCCGGTCGCGGCGTTTGTAACGAATCAGGGAATGACTCGCGACGCGATCAGCGTAGGCGTGAACGCGGCAAGGACCAGGATCAGGTAAAGCAGGAGGCGCCGCATGGAGTCATCCTCCCGCGGCGCCTCTTCCTGCGCGTCTGAGTTCGCTCGCGCGAACTCGTATGCGTCAGCTCTGCTCTTTGAACTCGCCCTCGATGGTGTCCCCGTCCTTCTTGTCGCCTTTGTCGCCGGCCGTCGCACCCGCGGGCTCTCCCTCGGGCTGCGGCTGGCCGTTGTCTGAGGGCGGCTGCTGCTGCTTGCTCATGGCCTCGCCGATCTTCAGCGAGGCCTGCCGCAGCTCCTCCATCGCGGTCTTGATCCTCTGCGTATCGTCGCCCTTGAGCGTCTCGCGCAGCGCGGCGATCTTCTCCTCGACATCCTTCTTGATGTCGGCGGGGGCCTTGTCGCCGAGGTCACGGAGCGTCTTCTCGATCTGGTAGGCGAACGTGTCCGCTTCGTTGCGGGTCTGGATCTGCTCGACGTTGCGGCGGTCCTCCTCGGCGTGCGCCTGCGCGTCCTTTACCAGCCTCTCGACCTCGTCCTTGCTGAGGCCGCTCGAGGCGGTGATCGTGACGTGCTGCTCCTTACCGCTCGCCTTGTCCTTCGCCTTGACATTGAGGATCCCGTTCGCGTCGATGTCGAACGTCACCTCGATCTGCGGGACGCCGCGCGGAGCCGGCGGGATACCGTCGAGGATGAAACGCGCCAGGCTCTTGTTGTCCGCGGCGAGCTCGCGCTCGCCCTGGACGACCACGATCTCCACCTGGGTCTGGCCGTCGCTGGCCGTGGTGAAGATCTGCGACTTGGACGTCGGGATGGTGCTGTTGCGCTCGATGAGCTTGGTGGCCACGCCACCCAGTGTCTCGATGCCGAGCGACAGTGGCGTGACGTCGAGGAGCAGGATGTCCTTCACCTCGCCCTTGAGCACGCCGGCCTGGATCGCGGCACCAACGGCCACGACCTCGTCGGGGTTCACGCTCTTGTTCGGCTCTTTGCCGAACAGCTTCTTCACGGTCTCGACCACGAGCGGCATGCGCGTCATGCCGCCGACGAGGACGACCTCGTCGATCTTGTCGGGCCTCACGCCGGCATCGGCCAGCGCCTTCTTGACCGGACCGGTCGTCTTCTCGACGAGGTCGCCGACGAGCTGCTCGAGCTTGCTCCGCGTGAGCGTGATGACGAGGTGCTTGGGACCGGCCTGGTCCGCCGTGATGAACGGCAGGTTTATCTCGGTCTGCTGCGTGCTCGAGAGCTCGATCTTCGCCTTCTCGGCGGACTCCTTGAGACGCTGGAGGGCCATGCGGTCATTCTTCAGATCGATGCCCTGGTCCTTCTTGAACTCCTCGATCAGCCAATCGATGATCCGCACGTCGAAATCGTCGCCACCGAGGTGCGTGTCACCGTTCGTGGCCTTGACCTCGAACACGCCCTCACCGAGCTGCAGGATCGAGATGTCGAAGGTGCCGCCGCCCAGGTCGTACACGGCGACCAGCTCGTCCTTCTTCTTGTCGAGCCCGTAGGCCAGCGCGGCCGCGGTGGGCTCGTTGATGATGCGCAGGACCTCGAGACCGGCGATCTGGCCGGCGTCTTTGGTGGCCTGACGCTGGCTGTCGTCGAAGTACGCGGGGACGGTGATGACCGCCTGCGTGACCTTGTCGCCGAGGAACGCCTCGGCGTCGGTCTTCAGCTTGCCGAGGATCATCGCCGAGACCTCAGGCGCCGTGAGCTTGCGGCCGTCGGCGAGGCCGACGTCGACGCCGCCGTTGCCCGCCTGCTGGACCTTGTACGGGACCTGCTTCATCGATCGCTGCACCTCGGGGTCGGTGAAACGCCGACCCATGAAGCGCTTGATCGAGTAGATCGTGTTCTCGGGGTTCGTGATCGCCTGTCGCTTCGCGACCTGGCCGACCAGACGTTCCCCGCTCTTGGTGAACGCGACGACGGACGGCGTGATCCGTCCACCCTCGGCGTTCGGGATGATCGTGGGCTCCCCACCTTCCATGTACGCGACGGCCGAGTTCGTGGTACCCAGGTCGATTCCAATCACCTTTGGCATGTTCGCTACTCCTTCTTCTTGGCGACCGTGACCAACGCTGGGCGGATGACCCGGTCGTGCAGTCGGTACGCCTTTTGATGTTCTTCGATGACGGTGCCCTCCGGCGCGTCGGACTCGACGTGGGCGACCGCTTGGTGGAGGTACGGATCGAATGTTTTGCCGAGCGAGTCGATCGGTTCGAGGCCCTCGGACTCGAGGACCCTGCGCAGCTTGCGCTCCACGAGCCACATCCCTTCGACCCACGGCTGACCCTTCACTTCTTCCGGCACGGTCCCAAGCGCGCGGTCGTAGCCGTCGAGAACGTCGAGCAGCTTCGCGATGAGATCTGCCTTCGCGAACTTGGCGAACTCGTTCCGCTCGGCTTCGTTGCGCTTGCGGTAATTCGCGAAGTCCGCTGTCATTCGCTTGAGATCGTTGGTGAGCTCCTCCACCTTGACCGTCTCGGCCCTCGCGTCGGCTGTCACAGGCCGTTCGGCCTCGACGTCGGCGACCACGCCGTGCGTATCGCCGTGCGTTTCACCGTTGGTCCGCGCACTGCGGCGCTCTTCGAGCAGCTCCTCTGCCTTTCGTGCTTTGTCGTCCATGCCCTACTGACCCTCCATGACGCGAACGAGATCGCTCATCAGCGAACCGACGTAGCGCACTGCGCCGATGGTGCGCGCGTAATCCATGCGCGTAGGTCCAACGACGCCGACATATCCGAGGTACTCCGTGCCGGTCCCGTAGCGTCCGAACACGAGACTGCAGTCACGGAGGGGCTCCAGCCGGTGCTCGCTGCCGATCGCGACGTGCACCTCGTCATCGCCCAGCGTCGGCGGCAGCAGGTCGATGAGACGCGTGCGGTCCTCGAGGAGGCGCAGCATGTCGCGCATCCGGCCACCCGCCGCGAACTCCGGTTGCGCGAGGATGTTCTGGATCCCGTCGGTGTAGACGTCGTGGGTCCGCGCCGCGTCGTGCTCGTCGAGCGCGCGCGCGATCGCCGCGGCAACTTCCGCGTCGACGCCGGTCTCGTCAGCGCCCGCGCTCCGAACACCCTTGGCGTCGCGCAGCGCGAGCGACTCGGTGAGGCGCGCTGAGAGCGAGCGCAGATGGTCCGGTGTCGTCGCGACGCGGAGCTCGAGGAGCTGCTGCGCCACGGCGCCGCCTTCGAAGACGACGACGACCAGCGCGCGCCGCTCGCTGATCGGGACCACCTCGACGTGCCGCAGCATCGCGCGGCCGGTCGCCGGCGGCGTGACGATGGCGGCCTCGGTCGTGAGGCGCGCGAGCGTCGAGGCCGCGAGTCGGAGCCACTCCGACGTGTTCGAGAGCGCCTGCTGGAACTGGTGGCTCACGGTGAGCTGCTCCTCCGGTTGGAGCCCGGGCCGTGGCATCAGGCTCTCGATGAAATAGCGATAGCCGAGATCGGTCGGCACGCGGCCGGCCGAGGTATGCGGGTGCGTGAGCAGCCCGAGCTCCTCGAGCGCCGCGAGCTCGTTCCGCACCGTCGCCGACGAGACGTCGAGGTGGTACTGGCGGACGAGCGCCCCCGACGCCACCGGCTGGGCCGTGACGATGTACTCGCGGATGACGGCGCGCAGCAGGTCGCGCTGCCGGTCGCCAAGCTGCGGGAGCTGATCGGTCTTCTTGGGCATTAGCACTCTCCCCTCGAGAGTGCTAAAAGCGTATCAAGGCTCGCCCGCCGTCGTCAAGCAGATAATGCTCGATCTCTCGGCCGTTCGCCTGGCACCCAGCGTGCTCGATTGCCTCCCGCGACCTAGGCGTGGAGGTTCCAACCACATGTTGTCGGAGTTCAAGGGGTTCCTGCTCAAAGCGAATGTGCTCGCGCTGGCTCTCGCGTTCATCGTCGGCGTCGCGCTGGCGGCCGTGGTCAACTCGCTCGTCAAGGACATCCTGATGCCGCCGGTCGGGCTGCTCTTGGGAGGGGTCGATTTCAACAACCTCTTCATCGACCTGTCGGGAAAGAGCTACCCGAGCCTCAAGGCGGCGCAGGATGCCGGCGCGGCGACGATCAACTACGGCGTGTTCATCAACACGGTGATCACGTTCATCATCGTCGCGTTCGTGGTGTTCCTGATCGCGAGGTCGTTCGTGCCGAAGGGCGCACCCACGAAGATCTGCGCCTTCTGCGGCGAGGAGATCCTCGCGTCGGCAACGCGCTGCCGCTACTGCACCAGCCAGCTAGCGACGACAGAACCGCGAAGGGCATAGCTCGCACGGCCGTCGGCGAGTCATCGCGCGCCTTGCTCAGACCGGCGTCGGGGCGATCAGCGCGCGCACCCGGCCGACAAGGTCATCGAGCTCGAACGGCTTGGTGACGTAGTCGGCCGCGCCGAGCTCCGTCGCGTAGTTGCGCTCGGACAGGCCGAACATCGCGGTCACGACGACCACCGGCATCTTGGCGATCCGGCCATCCGAACGCAGCTCGCGCAGCACCGAGAAGCCGTCGCGCCTCGGCATCATGAGGTCCAGGACCATACAGGACGGCTCGAGCGAATCGACCAACCGCATCGCCTCGTCCCCGTCGCTCGCGAGCTTGGAGTCGAGCCCGTCGTCTCGCAGCGCCGTGACGATCACGTCGCCCAGAGCGGGATCGTCCTCGACCACGAGCACGAGTGGACGCCTGCGCGCCATCAGACTCGGATCTCCTTCGCCAGCCGATCGGGATCGATGATGACGATGTGGCGGCGGCGGATGCCGATGATCTCGCGCCGCTCGAGGTCGCCGAGCACGCGATTCACCGACACCCGCGACGCGCCGATGAAGGCGGCCAGCTCGTCCTGCGTGAGCGTGAGCTCTAGCTTGGCATTGCCGTCGACCTGCGCCAGATCCAGGAGATACTTCGCCACCCGGCTCGGCACATCCAGGAAGATGAGGTCCTCGACCCGATCCGACAGCCGCCGGATCGTCTTCGCGAGAGCATCCAGCACGACGCGGACGGCCGCCGGATGCGCTTCGAGGAACGTCAGGAAGTCGTCGCGCGCGAGGAGCGCGGCCCTGGTGTCCTCAAGCGCCGTCGCCGACGCCGAGCGCGGGCTCCCGTCGAACAGCGCGAGCTCTCCGAAGAAGTCGCCGACCCGCATGATCGAGACGAGAGCCTCCTGACCGAACTCGCCCGGTAGCGCGATCTTCACCGCGCCGGCGAGCACGACGTACAGATGCATGCCGGGGTCGTCCTTGCGGAACAGCGCCTCGCCGCGCTTGAACGACCGCATGCGCATCCGCTCCGCAAGCTGCGCGACTTCGGCGTCGGCGAGCTTGGCAAATAGCGGATAGCGCCGCAGATGGTCCGGGAGACGTGTCTCCGGCACGGCCGCGATTCTAGGTTTTCGACCACTCCGCGTATCCCGTTCTGTCCTTGACGAGCGTGCGAGCATCGACCGCCCATGGACGGCGAGAGGGCGGTCCGCACCGGCGAGGCGTACGTCTCGGGCGCGCTCACCGCGCCCCTGGACGGCGCACGCATGCGGCTCTTCTACGAGCTGCTGGCCGAGGTGGTGGAGTCGGTGGGCCTCCGCGCCTACCTTCCCCACCGCGTCAGCGATCCCGTGGCCGCCGCCCATCTGGAACCGCGCGCCGTGTACGACATCGACCGCGCGCACGTGACCTCGGCGCGCGTCGTCGTGGCGTATGCCGGTATCCCTTCCTTCGGCGTCGGCATCGAGGTCGAGCTCGCGCGCGAGCACGCCGTGCCGGTCGTCCTCGTGGTCGAGCGCGAGCGCACGGTCTCGCGACTGCTCCTCGGCAATCCCGCGGTGGTGGAGGTCGTTCGCTTCGTCGACCTCGACGGCCTGCGCCGCGGCCTCGCGGCGGCACTCGAACGCATCGCCGCCGCGGCGCCCGGGGACGCCATGCCCACGGTGTCCGACGACGTCGTTGTCCAGCGCTTCCTCGCCTCGCTCGAGCAGGCGCGGCACCTCCCCGACGGCGAGATCGCCGCGCTCCTGCGCATCGGCGAGCTCGACGGCGAGGCTGCATCGACGATCCGCGACGCCGTGGCGACCGGACGGCTATTCGGCGCGGGCCTGCGCGACCTCGTCGGTCGACACGCGCTCCGCGGTGCCGACCTCGGCGTCTTCGTGCTGCGGGACGTGCTCGAGCGTTCGCCTGCCGAGACCGCGCGCGCGATCGGCCTCGATCCGCGCGCGACACGAAAGCGTCTTGAGAACGCGCGCACGCGGGTGGGCCTCGCGGCTGACGCGCCGGGCGCCGACATCGCACAATGGCTCGTGACCGAGCTGATCGCCCCGCCGACGCGGGCGCTGCAGCTTCATCTATTCAGTGGAGGGCAGGGAACCGCATGAGCAAGGGCCAGAAGAAGCAGAAGACGACGGGCAAGCTGGGGTGGCGTAGCAAGAAGGCGAACCACGGGCGCAAACCCGGGATGGGTCGCGGCAAGCGTAACTAGCCGTTTTCTTCCATCAACTGAAACACGCCGCCTTTTGGGCGGCGTGTCTCGTTACTGGGGGAAGGCGCCTAACGGCGGCGCTTGCGTGCGGTGCTCTTGCGAGCCGTGGATTTGCGGCCCGTGCTCTTCCGCGTGCCCTTGCGCGCGGTGGACTTGCGTTTGGTGCCCTTGCGCGCCGTGGTCTTCTTCTTCGCGGTCGTCTTCTTACGAGCGGTGCTCTTGCGAGCCGTGGTCTTCTTCTTCGCGGTCGTCTTCTTGCGAGCGGTGCTCTTGCGGCCGCCACTCGACTTGGGGGCGCCCCCCATCGACGACCCGCCGCCCATCGATGATCCGCCGCTCGGCTTGCCGCCGCCCATCGATGACGGTGGCGTCGGCGGGGTACCCGCTGGCTGCGGCGCGGGCCAGATGGATCCAGGCTGCTTCTGCGATGACCACTCGTTTCCGGTGTTCTCGTCCTGCATGAGGCCTCCCCAAATTTCTTTCGCGCTGGGAGAAGTGTTATGTGTGACGTGTCATATCGCGTTCGGCATCTCGCTGCAAGCGAGCAGTCGTCCTAGACCGATGTCGACACGCTCAAGTCGTCCGGCAGAAGACGCACGAATACCTCATTCGCGAGCAGGCGGCCTCGCGCGGTGAGGCGCACGCGTTCACCCGACCAACGCAGAAGGCGCGTGCCGTCGAGCGAAAGAAGCGCGCTCCGCACGCGCGATCGGGGGCCCGGACCGAAGCGTTCCCCGTAACGGGCCAGATCCAGTCCCTCATCGAGGCGCAGCGCCAGCATCGCCCCGTCGACGGCGGCATCGGCGGCGCCGTCGACGATCCGCTGATCGTCACGATCGATCGCAGCGATGTATGCGGGCAGGACGCCGGGGTTGCGCGAACGAACGCCCGCGAGATGCGAGTGCGCGCCCGCACCCACGCCGAGCCAGTCGCCGTTACGCCAGTAGCCGAGGTTGTGCCGGCAGCGCTTCCCCGGGCGCGCCCAGTTCGCGATCTCGTAGTGCCGGTAGCCGTGACGCGCCAGGAAGGCTTCGGCGAGCTCGTACAGCGCCGCAACGGCGGCGTCGTCGGGCTGTGACGCGGCGGAGCGTCGTCGCCAGCGCTCGACGGACCGCCAGCCGGCCCCGGGCCAATTGGCGACGGCCTCCTCCGGCTCGAGCGCGAGCTCGAGCGGGTAGCAGGAGAGGTGGTCGGGACCCAGGGCCACCGCAGCCGCGAGGTCCTCGCGCCAGCCGGCGGCCGTCTGGCCGGGCCAGCCAAAGATGAGGTCAAGGCTGGTGTCGAGACCGACCGAGCGCGCCGCGGCGACCGCCGGGGCGACGTCCTCCGGCTGGTGGGTGCGGCCGAGCGCGCGCAGGCCCTCCGCCGAGAGCGACTGCGCACCGAGCGAGAGGCGCGTGATCCCCAGCGCGGCCCAGGCCTCCAGGCGCGCG
This sequence comes from Candidatus Limnocylindria bacterium, assembly GCA_041493915.1. Lineage (GTDB taxonomy): Bacteria > Chloroflexota > Limnocylindria > P2-11E > P2-11E > CF-39. The sequence continues at coordinate 56,275 of JBGPZT010000001.1, forward strand.
CGATCGAGCGTGGCGGGGTTCGCCTCCACGGTCGCCTCGACGGGTCGGAGGTCGAACGACTCCCGCAGAGCGGCTCCGAGGCGCGCCACCTCGACGGGTTCGAGCAAGCTGGGTGTGCCGCCCCCGAAGTACACCGTCGCGACTCGCGGCCGGCCGAAGCGCTCGCCCTCGCGGCGGATCTCAGCGTCGAGCGCGTCCAGATACCGAGACCGAAGCGCGCTGCGAGCTGGCGCGGTCGCGAAATCGCAGTACGGACACCGCGCAGCGCAGAAGGGGATGTGCACGTAGAGGCCAAGGGGCGGCGGAAGCGGCTGTCGCGCCGAAACCCTCTCTACGCGCGAAACCCCGTCCCTGCGGGACGGGGACCCCTCGCGCGCGGGGGCCCTCGGCGCGACAGCCGCACTCGGCGCGCTCGTCGCCACATCCTTCATCTGCCCATGGCTCCGAGCAAATCTGGCAGCTCGGCGTCCGCACTGAGCTCGGCGGTCTTCGCGATGTCGACTAGCCACTCTCTCGACTCATGGACGAAAGCGACCAGGTGAGAGGGCCGCCACTCGTCCTCAGTGACGACCCTCTCGTCGCCAAAGTCGGGCAGCAGCAGCACGTACGCCGTGTTCCGATCGACAAGTCGCGCTCCCGACACGCCGTAGCCGCCGATCTTCTCCGGCCCCCCAAGCGACAACAGCACCGAGCCTTGCAGCGGCGCGACGATCTCGCCTAGGCGCGTATCGGCGGACGACCCATCCACGCCGGCGGCGCTCCTGAGTGCCACGCCGGCACGCGCTGCGTACAAACCCTCCAGCAGACCGCGCGTCTCGCGCGAGAGGTGCTCCCAGACCGCGGGGGCATCGCCGGCGACGATCGCCTGCAAGAAGACGGACGCGCTCGTCTGCGTCGGATGATCGAACTGCAGCTTGGGCGGCTTCATGCGTCGTCCTTGATCCGCAGCACGGCGAGGAAGGCTTCTTGGGGGATCTCGACCGATCCCACCATCTTCATGCGCTTCTTGCCCTCCTTCTGCTTGTCGAGCAGCTTGCGCTTACGCGTGATGTCGCCGCCGTAGCACTTCGCGATCACGTCCTTGCGCTTCGCCCTCACGTTCTCGCTCGCGATGATCTTTCCGCCGATCGCCGCCTGGATGCGCACGTCGAACATCTGCTTGGGTATGAGACCGCGCAGCTTCGAGACAAGGAGGCGACCGACGTGCTGGGCCTTCTCGCGGTGGACGATGATCGACAGCGCGTCGACGAGCGTGCCGGCCACGAGGATGTCGAGGCGGACGAGATCGGCGGCGCGGTACTCGCCGAACTCGTAGTCAAGCGAGGCGTATCCCTGTGAGCGGCTCTTCAGCTGGTCATAGAAGTCGATGATGACCTCGGACAGCGGCATGTCGTACGTCAACATCGCGCGCGTCGGGTCAACGTAGCTCATGTCGAGCAGCGTGCCGCGCTTGTTCTGCGCGAGATCCATGATCGGCCCGACGTAGCTGGTCGGCGTGATCAGCGTGCTCTTCATCCACGGCTCCCGGATCTCCACGATCGTGCCCGGGTCGGGAAGCATCGCGGGGTTGTCGATCGCGATCTCATCCCCCTTTTGCGTGATCACGCGGTACTCGACCGACGGCGAGGTCGCGATGAGGTCCATGTCGTACTCGCGCTCGAGACGCTCCTGGATGATCTCGAGGTGGAAGAGTCCGAGAAAACCGCAGCGGAAACCGAAGCCAAGGGCCTGCGACGTCTCGGGCTCGTAGATGAGCGACGCGTCGTTGAGCCGCAACTTCTCGAGCGCGTCGCGCAGTGCCGGGTAGTCCTCGGCACGCTGCGGGTAGAAGCCGGCGAACACCATCGGCTTCGCCGGTCGATAACCGGGGAGCGGGGTCGCCGCCGGACGTGACTCGAGCGTCAGCGTGTCGCCGACACGGCAGTCGGCGACGGCCTTCAGACCGGTCGCGGCGTAGCCGACCTCGCCGGCGGCCAGACGCGCGACCGGACGCGGCTCCGGCGTGAAGACGCCGAGCTCGAGCATCTCGCTCGCCTTTTGCGTCGCCATCGGCAGGATGCGGTCGTCGGCGGTCAGGAGTCCGTCCACCACGCGCACGTGGGCGACCACTCCTTTGTACGTGTCGTAATGGGAGTCGAAGATGAGCGCGCGCAGTGGCGCGGTCGGATCGCCACTCGGCGCCGGCACGCGCTCGACGATGGCGTGCAGTAGGTGCGCCACGCCCTGTCCGGTCTTGCCCGATGCGAGGAGGATCTCCTCGTCCTTGAATCCGAGGGTCGTGCGCAGGTCCTCGCGGACCACGTCGAGGTCGATGCTCGGCAGGTCGATCTTGTTGATGACCGGGATCACCGTGAGGCCCTGCTCCACGGCGAGATAGGCGTTCGCGAGCGTCTGCGCCTCGATGCCCTGCGACGCGTCGACGAGCAGAAGCGCGCCTTCGCAAGCCGCGAGCGACCGGCTCACCTCGTAGTTGAAGTCGACGTGCCCGGGGGTGTCGATGAGATTGAGCTCGTAGATCTCGCCGTCGCGGGCGGTCCAGGCCATGCGCACGGCGCGAGCTTTGATCGTCACGCCGTGCTCGCGCTCGAGCTCCATCGAGTCGAGCAGCTGGTCGCGCATCTGCCGTAGCGCGACCGTTCCGGTGAGCTCGATGAGGCGATCGGACAGCGTCGTCTTGCCGTGATCGACGTGCGCGATCACGCAGAAGTTACGGATCCGGGATTGCGGGTCTGACACCCGGTCGAGGATAGGGTGCTTAGAAGGGCTCGATCACCAGGCGCCCGTGCGCGACGGCGAACGCGAGCGCCCCCAGGATGATGTTGACTCCGATGTTCGGCCACTCGCGCCGAGTCAGATGGAACAAGATCGCGAGGACCATGACGATGATGAGGCCCACCGCGGCAGCGACCGTCAGCCACGGCTCCACCCGCGTCGCCGCCGGCAGGAGGAGGCCGATCGCGCCGAGGATCTCCGCCACACCGATGAACCGCAGCACCGGGATGGACACCGCACGTGTCCACGGCATGCGCGTCCGCGCCTGCTCGACACGGAAGAGCATCGAGTACCCGTGCTGCACGAACGCCAGCGCCGTCAGCACCTGCGCGATCCACAGCGCGATGTTCACTTCATGCCTCCTTCGCGGCGCTCAGCCGCCGGTCGCGCCCTGCACGTCACGTCGTTCGAAGAGCCAGAAGGCGATGCTGCCGAGCACGAGCGTGTAGGCGGCGAGCACGAAGATCGCGTGTGTCTGGTCCGGCAACACCGTGCCGGGGAAGCCGCCGGCGCCTCCGGTCCAGCCAGAGATGTTCCGGACGATCAGGTAGTCGGCGACGTTCTGGAACCAGCTGAAGAAGTTCGACAGCAATGCGACGATCAGCTGCTCGAAGAAGTAGTAGCCCAGCCCGATCGCCATGCCGGCGGCGGATGAGCGCGCGACGACCGTGACGAAGGCCGTCAGCGCGATGTACGGAAGGATCGAGACCCATCCCTTCCAGAGCGCGATGCCCGCGTCCGACCACGTCGCGGCGGCGCCCGCGGCCGCGGGCGCCCCACCGGCGAGGCCGCTCGCGATGGCGCTGCTGAGCGCGACGCTCGCGACAGCGACGAGCAGCCCGAGCGCGGTGAGGACGGCGAGCGTCACGAATTTCGCTGTCAGGTAGGGCCAGCGCCCGGTGCCCTGCGTCAGGACCGAACGAAGCGTGCCGGCGCCGTAGTCGATGCCGATCGCCGAGGCGGTGAGGATCGCCATAAGGATGAGGCCGAGAGTTTGGACCGTGTTGAGCGCATTGGGGATGCTGCCAGGCAGCGTGAAGGTCCCGTAGGTGCGCGCCAGACGGGCTGGCAGCGTCGCCGCCTGTTGGCGGCACTGCGCGGTCAGCCCGGCTGTCACCTGTGCGTCGAGGTCCGCCGGCTGCCGCGACGGCTCGCCAGAAAGCAGATCGTTGCAGCGGACCGTCCGCGGGATCCGCCCTTGCTGCTGCTGCAGCGTCGCGGGCACGGTGAGCTCGCCGCCGGTCTCCTGAAGGTTCCGGTACGAGAAGAACGCGCCCCATACCGCCAGCTGCGCGAACAGGAGCGCGAAGACGAGGAGGATCCATAGCATCCAGCGGCGCCGGAGCTTGAACCATTCCCAGACCGCGAGATTCGCGATGTTCGCGATCACGACCGCTCCCTTCCCGTCGCTGGGTCGGTCCCGGTGATCTCCATGAAGAACTCCTCCAGCGTGCGGTGCAGCGGGACGAGCTCGCTCACGTAGATCTGCCGGTCGGCGAGCGCTCGCGCCACCTCCCACGCCCGAGCCTGTGGGGCGGTGACGATGAGGCTGCCATCCTTCCGCGCGACGCCTTCGACCCACGGCAGCGCGGCGAGGACGTTCTGGGCCCCGGCATCGTCGGTCGTGCGCAAACGGAGCGAGTCGTGCTCTCGGAGCAGCTCCTTGATCGTGCCCTGCGCGATGAGCCGACCGCGAGAGAGGACAGCGACGTTGTCGCAGACGAGCTCGGTCTCCGCGAGCATGTGGCTCGACAGCACGACCGTGCGCCCGCCCGTGCCGAGCTCGCGGATGAGCTCGCGGACCTCCACCACGCCCGCCGGATCCAGGCCGTTCGTCGGCTCGTCGAGGAAGACGAGCTCGGGGTCACCGAGCAGCGCGCATGCGACGCCCAGCCTCTGCTTCATCCCAAGCGAGTACGTCGCGAACTTGCTGTCCGCTCGCTTGACGAGGTCGACGAGGGTGAGCAGCCGCTCGATGTCAGCGGGCGAGCCGCGCCGACCGACCGCCTGGAAGTAGCGGAGGTTCGCGCGCCCGGAGAGGTACGGATAGAACGTCGGCGTCTCGACCATCGCGCCCACACGACGCAGCGTGGCGGGGTGGCGCGCCGGGTCGCCGAAGATGCGCGCCTCGCCGGACGTCGGGTGCACGAGCCCGAGCAACATGCCCATCGTCGTCGTCTTACCTGAGCCGTTCGGACCGAGGAAGCCGAAGACGCCGCCGCGAGGCACCCGCAGCGACAGGGCATCGACCGCGATGACTTCGCCGTATCGCTTGGTCAAGAGGTCCGTCTCGATCACGAAGTCAGGCTGATCGGGTCTCAAACCGCGACGGCCTCTGTTCCGACGTTCTCAGCGAACTGGCTGTTGTAGAGGTCGTGATAGAAGCCGCGCCGCGCGAGCAGCTCCGCGTGGCTCCCCTGCTCGACGATGCGCCCCTGGTCCATGACGACGATCGTGTCGGCGCTGCGGATCGTCGACAGGCGATGCGCGATCACGAAGCTCGTGCGACCGTGCCGCAGCCGCGCCATCGCCTGCTGGATCAGGACCTCGGTACGCGTGTCGACGTTGCTCGTCGCTTCGTCGAGGATGAGCACGCTGCGATCCGCCAGGAAGGCCCGCGCGATCGTGAGGAGCTGCTTCTGCCCGCTCGAGATGTTCGACGCGTCCTCGGCGAGCACCGTGTCGTAGCCGTCGGGCAGCGTCCGGATGAACTGATCGGCGTGCGCGGCCGTCGCGGCCGCGACGATCTCCTCGGGCGTGGCGTCTTCCCGGGCGGAGGCGATGTTGTCCCGGATCGTGCCGACGAAGAGCCACGTGTCCTGAAGGACCATCCCGAAGGCCCGCCGCACGACGTCACGCGGCAGCTCCCGTGTGTCGACTCCGTCGAGGCGGATCGATCCG
>JBGPZT010000196.1:0-4083 GCA_041493915.1 Candidatus Limnocylindria bacterium
CGAGCTCATGACGATGGTGAAGGCGGGTAAGACCATCGTTCAGAACCAGAACGGCTACCACCTCTTCGGTTGGCCCGCCGCATTCGGTGGCAAGCTGCTCGACGATTCGGGCAAGTGCGTCGCCGACCAGGCCGGCTGGGCCGACGCGATGCAGTACCAGCTCGACCTGAAGAAGGCCGGCGGAAAGTTCGAGACTGACGGCGGCCGCGCCGACACCTCGTTCCGCCAGGGACAGGTCGACATGATCATCAACGGCCCGTGGGTCCTCGGCGACTACAAGAAGGACCTCGGCGCCAAGCTCGGCGTCGCCCCGATGCCAGCCGGCCCGAAGGCAAAGGCTGGACCGCTCACCGGCGTCGACGGCTGGTACATCAACAACAGCGCGAAGAACGTCGACGGCGCCATCGCGCTGGCGCTCGCGATCACCGACGCGGTCGGTCAGAAGGCGTATGCGGATGTGGCGGGCGACGTGCCTGTGCGCACCGACGTCACAGTGAGTGACCCGCTCGTCAAGAGCTTCGCCGACGCATCGGCCACCGGTTTCGCGCGCCCGCAGAGTGCGGAATTCGCGAACTACTGGGGTCCCTTCGGCGACGCGGTGACCAAGATCATCGAAGGCAAGTCGACCCCGCAGGCCGGCATCGCTGAGGCGTGCAAGGCCATGAACACCGCGAACAAGAAGTAGCCACGGCCGGGGGAGCGTGCGCGAGCACGTTCCCCCGGCGCATCGCATCATTCGGAGGCGCGATGGCCAGCGTCGTGGATATCAGGGTCGATGAGGCGAAGCTCGCCGAGCCGGCAGGCTCGGGGCGCGGCCGTCCGCGCTGGCTCACGGCCTACCTCTACATCCTGCCCGCCCTCGTGATCATGGCCGTCGTGACCTACTGGCCGATCATCTTCCAGGTCTACATGTCTTTCACGGATTACGGGCTGCGCAACCTCCGCTTCGACGCACCCGCCGCGAACGTCGTCGGCCTCGAGAACTACATCAACCTCGTCACGAACCAGGTGGCGCAGATCGCGAACTTCAACTTCTGGGGCATGCTCGCGTTCAACCTCTTCTGGACTTTCTCGAACGTCATCTTCCACATCACCATCGGCATCCTCATCGCGGTCTTGCTGAACTCGAAGGGCCTCTGGTTCCGTGGTGTGTATCGCGCGATCTTCGTCCTTCCGATCGTGATCCCCACGCTCGTCGTCGCGACGGTGTGGCGGAACATGTTCGACACGGACTACGGCGCCATCAATCAGGCGCTCGCCGGGATCGGTGGCCTCTTTGGCATGACACCGGACCTGTTCCACATCCGATGGATCGATCAGGTCGATCCGCCGATCTCGTGGCTCCCGCTACCACTCTCGTACTTCGCGCTTCTCATAACGAATATCTGGCTCGGCTGGCCATTCATGACGATCATCGCGACCGGCGCGCTGCAAAGCATCAGCAAGGAGTACTACGAGGCTGCGTCGATCGACGGCGCTTCCGCCCGCCAGCAGTTCTTCACCATCACTCTTCCGCTGCTGCGGCCGGCGATGATCCCCGCCGCGATGTACGGCATGATCATCACCTTCAACCTCTTCAACCTGATCTACATGGTCTCGGGCGGTGGGCCACTCCGTCAGACCGAGATCCTCGTGACGACGGCGTTCCGCCTGGTCAACGAGAACCGCCTGTACGGCCTGGCGGCGGCGTTCGGGATCTACACGATGATCATCCTGCTGGTCTTGACGCTCCTCACGAACCGCATCACGAAGGCGACCGAGTCATATGTCTAGATCGCTCGCACAAGGCACGCTCCCGATCGCGCGGCCGCGCCTGTTCAGCCTGGCCGGGGTCCGCGACCGCGCGACGGGCGGCGGTACCGGACTCGGCCGGCAGCTGATGCTGCAGGCGCTCCTGATGTTCATCAGCTTCACCGTGCTGTTCCCGCTGATCTGGGTCATCAGCATGTCGCTCGATCCGCGCAACATCTCGCGTCCGACGGAGCTCACGCTGATCCCGCCGGGCGCGTCGCTCCAGGCATACATCGAGGTCCTCGCGAAGCCGACCTCGAACCCGGTGACACTGCCGCAGCTGGTCTTTAACAGCTTCCTGCTCGGCGCCGGCGTGTCGCTGGCGTCAGTGGGGATCGGGGTCGCGGCCGCCTACGCGTTCTCGCGCTTCCGTTTCCCGGCGCGCCAGGCGCTGATGATCGCGATCGTCGCAGTGCTCATGGTGCCGTCCGTCGCCTCCCTCGCGCCGCTGTTCGTGCTCCTGAACAAGATCACCATCGACATGGGCGACTTCAACTTCAACCTGCGTAACTCATTGCTCGGAGTGGGACTCGCGCTCACGTCGGGCGCGCTGCCGTTCGCGATCTGGAATCTCAAGGGATACATCGACACGATCCCGAAGGAGCTCGAGGAGGCCGCGCTGCTCGACGGGTGCAACTCGACGCAGACGTTCCTGCGTATCATGTTGCCGCTCGCGACGCCGGCGCTCGCGGTCACCGCATTCCTCGGCTTCCTCACCGGCTGGACCGAGTTCGTGATGTCCTGGCAGTTCCTCACCAACCCCGAGAACTTCACGCTGGCCATGGCGCTCTGGGGCATGACCGGCCAGTACGCGGCGAACACCCCGTGGTCGAAGTTCTCGGCGATGGCGATCCTCGTCGCGCTGCCCGTGTCGGTCGTCTACCTGTCGCTGCAGCGCTACATCGTCGGCGGGCTCACCGTCGGCGGGGTGAAGGGCTAAGCCGACTGCGTCTCGCAGCGATCCAACACCGCGCCCGTGCGCCCTACGTGCAGCCGCTCGCCGGCGAGCGCTTCTACGTCCGTCTCGTTGCCGAGGCCGGCGATCTGAGCCGCGTGATCTGCCGCTTCGCGGACAAGTACGAGTCAGGACACGAGAGCGATCTCGCGCTGACGCGTGAGGCGTCGGATGGCGTCCGCGACTACTGGACCGGCGTCCTGCCCGTGCCGACCTCGCGTCTGCGGTATTTCTTCCATCTCACCGGCGCGGACGGCTCGACCACGTTCCTCTCCGAGCACGGCTTCACGCCGGCGCCGCCGCCGCGTCGCTTCCACGCCGGCTATTTCTTCTATCCGTACGACCTGCCCGCCGACCGCTTTGCCCTGCCACGTTGGGTCCCAGGCACGACGTTCTACCTGATCTTTCCCGATCGCTTCGCGAACGGCGATCCGACCAACGACCCGCCGGGCTCGCGGCCCTGGGGCGAGATCCCGACCGGTCGCTCGTTCTTCGGCGGCGACCTCGCCGGCATCCGCCAGCGCCTCGCGTGGCCGCGCGATCTCGGTGTGGGTTGCATCTATCTCACGCCGGTCTTCACCTCACCGTCGAATCACAAGTACGACCCGGCCGACTACGACAGCATCGATCCGGCCTTCGGCACCAGCGAGGATCTCGCCGCGCTCGTGCGCGACGCCCACGGCACGGGCATGCGCGTGATGCTCGACGGTGTCTTCAACCACGCCGGGGACGAGTGGGCCGCGTTCCGCGACGTGCGCGAGAAGGGCGCGGACAGCGCCTATCGCGACTGGTTCTTCCGCATCGACGCGTTCCCCGTGGACCACGAGAACGTGAACTACGAGACGTTCGCGAACCGCATCCGCAACCACCCGAAGCTCAACACAGCGAACCCCGAGGTGCGCGAATACCTCACCGGCGTCGGCGAGCGTTGGGTGCGTCAGGCGGACATCGACGGGTGGCGCCTCGATGTGGCGAACGAGGTGGATCACCGTTTCTGGCGTGCCTTCCGCGACCGCGTCAAAGCCGCCAAGCCCGACGCGTTCATCGTCGGCGAGGTGTGGCACGACGCGATCCGCTGGCTCGACGGCGCTCAGTTCGACTCGGTGATGCACTACCCGTGGCGCGACGCCGTCCTGCAGTACCTCAACGGGGTGGTCGCGCCAACGCGTTTTGCCGGATGGACGACCGCGATACGCCACATGTACGAGCCCGCGGTCGAGGCGGGTCTCATGCACCTCCTCGGCAGCCACGACACGGCGCGGATCCGCACCGAGCTCGGCGGCAGCGCCGACCGCGCTCTGCAGGCCGCGGTGCTGCTCCTCACCGCGTCCGGCGCG
>JBGPZT010000227.1:0-3004 GCA_041493915.1 Candidatus Limnocylindria bacterium
GGCCAGCACGAAGCCGACGAGGCCTCCGACGAGGGCCCCAAGGCCCACGACGAGGGGGTCGGGCATCTCAAGTTCCTTTCCGTGTGGCGCGAACGCGAGGATGCTCGCCGCACTGGGGCGAACGCCCCCTAGATCGCGTAAGCGGCCGACGGAACGGCGTGCCCCGCCGGCCGGGGTTCACAAGTTCTAAGTACGTCGAGGATAACGCTGGCCACCCCGCGTACGCAATGCGGACGGCGCTAGCCTGCAACCGATGCGCGACTACGCACCGCCCGGCACGCGCCTGCTGCTCGCGAGCTCCTTCGTCTCGACCGTGCCGATGGGCTATCTGCTCGTCGTCCTACCGCTGTACCTCGACCGCGCCGGCATCGAGCCGGCCTTCATCGGCCTGCTCTACACGGTCTCCGGGCTGGTCACGTCGCTCATCGTGGCCTTCTCCGGGGTGCTCGCCGACCGCTGGGGCCGCCGACGCTTCATCGTCGCCGGCACGCTCATGCCGGTGCTCAGCTACCTCGTCTTCGCCGCGACGACGGACCCCGCGTGGCTCATCGGGGCGAGCGTCCTCGGCGGCGTGGGACTCGCCAACGGCGCCGCCGGAGCGCTGACGATCTCGAGCTTCGACGCGCTCCTCGCGGAGAAGGCGACCGAGGCGCAGCGGACGCGCGTGTTCGCGGCGAGCCAGGCGCTCTGGAGCCTCGCGCTGGCCTTCGGGTCCATCGCCGCGGCCGTGCCGACGCTGCTGCGGACGAGCTTCGGCGCGGGCGACCTCGAGAGCTACCGGCTCCCCTACCTCGCGATGGCCGCGCTGACGGTCGCCGCGGCGGCGCTGCTGGTGCCCCTGCGCGAGGACGCGAGCGTGCGCGCCGCGCGGGTCGCGTCCGGCTGGCTGCCGCGCCGATCCCGGCCCGCGATCGCGACGTACGCGCTCGGCATCGGCTTCCTCGGCTTCGGTCTGGGCATCGCCGTGCAGCTCCTGCCGCTGTGGTTCGGCCTGCGCTTCGGCGTCACCGAGGCTGACCTCGGTCCCTGGTACGCGGCGGCGCAGATCCTCTCGCTCACCACGCTGGTGGCTGTGCCGTTCCTCGAGGAACGACTGGGTGGGCCGCGGACGGTGCTCTTCGCGCTCTCCGCGAGCGGCACGTGCCTTGCGCTGATCGTCGTCGCGCCGGTCTTCACCGTCGCCGCGTCGCTCTTCGTGCTTCGCGGCTTCTTCACGAACCTGTCGTGGCCCTTCCATCAGTCGCTGCTCATGGCCGCGACCGTTCCCGAGGAGCGCGCGACCGCGGTGGGCTCCGGCTTCGCCGTGTGGGGCTTCACCAACGCGATCGGCCCGCTCGCGTCGGGCGCGCTGCTCGGCGCGGGCGTCTTCGCGCTCCCACTCCTGGTCGGCTCGCTGATGTACTTCTGCGGCGGGCTTGCGTTCGGGATCGGCTTCGGTCGGCTGCTCGCGCGGCGAGCGCGAGCCGAGAATGCGGCCGCCGGATGGAACTGACCGCATACCGAGCGCTCGAGGCGAACCGTCGGCGCTCGAGGGTCCTGGCAGCGCTCAGCGCCGCCCTCTTGGCGGCGCTATTCCCCTTAGCGGTATGGCTCCTCGGACCAAACGCGGTCCGCCCGGCGAGCTCCCTCGCCATCTTTCTCGGCGCGGCGATGTTCGGCGGCCGAGAGATCACGCTCGCGATGCTCCACGCGCGCGCGGTCACGGCCTCGCAGCAACCGCGGCTCTTCCGGCGGCTGGAGGTCGTTGCGGCCGGCCTCGGTCAGAAGACGCTCCCGGCGGTCTACCTGGTCGCGCGTCTACCAGCGAACGCTCTCGCGATCGAGCGCGTCGGGCAGGCCGGCACGTTGGTGATCACGGACCGGCTCCTGGATCTTGGCGATGATGAGCTCGATGGCGTTCTCGCACACGAGCTCTTTCATATCGCGACGGCCGTCGTAGGCTTGCGTTCCGCCCTCGCGCTCTGTCGCGGCCTCGTCATGGCCATGGCGGTAACACGAGTGCGGTGGCACCAGGCGGCGATGGTCCTCGTCGCGGTGTTCGCGCTCTGGGCCCTCGGTCCCGCGCCGATCATCCTCGTCGCATTCATGGCCGTGTTCCTTGTGGCCGACGCCCGGATCTCGCGGCAGCGGGAGTTTCTGGCCGACGCCCAAGCCGTGCTGATCACACGCTATCCCGAAGGACTGATCCGGGCCCTGCGTCTGCTGAGCGCGCTTCCGAGCACAAGGAGGGTCGTGCCGCCGGCGAGCTCGACGACGACCGATGGCGAGCGACTCGCCGCGTCTCTTTGGACCGTGCGTCCGAACGCACTCGACCGCGGCTGGTCGACGCGTCTCTTTGACGCGCACCCATCGACCGCCGCGCGTATCGAACGACTCACGAGGATGTCCTAGACGATGAGTCTTCCGGAGAACGAGAGACGGCTCGACGAGGCCGCGCTCGCGGCGCTGCTGGCGTCAGGCGCGTGGCGTCGCGAAGGCAAGGCGATCACAAGGACGTTCACGTTCGAGGGATTCAAGAGCGCGATGGCCTTCGTCGACCGTGTCGCGGAGGCGGCCAACGCGACGAACCACCATCCCGACATCCACGTCGAGCGCTACCGGCACGTCCGCATCGTCCTCACCACGCATGCGACCACGGCGATCAGCGACGCCGACGTCGATCTCGCACGACGGATCGACGAGCTCGAGGCATCCCCGGCCTGACTACTCCGCCTCGGTGACCTCGCGGCGCACGACCGCTTCGATCGTGTCGTAGTCGAAGCCACGGCCCACGAGATACGCGTGGATCTTCCGCCGTTTCTCGGCGTCAGGCATGTTCGCCCAGCGCGTGAGGGGACGAGAGAGCGCGCGTTGTGCCTGCTCGACATCCGCGTCCGGCGCGCGCTCGCCGAGAACGAGATCGACGACGTCGCGCGCCACGCCTTTCTGCGCCAGCTCGCTCCGCAGCGCACGATGGCCGCGCGGCTTGAACTTCTCGCGCTGCTCGACCCACCAGCGCGCGAAC
>JBGPZT010000249.1:0-2331 GCA_041493915.1 Candidatus Limnocylindria bacterium
AACTTCCGCGGCGCGCCGGAGGGTCAGGGGACGGCAGTGCCGCGCGGCGGCCGGCGCTTCACCGGCAATCTCGCGATCGCGGGCGCGTGGCCGCCGCAGTCGCCACCGCCCGCACACGATGAGCTGCACGAGGACGAGGTGCACCACATCGTAGAGCCCGCGTATGCCCGCTAGCACCGCCGCGCGTCTGCTCGACGGCGCGCGCGTTCCCGCGCTGGATCGCGGGCTCGATGCCGACGCCGCGATCGAGCGCGTATCCGCGTCGGGTCTGCGTGGACGCGGCGGAGCAGGCTTCGCGCTCGCGGACAAGCTGCGCGCGGTGCGTGCGAACGCCGTCGGGCGCGAGGCCTACGTCGTCGCGAACGCATACGACGCGGACCCGGCCAGCCCGCTCGCGCGGACGCTGCTGGAAGGCCGCGCCGACCTCGTCGTGCGGGGCATCGAGCTCGCGATGGTCCTCACCGGCGCGGCGCGCGCCTTCCTCTATCTGCATCCTGAGGCGGCCGGCGCGCGCGGCGCGGCCGAGCGCGCCCTCGCGGGCCGCGACGACATCGAGATCACGCTCGGGCCGGGCGGCTTCATCGGCGGCGAGGAGAGCGCACTGCTCAACGTGTTGGAGTCCAAGCGCGCGATGGCGCGACAACGGCCGCCGTACCCGGCCCTGCAGGGCTACCTGATGCGGCCGACCCTCGTGTCGAGCGCGGAGACGTTGGCCTGGCTGCCATTGGTCCTAGAGGGCGCGAAAGCCGAGACGAAGCTGGTATCGGTCACGGGGGCCGTCGCGAAGCCGGGTGTGTACGAGGTCGACCTCGGGACCACGCTGGGCGCCATCCTCGACCGTGCCGGGGGCGGGACCGGCGAGATCAAGGCGATCCACGTCGGTGGGCCCACCGGCGGCATCCTGTCGGCGCAGCGGAGGAGCACGCGGCTCGACTACGAGGACCTGAAGGCGGCCGGCACGCACATGGGCTCCGGCCAGGTGCGTGCGCTCGGGACCGACGTGTGCATGGTCCGCGAGGCCGGGCGGCTCTTCGCGTATCTCGCGAAGGAGAGCTGCGCCATCTGTGTTCCCTGCCGAGTCGGCACCAAGCGCGTGCAGGGGATCCTCGAGGGCGTGTCGTCGTCGCTCGGTCGTGACACCGATCTCCCGTGGCTCGACGAGCTCGGCGATCACATGCAGCAGTCCTCGCTGTGCGGCTTCGGCATCACCGCGCCACAGGTCCTCCGCACCACGATGCGCGAGTTCCCCGACGACTACCGCGCGCATATCACCGAGCGAAGATGCCCGACTGGTACGTGCACGACGCTTCGCGCGCGCAGGTACGAGACGATGGTCCAGCCATGAGCGAGACGTGCCAGGCGTGCAGCGGATTCATCGAGAAGGGGCCTGACGGGATCTGGCGCCACCTTGCGCGCTGGGAGCCCTGCATCAACGCGCGGCCGCGCACAAGGACGGCGATCCTCATCAGCGCCGAGCAGCGGCGCGCGCTCGCCGACTACCTCTCGATCAAGATCGAGCGCAACGAGTGGAAGTACTGGGTGATCGGCGGGCTCATCGCGTTCTATCTCGCGTTGCTGTCGCGTGGCGATTGGCGCATCTTCGCCGCGGGCCTCGTGATCGGCGCACTCACGACGGCCTCGATCATCGCGACCGTCGAGCACGCGCATGCGCTCCTGCGGCGTGAGACGACGCTCATCCGCGTCACCGGGTCGCTCGTCGTCGAAACGCGCAGGGATGTCGAAAAGGAGGACCGCTTCGTCCGCGTCGACGGTCGCGAGCTCGTTCTCGACGGCGAGGTGCACGTCGGACGCGAGCTCGGTGGCATCGAGTACACGGAGAAGCGAGGTTATCCGCTCGCGATCTGGGACCGCGACGGCGACCTCGTGTGGCATCGACCCGAGTACGAGCCCGCTCCGCTCGTCGCCGATACGATGGTCCTCACCGCATGAGCCTTCTCGAGCGCTACCTCCAGCCCGGCGAATCCCAGCTTCCGACGGTCTCGCACACGGGCGAGATCCCGTCAGGCCAGCCGACGTGCACGATCACCATCGACGGCCAGGAGGTCACGGCGCTCCCCGGCGAAGCGATCCTGCGCGCCGCGCAGCGCGCCGGCTTCAACGTGCCGACGTTGTGCGACGACGAGAAGCTCGCGCCGGCCGCGGCGTGCCGCATGTGCCTGGTCGACATCGAGGGCCAGGATCGGCCGCTGCCCTCGTGCCATATCGCGGTCGAGCCGGGCATGAAGATCGTGTCGAGCTCGGACGCGCTCTTCAAGCTCCGCAAGCAGAACCTCGAGTACATCCTCAGCGACCACAACGCGTACTGCATGC